>DAIQOP010000045.1:0-8632 GCA_036787815.1 Actinomycetota bacterium
CCGCTGAACCGCTGAACCGACCCCGGACAGCACTCGGCCCCCGCCCCGACGTCGGACCGGGGGCGGGAGCAGTCGTACCTCTAACCCGCGGGCGCGGGCTCCGGCTCGGGGGCCGCGGCGATGAGGCCCGCACCCGAGCGCTTCGAGAACGCGATCGCGCCCAGCAGCACCACGAGCGCCACCCCGGCGATCGTGAAGCGACCGACGTTGTTGTGGTGGCGCTGCATGCTGATGACCGCGGGCAGGATGAGCAGCGACACGAGGTTCATCACCTTGATCAACGGGTTGAGCGCCGGGCCCGCGGTGTCCTTGAACGGGTCGCCGATCGTGTCGCCGATCACCGCGGCGCGGTACGCGTCGGAGTTCTTGCCGCCGTGATGGCCGTCCTCGATGTACTTCTTGGCGTTGTCGAACGCACCGCCGGCGTTCGACAGGAAGTTGGCCATGAGCTGACCGGTGAGGATCACCGCCGCGAGGAACGCACCGAGCGCGAGGTAGTTGATGCCGAAGCCGATGATCACCGGCGTGAGCACCGCGAGCAGCGCCGGTGTGGCGAGCTCCCGCAGTGACGCACGCGTGCAGATGTCGATGACCGGGCCGTAGTCGGGCCGCTTCTCGCCCGACATGATCTTCCCGTCGGCGAACTGCCGCCGCACTTCCTGCACCACCGTGCCCGCGGTGCGGCCGACGGCCCTGATCGCGAGCGAGCTGAACAGGAAGGCGACGGAGCCGCCGATGAGCAGCCCGATGAAGGTCTTCGGGTTGGCGACGTTGATCTGGGTGAGCGGGTTGTTGAACAGTGCCGATCCGGTGGCCTTGATGTTGAACTCGCTGCCGATCGTCTCGATGTAGCTCGCGAACAGCGCGACGGCCGCGATCACCGCGGAGCCGATGGCGTAGCCCTTGGTGACGGCCTTGGTGGTGTTGCCGACCGCGTCGAGGCTCACCATGATGCGGGCGGCCTCGCCCTCGAACTCACCGGACATCTCGGCGATGCCCGCCGCGTTGTCGGCCACCGGGCCGAACGTGTCCTCGGACACGACGACACCGGTCGTGGCGAGCATGCCCATGCCGGTGAGGGCCACGAGGTACAGCGAGAACTGGATATTGCCGCCGCCGAGCGCGATCCCGCAGGCCAGCGCACCCGCGATCGCGACGATCGCCCACACCGACGACTCGAGACCCGAGCTGATGCCCGCGAGCACCGCGGTGGCCGGACCACCGCTGGCCGCGGCGTCGGCGATCTCCTTCACCGGGGCGCGCTCGGTGGAGGTGAAGTACTCGGTGAGCCGGCTGACGAGCTGCGCGAGCACGAGGCCGATCACCACCGCTCCGAAGCACTTCCAACCCTCGTTGTCGTGCTTGTTGCCGACGTAGGTCAGCGCAACGGCACCGGTGCCGATGACGGTGAGGATGCCGGCGGTGAGGAAGCCGCGGTTGATCGGTGCCATGGCCGACTTGTCGTTGTCGGTGGCGCGCACCGCGAACACACCGACGATCGAGGCGAGCACACCGATGGCGCGCGCGACGAGCGGGAAGATCAAGCCGAGCGCGGGGTTGGCGCCGATCGACTTGAAGGCCGCGACCCCGAGGATGATCGACGCGACCAGCGTGACCTCGTAGCTCTCGAAGAGGTCGGCCGCCATACCCGCGCAGTCACCCACGTTGTCGCCGACGTTGTCGGCGATGGTCGCGGGGTTGCGGGGGTCGTCTTCGGGGATGCCCTGCTCGACCTTGCCCACGAGGTCGGCGCCCACGTCGGCCGCCTTGGTGAAGATGCCGCCGCCGACCCGCAGGAACAGCGCGAGCAGCGAACCGCCGAAGCCGAAGCCGATGAGGATGGCGGAGGCCGTGTTCTGGAAGATCATGATGATCACCGTCGCGCCGGAGAGGCCGAGACCGACGGTGAACATGCCGGCGACCCCGCCGGTGCGGAACGCGACCTTGAGCGCCGCGGGCAGCGAGCCCGTACGCGCCGCGGCCGCGGTGCGGACGTTGCCGCGTACCGCCAGGCTCATCCCGATGAAGCCGGTGAGCCCCGACATGAAGCAGCCGGCGACGAACGCGAGCGTGCGGAAGGTGCCCGACTGCGCGTACGACAGCGCGATCCCGCCGCTCGGGTTCAGCACCTTGGTGGAGGTGGCGAACACGACCGCCGCGACGGGCACCAGGATGACGATGATCGTCTTGAACTGACGCCGGAGGTAGGCCATCGCCCCCTCCTGGATCGCGTCGGCGATCTCGATCATCTTCGGCGTGCCCTTGTCGGCCGCCAGCACTCCCTTGCCCAGGAAGATGCCGACGACGATGGCGAGGAGCGCCGTCGCGGCGGAGAAGAGGAGCCAGAACCACTCACCCCCGTGGAGGTGGAAGCTCTGGTAACCGCCTTCGGCGGCGAGGACATGAATCATGGTGCCGTGGGCTCCTTCTTTGCGGGCGATCTCTGAACGAAGACCTGGTTCGCAACAGTGCTGCCGAGCGTTCGATCTCGTCCGTCGACCCGCAGCACCAAGGGGCCGTCGAACGCCTGCTTCTCCTTGACCTCGACGGCCACGCCGGGCCGGAGGCCGAGCGTGTCGAGGAAGGCAACGATCTCCGGGTCGGTCGAGCCCGAGATCGCGACCACCGCGACGTCTCCGGGCTCGAGCGTGTAGAGGGTGTGCATCTCCGGGAGCACGCCGGTCTCGCGCTCGGGGATCGGGAACCCGTGCGGGCAGGTTGCCGGCCGGTCGAGCGCGACGAACAGCCGGTCCTCGACCTCCTGGGGAAGCTCGTGCTCGAAGCTCTTGGCGAGCCGGTCGGCTTCGTTCCAGGCGTAACCGAGCAGATCGGCCAGGAAGCGCTCGACGATCCGGTGGCGCCGGATGGCGTCGACCGCGGCACGGCGGCCCGGCGTCGTGAGGGCCACGCCCCGGTAGGGCGTGTGGTCGACGAGCTCCCGGTCGGCGAGGCGCTTCACCGTGGCGGTGACGGTGCCGGGGCTCACCCCGAGCCGTTCCGCGAGCGCGCCGGTGTGGGCCTCCCCGTGCTCGTTGGCGAGCCGGTAGATGGATTTCAGGGCCTCGCGCTCTGACTTGGAGAGCTTCTGGTCTGTCGCTTCGATGGCCGGGACTTTAGGTTTTGGTCAGGCAAAAGGTCAAGTGGGAGTAGCCCTGCGCTACTTCAGCTCGAACCAGGGGTTGAGCATGGCGAGATAGCCCCGGTGCTGACCCACGCGCCCCGCCGCGACCAGATGGCGCCCGAGGTCGATGCCCGCCACCGAACGCCGGCCGAGGAACACGAGAACCAGCCCGCCGGTCTCGTCGACGACGACGGCCTCGAGCGACGCCACGTCGGCCCAGGGTTGCACCCGGAGCGAGCGCACCCGGCCGTTGATGGCGCAGACGTCGCGCCAGCGGACGTCGCCGATCGCCTTGACGGGAGGCGCGACGATCTCGCCGCTCACGCCCGGTCGCTCGCGCCCGGCCCCGGCTCGGCGGGTTTGTGCGCCCGCGGCTCGAAGTGGAACGGCACCGTCGTGACGTTGGCGTGCGGCAGGCGGCCGACGACCCCGGCGATCTCGTTCGCGGTGTTGTCGTGCAACAACCGATGCCAGAACCGGCTGTAGACGCGGTGCGGGAGGAGCACCGAGACCTCGGTGGTGCCGTCGAGCTCCGCGGCAACGGTCTCGACCGCGGCACGATCGACGCGCCGATCGGGGCAGTCGACGAGCTCGAGCGGCACGCGCGACAGGCCGAGCTTCCGCCACCGTTCGGCGAGCGCCTTCGCGCCCGCGCGGTCGACCGCGATGTGCACCGCGCGCATCTCGTCGGGCATCAGCGCACGCGCGTACTGAATGGCGCGCGCCGTGCTCGTGTCGAGCCGGTTGACGAAGACGAGCACGACGTGCCGGCGCAGGATCGGCGCGGTGATCGACGCCTCCGCGTCCTCCTCGAGTTGCTCCTCCTCCAGCTCGTACTGCCGGTTCAGGCGGACGAGCCCCGCGACCATCAGCGGCACGAGCAGGATGATGAACCAGGCGCCGTGGGTGAACTTCGTGATCGCGACGATGATGTCGACGATGAACGACAGGACCGCACCGATGCCGTTGATCGCCATGCCGCGCTTCCAATGTGGCTCGCGCTGCGTCCAGTGGTGCTTCGCCATGCCCGACTGCGAGAGCGTGAACGACGTGAACACGCCGATCGCGTAGAGCGGGATCAACCGGTCGACCTGGGCCCCGGTGATGATCACCAGGATCGCCGAGGCGACGGACAGGGCGATGATGCCGTTGGAGAACACGAGCCGGTGCCCGCGCTTGGTGAGCTGGCGGGGCATGAAGTTGTCGCCCGCGTGGAACGACGCGAGGCGGGGGAAGTCGGCGAAGCTCGTGTTCGCGGCGAGCACGAGGATCAGCATCGTGCCGGCCTGCAACGCGTAGAACAGCGTGTTGCCGAGCACCCCGCCGCCGAAGACCGTCTTGCCGATCTGCGAGATCACCGTGGGTGTCCCGCTCTCGTACGGCACGGCGTGGGTGCGGGTGGAGAGGATCGAGAGCCCGAGGAAGAGCACCGCGAGCACGCCGCCCATGATCATCAGCGTCCTGCGCGCGTTGAGCCATTCCGGCTTGCGGAACGCGGTCACGCCGTTCGAGATCGCCTCCACACCCGTGACGGCGGCACCACCCGATGCGAACGCCCGGAGCATCGCGAACAGCGAAAGCCCGTAGAGCATCCCGGTGCCGGCGTTGCCGATGTGGATCATGCCCTTCTTGTTCAGCTGCTGCGGGTGCAGGTGCCCGCCGCCCATCTTCATGAATCCGATCGCGAGCATCACACCCATCATCGCGATGAAGAAGTACGTCGGCGCCGCGAACAACTTGCCCGACTCGCGCACGCCCTTGAGGTTCGTCATCGCGATGACCACGATGAAGCCGACCGAGATCTCGACGCGATACGGCGCGAGCGACGACACCGCGGATGCGAGCGCGGCGGTGCCTGCCGCGACCGACACCGCCACCGTGAGGATGTAGTCGGTGAGCAACGCGACACCGGCGACCTGCGCGGGCAGCAATCCGAAGTTGTCGCGCGTGACCATGTACGCGCCACCGGCCGTCGGGTACGCCTTGATCGTCTCCCGGTACGAGAGGATCAAGAAGCCGAGCACCACCAACAACGCGACCGTGATCGGCACGACCAACAGGAACGCGGCGAGGCCCACATAGGGCAACAGGTGGGCGAGGATCTCCTCGGTCGCGTACGCCGACGACGAGATGCAGTCGGAGGAGAACACGGCGAGCGCGGTGGGGATACCGAGGCGCTCGTTCTCGAGCTCCTCGGTATGCAGGGGCGCGCCGAGGAGCTTGTTCTTCAGGCGGTATCCGAGCGATTCCGGCAGCGCGATGTCGGGCGTCGCGGGGAGCGGGAGGGGCCCGGTGGCACGCACCGGCGCTTGGACTGGATCTTCAGGGACGGTTTGCACCCGACAAGTCAAGCACGGCGTCGGATGGGGCTTCGGACCGTGCCAGGGTTACGATGCCAGCGCACCGGCGGACGCGCCGGGCGAGACATCGTCGAAGCGGGAGCATCAGCGTGCACGTCGTGGTCGTCGGATGCGGCCGAGTCGGAAGTGAGTTGGCCGGGGCCCTGGAGCTCGGAGGCCACACCGTCGTGGTCGTCGACAAGCGCAAGGAAGCGTTCAGGCGCCTGCCGCCCTCGTTCTCGGGCAAGACCATCGTGGGCTTCGGCTTCGACCGCGACACCCTCCTCGAGGCGCAGATCGACCAGGCCGGCGCACTCGCCGCGGTCACCAGCGGCGACAACTCCAACATCATGGCGGCCCGCGTCGCGCGGGAGACCTTCGAGATCGAGCGGGTCGTCGCCCGCATCTACGACCCCCGCCGCGCCGCGATCTACCAGCGGCTCGGGATCCCCACGGTCGCCACCGTCGCGTGGACCACCGACCAGGTCATGCGGCGCCTGCTCCCCGGCGACCACGCAGCCAGCTGGACCGACTCCACCGGCGAGGTCGCCCTCGTCGAGCGCGACCTGCCCGCCTCGTGGGCCGGCCGGCCGCTCGGAGCGCTCGAGGAGCCCGGTCGGGCCAAGCTCGTCTCGGTCACCCGGCTCGGAACGGCTCGGATCTTCGCCACCGACCTCGTGGGCCAGGAAGGCGACATCCTCCATCTCGTCGTCGCCTCCGATGCGCTCGGCGAGCTGCAGGAACGGCTCGACGCGAAGCCGGAAACGGGAGGACATCACTGATGCGCGTCGCGATCGCGGGCGCGGGAAACGTCGGATGGTTCATCGCGCGAGAGCTCGTCGCGAACGGCCACGAAGTGCTCCTGCTCGAGAAGGTCCCCGAAGTCGCGTCGCGCCTCGACAAAGTGCCCGGCATCGACGTGCGCGTCGCCGACGCGTGTGAGGTCAACTCGCTGCGCGACGCGAAGGTCGACACCTGCGACGTCGTGGTCGCCGCGACCGGCGACGACGAGGACAATCTCGTCGTCTCGCTGCTCTCCAAGCAGGAGTTCGCGGTTCCGCGCGTCATCGCGCGCGTCAACCACCCGAAGAACCACTGGCTCTTCAACGAGTCGTGGGGCGTCGACCTCTCGGTGTCGACCCCGCATCTCATCACCGCGCTCGTCGACGAAGCCGTGAGCGTGGGGCGCCTCGTGCGCCTCTTCCAGCTCGAAGGGGGCCAGGTTCGCCTCGTCGAGGTCACCCTCGCCGAGAACGCGCCGGTGGCCGGTCAACCGATCCGCGATCTCGAGGTGCCGCGCGACGCGACGATCGTCGCGATCGTCCGCGACGATCACGTGCTCTTCGCCCGGGGCGACACGGTCCTGTACCCCGGCGACGAGGTACTCGCGCTCGTGACGACCGATTCCGAAGAGTCGGTCCGCCAACTCCTGACCGGTCTCTAGGTTCTCATCTGCAGGTTCTCATCTGCACCGATCCGGGCGCCGCGCGCTGGGATGACGCGGAACGGTGAGCACGACGTGGCATCCTGGCCGCGTCATGCGCTCCTCATCCCCCCTCCGAAAGTTCGCCTCCCCGTTCGCGCTCGCCTGCGCGGCACTGCTCGTGCTCGCGTCGTGCCACGGCTCGAGCGCGAACCGATCGACCACGAGCGGCGTGCCCGCGACCGACGCCAAGGGCGCGCCGACCGTGTCGCTGGCGCTGAGCCTCGGCTCGCGGCAGGTGCAGCCGGCCGGATTGCCGCTCCGACCCTTCGACGCGGCCACGGCGAACGCGATCCGAAATCTGGTGAACAAGTACATCGCCACCGGCATCGCGCGTCCGCTGTTCACCGGTAGCCCGGCGACCGGGCTCGTGGGGTTCTTCGCCTCGTCGCTCGCCAACCGGGTGGGCGTGCGAGGTCGCGACCGTGCCGCGCTGAGCGACGAGAGCACCCCCAAGATCATCGCGGTCACCAAGACGGTGAAGCAGCCGCTCAATCTCGTCGCGCTCGAGGATCACGGGAAGCTCGTGATGATCGGCGCGCAGTTCAGTCTCTCGGTGACCGGAACCACCGATCAAGGGCCGCTCACGGTCAGCCGCGTCGGCAACCTCGTATTCGAGCCCAACAGCCACAAGACCTGGTTCATCAGCGGCTACAGCCTCATCGTGCGCCGCGACAACGGTGGGACCACGACCACGCTGAAGGCCACGACCACCACGGCGGCGCCATGACCTCCTCGACCGACCACGCGACCGTGCCGCGCGCGAAACGGCGGAACCCGAAGCGGCACTGGGCCGTGCGCGTGCTGCGCGCGATCACGATCGGCACGACCGTGGTCGCGATGGCCTTCGCGGGCCTCGTCACCGCCTGGTTGCACGGCGCGCGCATCCCGCTCGCGTCGGGCAAGACGCTGATCAAGGTGCAGAAGTTCGCGACCGCGAACTTCGAGGGTGAACCCAGCGGCACGCAATTCATCCTCCTCATCGGCAGCGACCTCCGCCCGGGTGTCGGCGGTTCACGCGGCGACGCGTTGCACGTGCTCGCCATCAACCCCAAGCTGAAGAAGGGCACGATCCTCAACATCCCGCGCGACACGTGCGCGTCGATCCCCGGCAACGGCAGCGGCAAGATCAACGCCGCCAACGCCTACGGCGGCCCGCGCCTCATGGCGGCGACGATCAACCAGTTCCTCGGGGTCAACATCGGGTACTCGGTGCTGCTCGACTTCGCCGGCTTCGGCGCGGTCGTGAACGGCGTCGGCGGCGTCACCATCAACGTCACCTCGCACATGAACGACCACGATTCCGGCGCCTACTACCAACCCGGCCTCTACCACGTCGACGGCGGCGGAGCACTCGCCTACTCCCGTGATCGGCACGACTTCCCCCGAGGCGACATCACCCGCACCGAGAACCAGGCGTCGCTCATCCTCGCCGCCATGTCGCAGCTCCGCGCGCGGGCCAGCACGCCGACGGGCGCGTTCCGCCTGCTCGCGTTGCTGGGCCAGAACGCGACGATCACCGGAGCGAGCCTCACCGACCTCTATCGCCTCGGCCGGCTCGCCCAGTCGGTGAACCCGGCGAGCATCCGCAACTACACGATCCCGGTGGGCGGCGGCATGAACTGCCTCCCGCTCCTGTCGGGCGCGGCATCCGCCTTCGCCGATTTCGCCGACGACGGCGTCCTCGAA
>DAIQOP010000045.1:8732-18858 GCA_036787815.1 Actinomycetota bacterium
CCTGTCGGGCGCGGCATCCGCCTTCGCCGATTTCGCCGACGACGGCGTCCTCGAAGCGCACTGACCGGCCTGCCGGCCGAAGCATCCCGGCCGACGCGACCGTGAGCAGGAGCGGCGAGCGGCACCCCACACTCACGGCGCAGCCCCGGGCCGAAACGAGCGAGCGCGACCATGCGTACGGAGCGGCGAGCGGCACCCCACACTCACGGCGCAGCCCCACGCCGCAACGAGCGAGCGCGAGCATCAGCACCGCTGAGATCGACCTCTGCTCGGGCTCGGGCCCGCACGGTCCTGCCGAACGCGGCCGGGCTCGTTCCCGTGAGCTGCACGACCAGCTCGACCGCCTCGGGCTCGACGTGGCACTCGACGAGATGCGCGCCGTCGATCTCGGCCACGAGGCTCGCCGCCGCGCACGCGGCCGATTCGTGACCGAGGGCGACGGAGTCGGCGGCCGCGAGGGCCGCGCTGTCGGCCGCCGCCTCGGCGCGACCCGCGAGCACGACGGCCCCGCCCACGGCGACGACCGCGACGGCAAGGACCACCGCCACCGCGATGAGCCCGCACACCAGCACGGTCGCCGACCCCCGCTGCCCGCGCCGTTCGCATGCCGCGGTCATGGCGCATGCTCGGAGCGCATCGTGACCCGCGCGGAGAGCCACGGATCGGGAATGAGCGGCCCGACGAGCGGCAGGTCGGTGACCGACCGGTAGGTGACGGTCGCGACGACGAGGTCGCCGAGGCGCGCGCCGCCCGAGATGCTCACCTTCGCTCCTCCCAGCACCCGAGACGCGGCCGTCGGGCCGGAAGCGCCGACACTCGCCGCCCGAGCGGCTTCGCGCGCCGCGTGCACGACGAGCACCTCGTCACGGGCGACCAGCGCGAACTGCACGATCGCGAGCAGGAGCAGGACGACCGCCGGAAGCACGAGCGCGAGCTCGACCGCGGCCTGACCGTCGTCGGGGCGCGCGTGCAGGCGCGCGCCCCGACGACGAAGGCTGGTGCTCAGTGGATCCACTTCAGGACCCGGCCGATGACACCGTTGAAGATCGAACCGATTCCGTTCGACTTGGTGATCCAGCTCAGGAGCAGGCCGACGATCGCGGCCGCGGCCACGATCACGAGCGCGTACTCCGCCGTGGACTGACCTTCCTCTTCGAAGACCGCGCCGTGAATGACGCGGATGACACAGGACAGGATCAGGTCGAGCACGATGTACCTCCGAGAGAGCGCCTCGCGGCGCCGGATGTGGGATCGCTGACGCGCCGGGCACTCAGAACCCGTGGAACCCCGCGGCGACCGCGGGGACGACGGTGAGCAACCCGAACGCGGGAAGCACGAGGAAGACGAGGGGGAAGAGGAGGCGCACCGGCACCGTGCGGGCGCGCGTCTCGGCGCGGCGGCGGAGGTCGCGGCGAGACTCGGCCGCCAGGCGGGCCAGGGCGTCGTTCACGGCGGCACCGAGACGCGAACCCGTGGCGAGGAGCGACGTGAGCGACGCCAACCGCGGGTCGCGCCGCGCGGCGTCGTGCAGTGCCGACTCGAACGGCGCCCCGAGCCCGCACGCGGCGACGACCCCCGCGAACGACTCGGCGACCGACGGTGGCGCCCATTCCGCGACCGTCGCCACCGCGGCGAACGGCGTTGCCCCGGCACTGATCGCGACCGCGAACAGGTCGACGGCCGCGGGGAGCTCGCGTGCAAGGCGACCGTCGCGGCGCCGCGTCGCACGCCGGCGGGCCCAGCCGCCGAGCACCCGACCGACCGGCCCCGACCGTTCGAGGAGGCGCCGCGCACGCGCGACTCCGCGCTCGCCGATCGACGGCTCGCCCGCGAGCGCCCGCGGTGCGCGCCGCAGCCGGAGCGCGCGCTCCGACGCACCGATGCGCGCCGCGACCGTGTGCCCGGCAGCCAGCGCGAGCGCACCCCAGCCCAGTGCGAGCACGAACGTCATCGTTCAGCCGTCCTGCCGGAGCAGGAAGCGGATCCAGAGCGCGGCGACCGCTTCGAGGGTGAGCCCGACGAGCAGACAGGTGAGCCCGAAGGGCGTGCGGGTGAGCAGACCGACCTGGCGAGGATCGAGCACCGCGCACGCCGCGAGGTAGGCGATCGGCAGGCTCCCGACCACGATCGCCGACAATCGCGCCTGCGCCGACAACGCGCGCGCTTCGGCCGCGATCTCCGAACGATCGCGCAGCGACGACGCGAGACCGTCGAGGGCCTCCGCGGCGCGCCCGCCGGTCGTCGCGGCGACGACCAACGCGCCGGCGGCGCTGCTCACCCCCGGGTCGGAACGTTCACCGGCCCACGCCGCGAGCGCGTGCTCGAGCGGCGCACCGAGCGCGCAACGACGGTTGATGCGAGCGAACTCGGCGGTGAGCGGACCGTCGCCCCTGCCCAACGCGCCGAGCGCACCCGTCACCGTGCCGCCGGTGCGCAGCTCACTCGCGACGAGCTCGAGCGCGACCGGCAGCTCGGCCGCACATCGACGAGGTCCCCGGGCGCGCGCCGCGTAGAGACCGACCGGGCCGGCGACGATCACCGCGGCGACGGCAACCGGAGCGAAGACGAGATCGAGGCCGCCGGCCAGGCAGCCCGCCGCCAGCGCACCCAGCAGCCAGATCTGCAGCGCGGCACCGACGTCGGGAGCGACGTCGGCCGCGACGAGGGCCGCTTCGATCCGGTCGCCGACGAACGCGGGGATCCGGCTCGCGCCGGCACCGAGCGCTCGCGTGCGGTCCGTGACCTCGATCCGCCGCGCGTGCCGGCCCAGGGCCGCGCTCAGCACCGCGCCACCGATCGCGATCGGTATCGCGCGCGGACCGGCGATCGGCCACCGCGCCACGGCGCCGATCACCGCGAGCGGCGCGCCGTTCAGCGCCACGGGAATCCCTCCGCAAGGTCGATACCGGCGCGCCGAGCCGGCCGCGAAGGGGGCGCGACCGGCTCGAGCACCCCGTTGCGCCGCTCGAACAAGGCCCGCACCCGCGACGACGGGCGCGAGAGGTCGGAACCGAGCTCGGCGACCACCTCGACGCGACGCGCGCCGTCGGCCGCGCGGGCCACGAACACAACCGCGTCGAGTGCCGCGGCGATCTGGTGCCGCACCGCCGCGATCGGCAGCGCGACACCGGCGAACAGCACCAGCGTTTCGAGGCGGCTGAGCGCGTCGGCGGGATTGTTCGCGTGCACCGTGGAGAGCGAGCCGTCGTGACCCGTGTTGAGCGCCTGCAGCATGTCGAGCGCCTCACCGCCCCGTACCTCGCCGACGACGATCCGGTCGGGCCGCATCCGCAACGCGCACCGCACGAGCTCGCGCACCCCCGTCGCGCCGACGCCCTCCGCGTTGGCGGGGCGCGCCTCGAGCCGCACGACGTGCGGCTGCGCGAGCCGCAGCTCGGCGGTCTCCTCGATCGTGACGATCCGTTCGCCGGGATCGATCGCGGACGAGAGCGCGTTCAGCAGGGTGGTCTTCCCCGCGCTCGTGGCGCCCGCGACGAGGAGGTTCCACCCGCCCCGCACCGCGGCCCGGAGGAATGCCCCACCCGCGTCGCCCACACCGAACGCCGCGAGCTCGACGGGCCGGCTCGAGAACCGCCGGATCGTGAGGCACGGACCGTCGGGTGCGAGCGGCGGCAGCACCGCATGCACGCGGGAACCGTCGGCGAGGCGAGCGTCGGCGATCGGTGACGAACGGTCGAGGCGCAACCCGAGTGGAGCGACGATGCGCTCCGCGATCCGGGCGATCGCCACGGCGTCGAGGCCGAGGTCGACCGCGACGAGTTGCCCGGCGCGCTCGACGTACGCGCGCCCGGGCCCGTTCACCATGATCTCGGTGACGTCGGGATCGGCGAGCAGGGGATCGAGCGGGCCGAGCCCATCGACCTCGCGCATCAGCTCGTCGAGCAACCGGTCGGCGTGATCGGAGTCGACGAGAGGCGCTTCGTCGCGCAGCAGGCCGGCCAGGTGCACGCGCAGTGCCGCACGACCGCCACCCACGAGCGGAGGCGGATCCGCGTGCAACCGGTGCACAACCGCACGACGAACCGCGAGGTCTGCCGCGCCGACGTTCGAGCGGCCGTTCGCACGCGGCGGGGTCTCGAGGAGCGGAACGCCGGTCATGCCGCGTGTCCCCGCGACACCGACACCCCCAGCCCTTCGAGCAGCGTGCGCACGGGCCGCGCCAGGGCATCGGGAAGCCGCGAGACAAGGACGCCGGCATCGACGACCCGCGCGATCGCGGCCCGCGCGGGCACCGACGCGAGCACCGGAAGCCCCAGCACATCGGCGACCTCGCGCGCGCCGAGCGCCCGGCCCGGCTCCTCGACCACCACGACTCCGGACGCCGCGCGCACCAACTCGTGGGCCGCGGCGCGTCGCAACGCGAGGTAGCAGGGACGCAACACCACGACCGAGTAGTCCGACACCTCGACGAGCGCGCGGGCGGCGGCATCGTCGGCCCGGCCGCAATCGGCGACGACGGCGACACCCTCGTCGCGCAGCACCATGCCGAGCGCGGCTCCGGCTTCGCCCGTCGCGTCGCCGCCGGCCGCGCCCGGCGGGAGGAGCCCAAGACCGGGCCCCGCGTCGATCATGAGCCGTGCCAACGCATCGGCCGGGGCCTGCGGGCCCACGGCCAGCCAGTCGCGTACGCCCCGGCTCTCGCCGAGCGGCGAGCCACCGAGCGCGGTGGGCGCGAGCCCGAGCACGGCCGCCTGGTCGCCGTCGAGGTCGACGAGGCGCGCGCCACGATCGCCGGCAAGCACGACCGCGCAGGCCGCGGCCACCACCGAGGTTCCCGAGCCACCTTTCGGTGACCACAGAGACAACAACATTGCACCCTCCCGAGGGAGGCGCCCAGAGCAGGGCGCGTCGAACCGACCTCGGGAAAGTGCGGGGGAAGAGCCGTGAACTTACGGTCGATCGGCACGCGAGTCAAGCGCGACTGCCGCGGAAATCACTTCGCGCGCCGTACGCTGGGCGCGATGGAGGCGGCGTTCTTCGACCTCGACAAGACGATCATCGCGAAGAGCTCCGTCCTCGCGTTCGGACGGCCGCTCTACCGCGAGGGTCTGATCAGCCGATCGGTGATCGTGCGCTCGATCTATGCGCAGATCGTCTACATGCTCGTCGGCGCGGACGAAGCGAAGATGGAGAAGGTGCGAGAGTCGATGCTGCGACTCACCAAGGGATGGGACCAGCAACACGTCGCGGAGATCGTGCGCGAAACGCTCGAGGCCACGATCCAACCGATCATCTACGCCGAGGCCCTGGATCTCATCCGCGAGCACAACGCGGCGGGGCGACGCACCGTGATCATCTCGTCGTCGCCGTTCGAGGTCGTCGCTCCCCTCGCCGATTACCTCGGTGTCGACGACGCGATCGCGACACGCGCCGAGATCGACGACCAGGGTCGCTACACGGGAGAGCTCGAGTTCTACGCGTACGGCGAGCACAAGGCGGAGGCGATCCGGGCGAAGGCCGAAGCCGAGGGCATCGACCTCTCGGCCTCCTACGCCTACTCCGATTCCATCACCGATCTCCCGATGCTCGAGAGCGTGGGGCATCCCGTCGTGGTGAACCCCGATCGCGATCTCGCACGCGCCGCGGCGGAGCGCGAGTGGGAGGTCCGCAAGTTCGTCCGGCCCGTTCGCCTGCGCGATCGCATGCCGGTTCCCACCACGGCACCCACGATCGCCGCGAGCAGCGCGGCCGCGGCCTTCGGCACCGGTGTCGTGCTCTACCTGATCTGGCGGCGCCGGCTCTCGACCGCACGGTGACCGATCGCTTCGGTCTCGCGGTGTTGCCCACGCCTCTCGACGAGGCCCCGCGACTCACCGCGGCGCTCGGCGGGCCGCGCGTCCTCGTGAAGCGCGACGATCTCACCGGGCTCGCGCTCGGCGGCAACAAGGCCCGCAAGCTCGAGTTGCTCGCCGCGCAGGCGCGCCACGACGGCGCCGACGTCCTCGTCACGGGCGGCGGCCGGCAGAGCAACCACGCGCGACTCACCGCGGCCGCGGCCAATCGGCTCGGCATCGATTGCCATCTCGTGCTCGCCGGGCCGCGGCCCGACACGCCGACCGGCAACCTGCTCCTCGACGGGCTCATGGGGGCCACGATCGAATTCGGCGCGAGCGATCACTACGCCCGGCTCGAGCAGGCGATCGTCGACGCGGGCGCGCGCCTCGCGTCCGCCGGCCGGCGACCGTTCACGATCCCCATCGGCGGCGCGTCGGTCACCGGCGTGGTCGCGTACGCCGACGCCGTCGACGAGCTCCTCCCGCAGCTCCACGACGCGGAGGTGGCGGGCACGCGCTGGATCGTCGTTGCCGACGGCTCCGGCGGCACGCACGCCGGCATCCTCGCGGGCCTGGGAGCCGAAGCGATCCGGGTCGTCGGCGTCGACGTCGGCACCCGCCCGGATCTCGACGACGCGGTCGCGCGCCTCGCGACCGAAGCGGCGGCGGCGAGCGGCCGAGTCCGACCGACGGGCGAGGTGGTCGTCGACCACGACCATGTCGGCGCCGGCTACGGCGAGATCAGCACCGCGGCCGTGGAGGCGATGACGATCGCGGCGCGTACTGAAGGCCTCGTGCTCGATCCCGTCTACACGGGCAAGGCCATGGCCGCGCTCCTCACACGGGTGCGCGACGGACGGATCGGCGCGGCCGACTCGGTGGTGTTCTGGCACACCGGTGGCGCGCCCGCGCTGTTCGATCCGCGCTACGCGCAGTGCTTCGACGGCGCGTGACCTGCAGCTGAACGCAAACGACGCCGGGTAAACCCGGCGTCGTTCACGGTTGCACGATCGCTTATGCGGCGCGGACCTTGCGGGCCACCGCGGCACCGAGCGCAACGAGCACCAGGAGTAGCAAGAGCTTCTTCACGATGTCCTCCTCGGCGGGCTGGTGGCTCGCACTGTACCGGAGGCGATGCGGTAACGGTGCGTCGACCCGAGAAGTCGCGTCAGCGCGTTCTGGCATGATCACGACGGAGGTGAACGGGGTCTGGTGGCCCCCCTCGTCTTCAACACGAGTGGGACGGGCGAACCCCGTCCGGTGGGTTCGATTCCTGCCACCTCCGCCATTCACCATCCGACCGGGCTTCGTGACCCGATCGCGCGCCACGCGCGTTCGGTGCGCCCGAAGGTCCCGAGTCGGGCGGGTCGTGCGACACAATCTTCGACTGTGTATCACGATCTGAGGCGATCCCACATGCGAATCCGAGGATTCCACCTCAAGGTGCCCCCGTTGCCGTTCCGACGCGTAGAGCGTCACGACGACCGGTCTCGAGGTCCGAAGGGGGATCCCGCCATGAGGTTCCAGACGTATCGACGCGTGAGGCACGGGGCGATCACGGCACTCGTGCTGGTTCCGTTGGCGGTGGTCGGCGCCATGCTCCTGCCGGCGAACGCGCAGGACGGCAAGGTCAAGACCCCGGGCAAGGTGATCGCGTCGTGGAACGCCTCGGCGAGCGGCGTGAACACCATGGCCTACCGGACCGTCTGGGACCCGACGGCCCAGGGCCGGAACATGCCGGCGAGCTACCGCGGCGCGGTCGTCATCCAGCGGCTGAGCTTCAACGGCTGGAAGTCCGGGATGATGCTCACGCCCGACGGCGCGCGCGACCTCGCGGTGCGGATCATCCTCCAGCTGCACGGCGCGACGGGCAGCATCCAGATCTGGAACCACTGGAACGGAGCGCTGAACGCCACCGACATGAAGTTCTCCGCGCCCGTCGCCTACGGCCTCGCGTACCACCTCCTGGTCTCGGCCGACGGCCACTGACCGACGAAGCGAACGCTCCACCCACGCACGACCCCGAACGTACGAAGTGCGGGCCGCACATGCGGCCCGCACTTCTCGTTTCGGAACCTGGAGGCGCCCGGGCAACGGGCCCGGGTCAGACTGCGAGCAGGTCGCGTGCGCCCGTGTCGGCCGACGGGTGGCGAAGCTTCGACATCGCCCGCGCCTCGATCTGGCGAATGCGCTCCCGGGTGAGGTTGAAGTACTCGCCCACCTCTTCGAGCGTGCGGGGCTCTCCCCGGTCGAGCCCGAAACGCAGCGCCAGGATCTGACGCTCGCGCTCGTCGAGCGGGGCGAGCAGCTTCTCGATCTCGGCCGGCAGCAACGCCGTGGCCGCGACCTCGAAGGGCGACTCCGCCGAACGGTCCTCGACGATGTCGCCGAGCTCGGCGTCGCCGTCCTCACGGAGTGGCTCGGACAACGAGAGCGGCTCGGCCGCGAAGCGCAGCGCCTCGGTGACCTTGTCCTCGGGCATCTCGACCTCGGCCGAGAGCTCCGAGAGGGTCGCGGGCCGGCCGAGCTTGAGCTCCAAGCGCGAACGGGCCTTCTGCAACCGGGCCAGCGTGTCGCCCGCGTGGACCGGCAGACGGATCGTGCGGCCGGTGTTCGCGATGCCGCGGGTGATCGCCTGGCGAATCCACCACGTCGCGTACGTCGAGAACTTGAAGCCCTTGCGCCAGTCGAACTTCTCGACCGCGTGCATGAGGCCGAGGTTGCCTTCCTGGATCAGGTCGAGCAGGGGCAGCCCCGACGCCTGGTACTTCTTCGCGATCGAGACGACGAGCCGCAGGTTCGATTGGATGAACCGGCGCTGAGCCTCGTCGCCCTCGCGGGACACGCGCCGCAGCTCACGCTTCTTCGCAGGCGTCAGGCCCTTGGCCGTCGCCAGCTGCTCGCGCGCCGCGTTGCCGTTCTCGATCGCCTGCGCGAGCTGGACCTCGAGCTCCTTGTTCAACAGCTGGTACTGCCCGATATCGGTCAGGTACAGCCGGACGAGATCTTCTTCATCGCGTTCTACTCGTTCCTTCGCCAACGAAGCAATCCCTTTTGTCGGAACTCGGACGGTTTGGGCAGAAAACGGGGAGAAAGAAGACTCCGGACGGCTTTACGGCCCGATGCTCCCGTCAACGCCGCTCGGTGTCTTTGTAGGATACGGGCCGAGTCAAGCGGACTACGAAGGCGAACAGCGTCGTTGTCCTGCGCATTCCGGGTGCGAGACGGGGGACCCCAAGTATGGCGGAGGATCCCGAGCTCGCGGTGCTGACGGCCCGGTTCGATCCAATGCCCGGTTCCGAGCAGCCGCTCATGGCGATCCTCGCCCGGTACGTGGTGGTGACCCGCCAGTCGGCGGCGTGCCGGAACATCGACCTCCTGGCCTCCGCATCGCTGCCGGGCCGGCTGCTCCTCGTCGAGAAGTGGGCATCCGCGACCGACGCCCGCTCCCACCTCGACTCCCCGGAGATGGCCGAGATGGCCGCGGCGGCGGTCGCCCACCTCGCCGTCCGCCCCGAGGTCGACCTCTACGACACGATCAGCGCCCACGACCTGCACTGAACCGGCCCCGTCCCGTGGGTAACCGGCCCCGTCCCGTGGGTAACGGGCTCGTGGGCGACGGATCGAACGGTCTCGGGTGCGGGCCGCGGCCGCGGCCGCGGGTGCGACCATGGAGCGATGGCACGGACGCCACTGACCCGCGCGCTGCGCCGACGCGTTCGGGCCCATGAGATCGCCCGGCGCACGGGGATGCCGCTCGACGAGGTGCTCGACGGTGCGCCGACCCCCGGCGCGCCGACACCGCCGGGGCGGCAGATCTCGCGGCGCGAGGTGCTCGCCGGGACCGCGGCCGGCGGCGCCGCACTCGCATTGTCCGGAGTCGCCGGCCGATTGCCGCGTGCCGCAGCGCGTGGGGCGCCCCGCATCGTCGTCGTCGGCGCCGGTGGCGCCGGCACGCGGTGCGCGCACGCGCTCTGGGAACGCGGCATCCGCTCGACGGTCTACGACGCGGCCGACCGGATCGGCGGGCGCATGTGGACCCTGCGCGGCTTCCTCGCCGGCGGCCAGATCGGCGAGCACGGTGGCGGCTTCGTGTCGAGCGAGCACTCGCACATGCGGGCGCTGGTCGCGCGCTTCGGGCTCGCGCTCGAAGACGTGAACGGCGGCTCGCAACCCGGGTATCCCGACACCTTCGTCGTCGACGGTGCGCGCTACCGAGTCTCCGACATCGACGCCGATTGGGCTGACGCGTACGACGCGTGCAGCCCCTACTTGCGCCTCAAGAGGTCGGTGGGGACCTTGGAGACGGGGCGGTCGGCGGCGCCGGTCTC
>DAIQOP010000271.1:0-5266 GCA_036787815.1 Actinomycetota bacterium
GATCGGCGGCCGTCAGCTGCTCGACCGGCTTGTTCTTCGCCGCCATGATCCCCTTGAACGACGGGTAGCGGGGCTCGACCACACCGGCGGTCACGCTCACGACCACGGGCAGCGACGCCTCGATGATGTCGTACCCGGCCTCGGTCTGGCGCTGCACCTTCACCTTGCCGTCGGCGATCTCGACGTGCTTCGAGAAGGTGAGCGCCGGCCAGCCGAGGAGCTCGGCGACCTGCGCGGGCACGGTGCCGGTGTAGCCGTCGGACGACTCGGTCGCGGCGAGCACGAGGTCGGCATCGCCGAGGCGCTCGACGCACTTCGCGATCACCTTCGCGGTGCCGAGGGCATCGGAGCCCTCGCACGCGGGATCGGACACGAGGATCGCCTTGGCCGCGCCCATCGCGAGGGCGGTGCGCAGGCCGGAGACCTCGTTGTTCGGGGTCATCGACACGAGGGTGACCTCGCCCCCGCCGGCCGCGTCGACCAGTTGCAGCGCCATCTCGACGCCGTAGCTGTCGGACTCGTCGAGGACGAGCTTGCCCTCGCGCTTCAGCGTGTGGTCGGCGTCGAGCGCGCCGGGCACCGCAGGGTCGGGAATCTGTTTCACACAGACGACGACGTTCACTTCGAGCAGCTCTCCTCGTCGCACGAACTCGGCCGAAGAGTTTGGCCCGCGCGCCGCTCAGGCGTCGAACTGAGCACACGGTCGCGTACGCATGCGGTTCACCGTCGGGCCCCGCCCTCGGCACCCCGGTTGCGTCCGCTCCGGGCACACGGTCGCCGACGCATGCGGTTCACCGTCCCGCCCCATCCTCGGCACCCCGGTTGCGTCCGCTCCGGGCACACGGTCGCCGACGGGTACGGCCGGGCGTGAAAGGGTTCTGCGGTGGCAGCGATCGAGGTGGCGGGCCTCACCAAGGAGTACCGGGGTCGGCGAGGCCCGGTACGGGCGCTCGACGGGCTCGATCTCGAGGTGCCCGAGGGCGGGGTGTTCGGCTTCCTGGGTGCCAACGGAGCCGGGAAGACCACCACGATCCGGGCCGCGGTCGGCCACTTGCGGGCGAACCGGGGCACCATGCGAGTGCTCGGCGCCAGCATCCCCGACGAGCTGCCCAAGGTGATCGACCGGATCGGCGCGCTCGTCGAGCAGCCGTCGTTCTTCCCGGGGTTCTCGGGGCGGCGCAACCTCGAGCTGCTCGCCCGGAGCCGGCAGATCCCCCTCGAACGGGTGACGACGGCGCTGAGCACCGTCGGCCTCGACGCGCGGGCCGACTCGAGGTTCGCGACCTACTCGCTCGGCATGAAGCAACGGCTCGGCGTGGCCGCGGTGCTCCTCAAGGAACCCGAGCTGCTCATCCTCGACGAGCCCGCGAACGGTCTCGACCCGCAGGGCATCCTCGAGATGCGAAACCTGTTGCGCCAGCTCGCGGACCAGGGCCGCACCGTGTTCGTCTCGAGCCACATCCTCTCGGAGATCCAGCAGACCTGCGACCGCGTCGCGATCGTCGCCCACGGACGCACCATCGCGTCGGGCACGGTGCACGAGCTGCTCCAGGGCACGGTGTCACGCTTCCGCGTCGCGGTGCCGGGTGGCGCCGCGGAGCACGGCGCGGCCGCGACCGCGCTCGCCGCCGCCGGCTTCCGCGGCACGACCGACGATCGGGGCCGGCTCGTCGTCGAGGTGACGGCCGAGCGCGCCCACGAGGTGACGCGCGCGCTCTCCGCCGCGTCGATCTTCCTGTCGGAGCTCAGCCCGATCGAACGAACGCTCGAAGAGGCGTTCCTCGCGATCACGCACGAGGACCCACGATGAACGGCCTCCGCGGGCTCCTCGGCGCCGAGCTGCGCCGCTTCTTCTCCCGGCGCGTGATGCACGCGATGTTCGCCTTCGGGATCGCGCTCGCCACCTTCGTGCTGGTGCTGCAGTTCGTGCGGTCCGACGTGAGCAGGTCTGTGAGCGGCAGCCCGAACATCGTCTGCAACGGTCCGACGAGCGGGCCGGCGACCGCGCAGACCTTCGGGACGCTCCCGCCCGACTGCTACAAGCAGTTCGGAACCGAGATCGTCACCCGCGACCGCCGCATGCACGTGCACAACACGTTCCGGGACACCGTGAACGGCACGGGCGTCGCGATGGTCTTCGTCGCGTTCGTGAGCGGCGCGTCGTTCGTCGGCGCGGAGTTCGGCGCCGGCTCGCTCAGCACGCAGCTCCTCTTCGAACCGCGGCGCAAGCGCGTGGTCGCAGTCAAGGCCGTCGCGGTCGGCATCGGTCTGGCGGCCCTCTCCACCGCGTTGCTGCTCTACATCGGGATCCTGCAGTGGATCGGCTCGTCGCTGCGCGGCGTCGCCGGCGGGCTCGACGGTGCGTGGTTCGCCGGCCGGGCCGCCGACATGGGACGCGTGGCCGCGGCGGTCGGGCTCGCGGGGATCGCGGCCTACGCGATCACCGTCGTCGCCCGCCGCACGGTCGCGGCCGTCGCCGGGTTGCTCATCGTCGGCTGGGCGAGCGCCATCATCGGGCAGTTCCACGCGTGGCGCTGGGTCGCCAAGGACAACCCGGCAACCGCGTTCATCGCCATGGCGGTCGACCCGTCTCGGCAGCAGCACAACGGCGGGAGCGACGTGCTCTCCACGCGCGCGTCAAGCGTGTCCGCGCTCGGGTGGGCGGTGGGGCTCACGCTCGCGGCCGCGTTCATCTTCGACCGCCGCGAGGTCCGCTGACCGGTATCTTCGTGCGATGTCGGCCGACAACGTGTTCGACACCGCGGAGTTGGCAACCGGCTACGCGACACAACGGCCGCCGATCCATGCCGTGATCATCGAGAGGGCCCGGCCGCGTCTCGGGTTCGGGGAACGCGTCGACCTCGCCGTCGACGTTGGATGCGGCGCGGGGAGTTCGATGCGACCCGTCCTGTCGTTGGCTCGGCGATGCGTCGGTGTGGATCCGTCGCCTTCGATGATTCACCGGGCCGTCGCGGTCGTGCCAGAAGCGTCGTTCGTCGTCGGTCGGGCGGAGTCGCTTCCCCTTCGCGCGCGAGCGGCTCAGCTCATCACGGCTGCCGGATCGCTGAACTTCGTCGATCTTGCGGCGTTCTACGAGGAGGTCCGGCGGGTGCTCACACCGGATGGGGTCCTGCTCGTCTACGACTTCGGCGCCGGTCGAAGCAGCAAAGCCACCGAGTCGCTCGACCAGTGGTACTCGGAGCTGTTGGCCCGATGGCCCGCACCGCGCGACGGTCGCCACGCCGTCGACCCCGAGGTCCTCGCACAAGGCCCGCTGGATGTGCGGGCGTTCGAGCGGCTGACCGTCGACGTCGAGCTCTCGTTGGACGCGTACGTCGGCTACGTCATGACCCAGACGAACATCTCGTCGGCGATCAGGTCGGGCACTCCGGAGTCGGCGATCCGTTCCTGGTGCGAGGCCACCCTGCGACCGATCTTCACCACGACTCGGTACGTCGAGTTCCCGGCGTACTACGCGTGCCTGACGGCGTAGAGCTCCACGCGCGTGCGGACGACTCGGTAGGCGCCCGGTAGCGTCGAGCGGGATGAGCCGGCCTCTCGATCTTCTCGTCGTGGGCGCGGGCCCGTCGGGCATCGCGACGGCGATCACCGCCACCGAACGCGGGCTCGGCGTCGTGGTGCTCGACGCCGCGACCTTCCCCCGCGACAAGACCTGCGGTGACGGCCTGACCGCCGGCGCGCTGCGGCTCCTCGAACGGCTCGGTCTCCCGCGGCAGGCGTTGGACGGCGCCGCGTACACGACCGTGCACGAGGCGGTGCTGGTCTCGCCGTCGGGTCGGCGGGTGCCACTGCCGATGCCCGCCGACGGCGAGCACGCGGGTGTGGTGACCAGGCTCCGGCTCGACGCGGCACTCGTCGATCTCGCGCGCGCACGCGGCGTCGACGTGCGCGAGGGCGACGCCGTGGCGCACCTCGCCCCCGAGTCCCACGCCGTGCGCGTGACGACCGAGCGCGGTGCGGAGCACATGGCGCGCTTCGTCGTCGCCGCCGACGGCCATTTCTCCCCCGTCCGCCGCGCCTGGCAGCGCACGGGTCCGGCCCTCGGCGAGTGGCACGCCGCGCGCCAGTACTTCTCCGGTGTCGACGAGCGCCGGCTCTGGGTCGCGTTCGAGCGCGATCTGCTCCCCGGCTACGCGTGGGTGTTCCCGCTGCCGGATCGGCGAGCCAACGTCGGGTTCGGTGTGCTGCGCGAAGGCCGCAAGGGCCACGAGCTCAAGGCGTTGTGGGCCGATCTGCTGCAGCGGCCGGTGCTCCGCGAGATCCTCGGCCCCGGCGCGGTGCCCGAAGACCGCGTGCGCGCGTGGCCGATCCCGACCCGGTACGAGCCCGCCTCGCTCGCCGACGGGCGCGTGCTCTTCGTGGGCGACGCCGCGGCGGTCGTCGACCCGATGACCGGCGAGGGCATCGCCCAGGCGCTCGAGACCGGCATGCTCGCGGCGCGCGCGATCGCGGAGCACGCGGCCGACGACCCGCGAGCCGTCGGCGACCGCTACCGGCGGGCCGTTGCTCGCGCGCTCGGCTCCGATCTGCGCTTCGCGGCCGGACTGCAGCGGCTGCTCGCCCGTCCGCTCGCGGCCCGCGCCGCGATCCGTGCGGTCGCCACCAACGACTGGACCCGCCGGAGCTTCGCCCGCTGGATGTTCGAGGACTACCCGCGTGCCGCACTGTTCACACCGCGCCGGTGGCACCGGCACATGTTCACCGAACCGGGCGCCTACCTGCCTGACGTGGCAGGCTGACCCCTCCACGACTCGAGGAGCGGTTCCATGGCCAAGGGCATCAGCCAGATCGACATCGCGCGCACGGCCGACGACGTGTGGGCGGTCGTCGGCGACTTCGGCGGCCTCGCGAAGTGGATGCCCGGCATCGAGAGCTGCACGCTCGACGGCGACCTCCGCACGCTCGAGATGAGCGGCATGACGATCGGCGAGCGGCTCGTTCGCCGCGACGACTCGCGCCGCGTGATCGTGTACACCATCGCTTCCGGGCCGGCACCGGTCGATCACCACGAGGCGACGATCACCGTCGCACCCGCGGGCGCCGGCTCCCACGTCACGTGGGAGGTCGAAGTCGAGCCCGAGGCGATGCTCCCGCTCTTCGAGCAGATCTACCAGCAGAGCCTCGACGCGCTGAAGGCCAACCTCGAGGGCTGAGATCCGCCCCACCCACGGCCCTGGTACTGCGCTCGCATCGGCGGGTTCAAGCGGTCGTTGCAAGAAGCTCGGTGAGTTTCTCTGATGGTTTC
>DAIQOP010000046.1:0-18781 GCA_036787815.1 Actinomycetota bacterium
CGTCGAGCCAGCGCCGCAGCGTGTCGCGGCCGCGTCGCGTCACCCGCACGACCGAGCGCTTCGGCCCGCTCCCCCCGATCACCTGGCCGCACTCTTCGAGCAGGCCCGCGGCGAGGAGCGTGGCGATCGACCGGTAGACGAGCGGCCGCGACACCGTCCAGATCCGTCCGATCGCACCGTCGGCGGCGAGCTCGCGCACGACCGGCCACCCGTGCGTCGGCCCTTCGGCGACCACGCCGAGGACGGCCCAGTCGGAGAGCGAGAGCTCGGCGCGTGGAGTCGACACGAGGCCGGACGGTAGCGCCGAGGAACCGAGAACGGTCGCGCTAGCGTCGACGACGTGCGCCGCACCTCTGCGCCCGACTCCGTTCGGGCCGATCCGGGAACGCATCACTGAGCCCGCGCGACTCGCTTCCCGTGGTCGCGTTCGCGTCGCGCGCGAAATGGAAGGCGTGGCTCGCGAAGCACCACGAGACCTCGCCCGGGGTTTGGCTCGAGATCGCGAAGAAGAACGCCGGCATCGACTCCGTGACCTACGCGGAGGCCCTGGAGGTTGCGCTCTGCTTCGGCTGGATCGACGGGCAGAAGGCCGCCGCCGACGATTCGCGCTGGCTCCAGCGGTTCACGCCGCGCTCGCCACGCGGCAGTTGGTCGAAGATCAACCGCGAGAAGGCCACGGCGATGCTCGAGCGCGGCGAGATGGCCCCCGCCGGCTTGCGCGAGATCGAAGCCGCCCGCGCCGACGGTCGATGGGACGCGGCGTACGCGGGGCAACGGACGATGGACGTGCCCGACGACCTGCGTGACGCGCTCGCCGCGAACGACCGCGCACGCGCGTTCTTCGAGACCGTCGACCGGGCCAATCGCTATGCCGTGCTCTATCGCATCGCGGCCGCCAAGAAGCCCGAGACCCGCCGCTCGCGCATCGAGAAGCTCGTCGCCATGCTCGAGGAGCACCGCACGCTGCATCCGTGAGTGGTGGCGGCTCGCGCCCGAACGGAGAGGGGCCCTCGGGGGCAACACACCGCGGTCACGTCGCGCGCGGCACACTGGCAGCATGCACACGCCTGCCCGGATGCACCGTCGAGTCGCCACCGCCCGCGTCGCCACCGTCGTCGCCGCCACCGCCCTGCTGCTCGCCGGCGCCTGGCCGGCCGCCGCCGGCGCGGGCGACACGTGGCCCACCTACCACGGGAACGCGGCGCGAACCGGCAACGACACCAGCGAGCCCGCGCTGCTGCCGACCCATCGCGCCTGGACGACCAACCTCGACCAGAGCGTGTACGGCCAACCGGTCGTGTCCGCGGGCCGCGTGATCGCGGCGACCGAGAACGACACCGTGTACGCCCTCGACGCGAACGACGGCCGCGTGTTGTGGCGCCAGCACGTCGGGACGCCGGTCACCAACGTCGCCGGCCAGGTCGGTTGCGGGAACATCGACCCACTCGGCATCACGTCGACGCCCGTCATCGACACCGCGGCGCACGAAGTGTTCGTCGTCGCCGCGACCCAGGACGCGTTCCGGGTCATCCACCACCAACTCATCGGGCTCGACGTGTACACGGGCAATCGCATGATGTCGGTCAACGCCGACCCCGGCGGCGTGCAGAACCCGCTCTACATCCAGCAGCGTGCCGGCCTCGCGCTCGGCAACGGCCGCGTCTACATCGGTTACGGCGGCTACGCCGGCGACTGCGGGCCGTACCACGGTTGGGTCGTCTCGCTCACCGAACGGGGAACCGGCAAGATCGCGTTCAACCCGACACCCCATACGGGCCTCGGCGCGATCTGGGCGACCAACGGCCCGTCGATCGACGCCTCGGGGAACGTCTACGTCGCGACCGGGAACCCCAACGCCGTCCCGGGAACCGGCGACTACGGCGAGAGCGTCCTCAAGCTCGATCCGACGCTCCATCGCCTCGCCAACTTCTCCGGCTCCAACGCGGTCGCCGACGAAGACCTCGGCTCCTCCGGCCCCTCGCTGCTCGGCAACAACATGGTGTTCGAGGTCGGGAAGCAGCACGTCGGCTACCTGCTCGACACGGGCAACCTCGCCAAGTTGCAGTCGCTCACCACCTGCGCGGGCGAAGCGCTCGGCGGCACCGCATTCGACGGCCGCCACCTCTACGTCCCGTGCCAGGAGCACATCAAGGAGGTGAACGTCGACACCGTCCACCGCTCGGTCTCGCTCGGGTGGTCGGGTCCGTCGACGGGCTCCGCGGGTCCGCCGATCATCGCGGGCGGCGCGCTCTGGTCGGTCGATTGGACGAACGGAACGCTGTACGCGCTGAACGCTGCGACCGGCGCGACGATCGGCACCATCGCACTCGGATCGGTGCCGCACTTCACGTCGCCGTCGGCCGCGCTCGGCCTGCTCCTCATCGGCACGAGCAGCGGCGTCACCGCCTACGCGGGCCCGTCGGGTGTTCCGCCGCACGCACCGCCTCCGCCCCCACCTTCGAGCTGCGTGCAGCAGCCCACGCACGTCGGGTACTGGCTCGTCGCGCGCGACGGCGGGATCTTCTCCTTCGGCGGCGCGCCGTTCTGCGGATCGACCGGCAACTTCGCGCTCAACCGACCGATCGTCGGCATGGCCGGAACCGGTGGCCCCGGGTACTGGCTGGTGGCGAGCGACGGGGGGATCTTCGCGTTCCACACGGCGTTCTACGGATCGACGGGCGCGATCGCGCTCAACCGACCGGTCGTCGGCATGGCCGCGACCCCGAGCACCCACGGCTACTGGCTCGTCGCCTCCGACGGCGGCGTCTTCCCGTTCGGCGACGCCGCGTTCCACGGATCGACGGGAGCGCTGCGGCTCGCGTCACCCGTCGTTGCGATCGCGCCGACGCCCAGCGGCCACGGATACTGGCTCGTCGCGTCCGACGGTGGCGTCTTCTCGTTCGGCGACGCGGCGTTCCACGGGTCGACGGGCGGCATGCGCCTCAACGCGCCGATCGTCGGCATCGCGGCGACGCGATCGGGCCACGGCTACTGGCTCGTGGCCTCCGACGGCGGCATCTTCGGGTTCGGCGACGCCGCGTTCCACGGATCGACCGGCGCGATCGCGTTGCGGGCTCCGATCGTGGGCATCGCCGCGACGCCCAGTGGCCGCGGGTACTGGCTCGACGCGTCCGACGGCGGCATCTTCGGGTTCGGCGACGCCGCGTTCCACGGATCGATGGGCGCGACGAAGCTGAACCAGCCCGTCGTCGGGATGGCGCACGACTGAGGCTTCAGCGACCTCGGGTGATGCCGGCGTCGCGCAACACGTCGGCGGGGACGCCGATCTCGCGCCACGTCGCGTGCTCGATGCCCTTGGCGGCGCCGTACCCCCGCGCGTTCTTCACGAACGCGCGCCGCAGCTTGTCGAGATCAGGACCGGTCTTCGTGCTCATCGCGGCCAGCTCGGACTCGAGGTTCTTCCGCTCCTGCAGCAGTTGCAGCGCGGTCAAGGAGCCCGCGGTCTCGTACTGCACGTCGATCGCGGCAATGCGCTTGGCGATCGATTCGGGAGTGCGCTTACGGCCGCGCTTGGGACGATTCGTCTCGAGCGCTTCCAAATAGGCGCGTACGGCGTTCGCTTGTTCGCGGCCTTTGGCGAGCGCGGCTTTGTGCTCGGCGGTCATCTTCCTCGCAGGCGGCACGGCGCGTCCTTTCATCAGACTGGATGGATTTACCAAGCCTATCGACGTCAGCGGGTACCGTCGTCATCGAGCGTCTAGCAATGAGCGATTTCACCCTCGGAAACGGTCGGGAGACCACCACAATGAGACGGCACCACATCATCGCGGCAATCGTGCTCACCGGCATCGTCACCGCTGCGGGTTGCAGCTCGTCCGGTCACGGTTCGGCCACGGGCCCGTCGGCAAGACCGACGGCGAGCACCCCCGTCACCTACGGCCCGCCACCGTCCGGGCTCCCGGCCTTCTACGGCGCGCCGCAGCCGGTGCCGGCGCGCCCGGCCGGTGCGGTGCTCAAGTCGGAACGCGTCGCCGCGCCCGCCGTGCACGGCACCGTCTACCGGGTGATGTACGTGTCGCGGTCGCTCCAGAACCGGCCGGTCGCGGTGACCGGTGTCGTGATCGTCCCACGCACGCGGGCGCCCGCCGGTGGCTATCCCGTCGTCACATGGGGTCACGGAACCAACGGCATGGCCGACAAGTGCGCACCGTCACTCGATCCCGCGTCGGCCGCACCGTTGGCCAACGCGCTGCTCGACCGCGGCTGGGAGCTGACGGCGAGCGACTACCAAGGCGAAGGCACCCCCGGCCTCATGCCGTACATCACCGGCGTGATCGCGGCGCGCAACACGATCGACATCGTGCGCGCCGCACGCGCGATCAAGGGCGCGAACGCGAGCGACCAGTACGTCGTGTGGGGCCACTCCGAGGGTGGGCAGACCGCGATGTTCGCGCTCGACATCGCGGGCACGTGGGCTCCGGAACTGCATCTCGACGGCGTCGTCGCCGGAGCGCCGCCTTCGCAATTCGGGCTTATCTATTCGTTCCTCAAGACCAGCCCCTACCGCTTCTACCTGCTGATGGCCGCGGGCGGCCTCAATGCGGCGTACGGCGACACCGCAGCCCCGCTCCATCAGGTGCTCACACCCGCGGGTATGGCCCTGATCCCCGACCTCGAAAAGGGTTGCAGCGACTACCTCTCGAAGCAGTTGGGCAACGTGTCGATCGAGACCGTGACCAAGTCCGATCCGTTCAAGATTCCCGCGTGGCGCACGGTACTGATGGCCAACGATCCCCAGAACTTCGCCACTCCCGGCGCGGCGCCTTTGCTCATGATCCAGGGTGGAAACGACGAGCAGATCCCGGTCGCGTCGACCGCGATCCTCGCCCAGCACCTCTGCACCATCGGCCAGAACCTCGAGCGGTGGATCTACCCGGGGCAGAGCCACGCGGGCGTGGTGCCGGTGTCGGCACCCGACATGATCCATTGGATCGCCGACCGCTTCGCCGGTGTAGCCAACCCCGATCCGTACCTCCCGAAGGCGCAGAACGACATCGCGCGGACGCAGTGTCCCGCCTGACGGACGCCGCGCCGCCTGTGGCTCAGTGCGTTCCCGGCCCGTCGCCGTCGGCGGTCGGCACCACCTGATACGCGGTCACCGACGTACGGCCCATCATCAACTCCGCGACGACGGCGGCGATGAGGCCGGGCACGATGAATCCCGGTCGTCCCGTCGTCTCGGCCACGAACACCACGGCCGCGAGCGGGACCCGGTAGCCGGCGCCGAGGAACGCGGCGATGCCGACCACGAGGAAGAGCGAGTTGTCGACCTGGCCGAGCGCGCCGGCGAACGCCCGCCCGAGCAGCGCGCCCGCGACGACCAGCGGCACGAAGAGGCCGCCCACCCCGCCGCCGGCGACTGCCGCGCCCGTCGCCAGACACCGCAGCACGAGGATGGCCAGGAGGAGTGCGACGCCGCGTCTCGGGTCCAGCGCCCACGTGACGACTCCGTAGCCGGGCGTCAGCACCAACGACTCGCCGGTGAGCACGCGACCCAACACGAACAATCCGGCGATCGCGATGCCCGCGCCGGCGACGCTCACCGCCGGATGCGCGTCCTTCGAGATCCGCTTCGCCCGCAGCAGCAACCACGCGAACGCGCGGGCGCCGAGGGCCGCGGCGACACCGAGACCCGCCGCGCCCGCGAGATCGACGAACGAGAACGGCGGAGCGCCGTGCACCGCGAACAGCGGTGCGGTGCCGTTCACCGCCGCGAGCCCGAGATAGCCCGACGCCGCACCCACGAGCGCGGGCAGCAGCATGCGGCGCGCGAGGTCGTCCTGGTACGGAACCTCGATCGCGAAGATCGCGCCGGTCGCCGGAGCCTTGAAGATCGCCGCGATGCCGGCCGCCGCGCCGACGACGAGCAGCAGGTTGGCATCGACGGTGCGCAACCGCGCGCCCAACCGGCGTTGCACCACCGAGCCGAGCGTCGCTCCGAGGTAGATCGACGGACCCTCGAGCCCCATCGCGCCACCGCTGCCCAGGGTGGCGACCGCGGCCACCAAGCGGTTCATCAGGTCGCGGAGTCGGAGCGGACGGCCGTCGTGGAACGCCTGGATGTACTCGTCGGCCGTGCTCGCGCCGAGACCACGACCCGGTCCCCGCAGCCACAGCGCCGCGACCGCGAGCCCGACGCCGGGGGCGAAGGCGAGCAGCCCGAGCGGCAGGTGCGCGACGCCGCGCTCGAACACGACGTTCACCGTGAGTCGCTCGAACCCCGCAACGGCGAGTCCGGTCACGAAGCCGACGGCCGCGGCCACCAGCACCTGCTCGCGCGAGCGAGCCAGCAGCGTTGCGAGCCGTGCCCTGCGGTCCACGCGGCTACGCCCGACCGCCGCCGTCGACCAGGACGGTCGTGCCGGTCACGTAGCTGCTCGCGGGGCTGGCGAGGAACGCGATCGCACCGTCGAGCTCGTGCGCGGCGCCGATTCTCTGCAGCGGCACCGACGACTCGAATCGGGTCCGGAGCTCGTCGACGTCGACGAGGGCGGCCGTCATCTCGCTCGCGAACATGCCGGGGCAGAGCGCGTTCACCCGCACGCCGTAACGCGCCCACTGCAACGCCAGCTCGCGCGTGAGGCCGACGAGCCCGGTCTTCGCGGCCACGTACCCGGCCTGCGGCAGCAACGACGTCGACGTGAAGGCGGCCGCCGAGGCGACGTTGACGATGCTGCCGCCGCGCCCGGCCGCGCGCATGTGCGCCACGGCGGCCTGCGCGAGCTCGAACGGAGCGACGAGATCGACGGCCACCACCTCCGCGAACCGGTCGAGCGGCTCGCGCAGCGCGGGCGCGGTGGTGGTGATCCCGGCGTTCGCGAAGACCACGTCGAGGGCTCCGTGGCGCTCGACCGTCTGCTCCACGAGCGCGGCCGACGCGCCGGGCACGCTGACGTCGCAGGTGATCGCGTCGCCGTTCGTCAGCGAAGCGGCGAGCGCTTCGATGCGGTCGGTGCGACGCGCGGACACAACCACCGTCGCGCCGAGCGCGTCGAGCACGCGCGCGGCGCGCGCCCCGATGCCCGAGCTGGCGCCGGTGACGATCGCGACGCGGCCGTCGAGACGAAAGTGCGCCAGGGGGTCGAGAGGGCCGTCGAGAGGGCCGTCGAGAGGGCCGTCGACCGGGTCGGCACGTGCATCGGGAACCATCGTGGCGCACTCCTGCTCTTCGCCCGGTAGCCGTCCACCGAGACGGGGCGCTGCGACCGTAGTCGGCACATGCCAGCATGGGCGTCGTGACCGAGATCGCGCTTCCCTACTTCCTCTCCCACCCTGCTGCCCCGGCTCCGTGGCCCGGAATCGTGGTCATCCACGAAGGCAACGGCATCACTGCGCAACTGCTGCGCGTCTGCCAGCGGCTCTCGAGCGCCGGCTACGCCGCGATCGCGCCCGACCTCTACTACCGCGTCGGGGGCTCCGAGTCCGGCAACTTCGCGAAGCTGATGGGATCGATCGACGCCGACGTCGTGCTCGCCGACGTCGAACGGGCCGCGGTCACCCTGCGGGGGCTCGGCGCGAGCTCGATCGGGGTCACCGGGTTCTGCATGGGCGGGCTCTTCACGTACCGGCGCGCGGTCGCCGGCGGTGCGTTCGACGCGGCGGTCGGCTTCTACGGAGCCGGGATCGCGCACGGGCTCGCGACACCGCAGTGTCCGACGCTCCTCTTCTTCGGCGGACGCGACCCGTGGATCCCCGAGGCCGACATCGAGGCCGTGCGCGCGCATCACCCGTCGACGATCGTGTACGCCGAGGCAACCCATGGCTTCATGCGCGACGGCTCGGGCGACTACGACGAAGCGGCCGCCACCGACGCGTGGTCCCGAATGCTCGACTTCTTCGGTTCGCACCTGCACTGAAAGGGTTCACCACGATGGATCTCCGCATGACCCCCGACGAGCGTGCAACCTTCCTCACCGACACTCCGCGGGTCGGCGTGTTGAGCATCGAAGCCACCGGGCGGGGCCCGGTGTCGTCGCCGCTCTGGTACACCGTCGAACCCGACGCCGCGATCACCTTCTCGGTCGGAGCATCGTCGGAGAAGTCGCGGCTGTTGCGGGCCGCGGGGCGGGCGACCCTGTGCGTGCAGTCCGAGGAGGCTCCGTACCGGTACGTGAGCATCGAAGGGCCCGTGGCCGAGGTGGGCGCGTCGAGCGACGCGTCGCGGCTCGCGCGAGCGCATCGCTACCTCGGCGTCGAGTTCGGCGACGCTTACTTCGCGTCGACGCGCGACGAAGCCGAGCTCACGTACTCGCTGCGTCCCGAGCGCTGGGCCTCGGTCGACTACAACAAGGTCTTCGCCTGAGCGAGACTCCTAGAGCCGCAGCGCGCGGTTCGGAGCACCGATGAGCGCGGGCTCGTTCTTCCAGTCGACTCCCGCGACGTCGATGTAGAGCTCGATCTCGTTGCCGTCGGGGTCGAGGATGTACAGGCTGTGCGTGACGGTGTGGTCGGTTGCCCCGACGACCGTGACATCGGCCTCCTGAAGGCGGGCCAACGCCTCACGCAGCTCGTCGTCGGTGTCACCGACCTTCAGACCGAAGTGGTACAGCCCGACGTGGCGACCTTGCGGTTGGGCCTGCGCGTCCTCACCGACCTCGATGAGCAGGAGCTCGTGATGGGTGCGTCCCGACGAGAACGCCGCGACGGGGAACGCCAACGGTTGGTCTTCGCCCGGCAGGATCTGCTTCCAGCCCAGCACGTCGCGGTAGAACTTGGCCGACCGCTCGACGTTGCGGACGTACAACACCAGATGACCCAGTTCCTTGACTTCCATTGGGCGCTCCCTTTCGGATTCCGGCGTACAACGCCGCACGCACCGGGACCCATTCCCGAGGTGGGCCGGCGCGTCTACGGGACCAACACGACCTTGCCGACGATGCGGCGGTGCGAGATGTCGGCGAGCACCCGCCCGGCGTCGGCGAGCGGGATCGCGACCGGCTCGACCGGGTGCAACTCACCACGACCGGCGAGGGCGAAGAGCTCCGCTTCGAGCGCCGAGTGCTCCTCGGGGTTCTTCATCGCCCACCCGCCCCAGTCGACGCCGACCACGGTGCGATTGTTCAGCAGCACCTGGTTGAGCGGCAGCGTCGGGATCGTGCCCGACGCGAAGCCGATGACCAGATACCGCCCTCCCGACCGCAGCGCCCGCAGCGCAGGCTCCGCGTGCCGGCCGCCGACGATGTCGACGACGACATCGACACCCCCGCCGGAGAGCTCGCGTGCCCGCGTCTTGAGATCTTCCTCCTCGTACGCGATCGACCCGATCGCGCCCTGGGCCTCTGCGCCGGCGAGCTTGTCGCGCGACGACGCGGCGGCGATCGGTCGCAACCCGAGCGCACGCGCGAGATCCACCGTGGCGAGGCCGATCCCGCCGCCCGCGCCGAGCACGAGGACCGTCTCCCCCGCCCGCACGGTCGTGCGCCGGGTGAACGCGAAGAGCATCGTCTCGTAGCTCTGCACGAACGTCGCGGCCTGGCCGAACGACATCGCACCGGGCGCGGCGCGCAACGACCGGGCGTCGATCTCGAGGTACTCCGCGAAGCCGCCGACCCCGGTGGTCGCGATGATGCGGTCACCCACCGACCACCCCGCGACACCCTCGCCGACCTCGGTGATCTCCCCCGCGACCTCGCTCCCCGGCGTGAACGGTGGCGGGATCCTGATCTGATACTTGCCCGCGACGAGCAGCGCGTCGACGAAGTTCACCCCCGCGGCGCGCACCGCGACGATCACCTTGCCGGCGCCCGCGGTCGGCACGTCGACGTCCTCGATCTCGAGCTGCTCGGGTGGGCCGAGCTCACGGCAGACGATCCGGCGCATGCGCGGATGCTACGCGCGGGCCCCCACCCCGTCGTCGGTACGACGCTTGCATCCCATGCGATGCAAGCGTCGGACCAGGAACGGTGCTACGACTGGGTCGCCCAGATGTCGGAGCACCGTTCGCACACCGTCTCGGGGATCACGCCGGCGCGCATGAGGATCGCGAAGAGCCTGCATCCGAGGCAGAAGGCGAGGATCGACTCGAGCGCCGCGGCGACGGTGATCATGCCGACGAGCACGCGCGCCGCACCCGATTGGTCGAACCCGAACCAGACCACGCAGGCCGCGACCGAGAGGGTGGCGCCGATGCCCTGGGCGAACCGCTTCGGCGGCCCCGGCACCTCCTTCGCCGCGAACGGCAGGCGCGGGGTGAGCGCACGGGTGACGAGCTGGCCCAGGGGGCTGAAGGTCGGGCCGCTCAGCACGCGGGCAACGAAGCCGTAGGCGAGCAGGGCGCAGAGCCAGCGTTGGTCGGTCACGATCGTCAGCAACGAGAGCACGACGACCCCGCCCGCGACGAGCCTCGCGGAGACCTCGTTCACCGGATCGGGGAACCGCAGGAGTCGAGCCACGGCACCAGGATAGCCGAAACCCGACCCTTGCGGTCGGGTTTTCGTCGGGACCGCCCGGACCGACCCCCGCAGACGGTCAGACGGCCAGATGGTGGAGGATCGCCCGTTCGATCTCCGTCGCGGTCTCGAGCTCGGTGATCTTCCGGCCGTGGCGGTCGACGACGTAGAACGCGTCGACCACCTGCGCACCGAGCGTCTGCACCCGGGCCGAGCGGATGTCGACATCGAGCTCGGCCAGCGCCGCCGTGATGCGGTACAGCACTCCGATGCCGTCGCCCGCGTGCACGTCGATGACCGTCGCCGACTGCGACGCGTCGTTGTCGAAGCGCACCGTCGCGGTGGGCGGGCGCCACGCCGCGCGCTGGCGTCCGGCGTACGCCCGCGCCCGTTCGGCGACGCGGGCCTGCAACGCGAGCCGGCCGTCGAGCGCCCGCACCAGATCGCGCTCGACGCGAGCCCACGGTGCCGCGTCGCGCACGCGGTCGAACACCTGGAACTCGGCCAGCGCGCGCCCCTCGTTCGAGTAGGCCGCCGCCGAGACGACGTCCAGGCCGTGCAGCGCGAGCACGCCCGCGACCTTGCTGAAGATGCCCGCGCGGTCGTCGGTCATGACGGTGAGCGAGTTGCCACGACCCTCGATCACCGTGCCCGGCTCGGCGAGCCGCAGGAGCTGGTCGGAGCTCGGGAACTCGGCGACCTTGATGCCTTCCGGTTCGCCGCCTTCGAGCACGTGCGTGACGCGATCGACGAGCAGCGCGACCAACTGCGCCTTCGCCGGGCCCCACGCCGCCGGGCCGGTCGCGAGCGAGTCGGCTTCGGTGAGCGCGGCCAGCAGCCCGAGGGTCTCGACCGACGACACCCGTTCGGCAACGCGTCGCGCGGTCTCCGGGTCGTCGAGATCGCGACGGATCGCAACCTCGGAGAGCAGCAAGTGGTTCTCAACCAGCTCCGCCAACACGTCGACGTCCGGCTCGGGGAAACCGAGCCGCGGGCCGAGGCGCCGCGCGAGCTCGACGCCGACCTCGACGTGATCGCCGGCGTCGCGCTTGCCGAGATCGTGCAGCAGCGCGCCGAGCACCAGCAGATCCTTGCGCTCGACCCGGCCCGCGAGGGCCGCCGCGTTCGCGACCGTTTCGAGGAGATGCCGGTCGACGGTGAAGCGGTGGTACGCGTTGCGCTGCGGTCGCGATCGCACCGGCTCCCACTCCGGCAGGACGCGAACCCAGAGACCGCGGTGATCGAGCGCTTCGATCACCGAGATTGCCGGCCCCCCCGCGAGGAGCAACTCCACGAGCGTGTCACGCGCCTCGCGCGGCCACGGTTCGGGCAGGGTCGATGCCTCCGCCACCAGCCGTTCGAGCGACGCGCGGTCGATGACCGTCTCGTGCTCCGCGGCGAACGCGGCCGCGCGCAATGCCAACAACGGTTCGTCGGCCGGGCGGGCGTTCGCGTCGAGATGGATCTCACCATCGCGCAGGATCAGGCCCGGCCCGACGACGCGATCGCGCCGTCCGACGCGACCCAACGGGCCGCGCAGCGACGAACGCACGCGCCTCCAGGCGTCGTCGCTCGTCCACGCGATCGAGCGCGCCGCGGCGGCGATCTTCGCCATGAGCGCATCGGCGTCGGCTTCACCCAACGCCTCCGCGACACCGTCTTGCTCCTGCAGCGCGAGGACGTTGCTCGGTCGCCCCGTACGCCGGTGCAACTCGACACGCGCGCCGAGGAGAACCGCGTACGCGTGCTCGAGACTCGACTCGTCGTGCTCGAGCAACACGTTGCGTGCCGCCTCGGCCCAGTGCAACGAATGCACATCGCGCAGGCCGCCCCGGCCTTCCTTGAGATCGGGTTCGAGCATGAACGCGACCTCACCCGCCTGCGCGTGGCGCTGGTCGACTCGATTCGCGAGCTCCTGCAACCACCGCTTCGAGCGCTGCTCCCACTGCCGACGCGCGCGTTCGGCAAGATCGGCGGTGAGCGACGCGTCGCCGGCGATGTGGCGCGCGCTCAGCAACGCGGTCGCGCTGTCGAGATCGCCGTCGGCCAGCGTGAGCGCCTCGCGCGCCGCGCACACGCTGTGCCCGAGCTGGAGGCTCGCATCCCAGATCGGATACCAGACGCGCTCGGCGATCGCCGCGATGTCGCGACGTCCGGCGTGCAGCAGCATCACGTCGAGATCGCTCTGCGGGCACAGCTCCGATCGGCCGTATCCGCCGACCGCGACGAGCGCGACCCCCTCGGCGGCGCCGCCCCGGTCGGCCAGCGCGCCGTCGAACAGCGCCGCCAACCAGACGTCGATGAGCGCGCTGTGGCGGTCGCACCAGGCGGCACCGGTCAGCGTGTCGTCGGCGAGCAACGGACCCCGCTCGAGCTGCACCGGCACAACGGTAGGTGATCGCCGAAGGCCTCCGCGGCCCGTTCGGGGCCCGTCAGAAACGGTACAGAAACCCGCACTGAATCGTTAACAGTGTCAACACGAGAGGGAAACGGGGCCTCCTTACCGTCTGCCCCATGATCACACGCCTAAAGAGACTCAAAGACAAGGATCAGCGCAAGCTGATCGGGGTCATCCTGGCCGGGAAGATGACCGCGGTGGTCATCCTGCTGGGTTTGATGAAGGGAGCCAGCTGGTACTTCGACTCCGCGGCGGGGGCTGCGACGGGGGCGCCGGTACATCACGTCAACGATTTCGTCAGCCCCATCAACACCACGTGGGTCCTCGTCACAGCCTTCCTGGTGTTCTTCATGCAGGCCGGCTTCATGGGACTCGAAGCCGGGTTCGCCCGATCCCGTGAGACGGTGAACGTTCTGATGGAGTGCGTGTTCGACACGTGCCTCTGCGGCCTCCTGTACTGGGCGATCGGTTTCTCGTTCCAGTTCGGGGTGGGCAACGGGTTCATCGGGCACCAGTACTTCTTCCTGCACGGCATGACGCCGGGTTACGGATCGACCGGGGTCGCGTTCCTCGCGTTCTGGCTCTTCCAGTTCGCGTTCGCCGACACCGCCTCGACCGTCACTTCGGGCGCGATGGTCGGCCGCACCAGCTTCAAGGGCGACATCCTCTACAGCATCACGGTGTCGGGATTCATCTACCCGATCTTCGGACACTGGGTCTGGGGCCCCGGTGGTTGGTTGGAGAACTCCAACGGCATGATCTTCAAGCACCTCGGCAACGGCGTGTTCTTCCGTGACTTCGCCGGCTCCACCGTGGTGCACACCGTCGGCGGCATGATCGCCCTCGCCGGTGCAATCATCCTCGGACCCCGCCTCGGCCGGGTGTTCAAGCGTGACGGCGGTGGCCCGATGCCGGCCCACGACCTCACGTGGGGTGCCATCGGCGGTGTCATCCTCTGGTTCGGCTGGTACGGCTTCAACCCCGGCTCCACGCTGTCGGCCATGGACTGGGAAGGCATCGGCCGGGTTGCGGCCAACACCACGCTCGCGGCGTGTGCCGGCGGCATGGTCGCCGTGCTCTGGGTGTATCCGCAGACCAAGAAGTGGGACCTGGGCATCTCCGTCAACGGGTTCCTCGGAGGGCTCGTCGCCATCACCTGTCCGTGTTACTGGGTCTCCCCAGGCGGAGCGGTGCTGATCGGGGCGGTCGCGGGCATCGTCGTCCCGCTCGGTATCAACCTGCTCGAACACCTCCGGATCGACGACCCGATCGGAGCCGTACCGGTGCACGCCTTCGCCGGGATCTGGGGAACGCTGAGTCTCGGGTTATTTGCGACCGGGCAATACGGCATCCCGACACCCGATGGCACCGACACCTCGACCACCGTGAAGGGCCTCTTCTACGGCGGCGGGATGCACCAGCTCGAAGCGCAGTTCGTCGGGAGCATCGCGTGCATCATCCTCGTCACCGGCGTGGCGTTGATCATCATGTGGAGCATCAAGCAGCTTCCCGGCGCCTGGAACCTGCGGCTCGAGAAGAACCTCGAGCTCGAAGGACTCGACATCACCGAGCACGGCACGCCGGCGTACCACGTCGAGTTCGGCTACGGCATGAGCTACACGACCCCGACCGGGTCGACCGTCATCGGAGGCGGGATGGGCGCGGGAGCGCCGATCGATCTCGGCAAGGAATCGACGGAACCGCAAAAGGTGTGACGGGAAGGGACTCACTGAACCGCCCGCCCGTCCAACAGGAGGACCGATGGCTCATCTGGTAACCGCAATCATCAAACCGTTCAAGCTCGACGAGGTGAAGGAAGCGCTCAGGGGCGCGGGCATCATCGGACTCACCGTCAGCGAGATCCAGGGCTTCGGCCGCCAAGGCGGCAAGACCGAAGCGTTCCGCGGGAACGAGTACAAGGTCGAGTTCGTCCCGAAGGTCATGATCCAGGTCTTGATCGACTCGGCCGACCTCGACAAGGTGCTCGACCTGATCGCCGTGAGTGCCCGAACCGGAAAGATCGGCGACGGCAAGATCTGGTCGACGCCGATCGACCGGCTCATGCGCATCCGGACCGGCGAGCTCGGCGACGAAGCGTTGTAGCTCCGAGCGAGAGCAATTCTCATTCGCAGTGGTGGGTAGGGAGTGCCTCCGGGCACTCCCTACCATTGCGTGATGGCTCGTTCGCACCGCCTCCGCATCGCGTGGAGCCTCAATGCGGCGCTCGTGGTGCTCCAGGTCGCGTTCGGCATGGCCACCCATTCGATCGGCCTGATCGCCGACGCCGGCCACAACCTCACCGACGTCGCGGCGATCACGTTGGCGATCGTCGCCGTGCACCTGGTCGGCCGGCCCGGCAACGACCGGCGCAGCTTCGGCTACCACCGCGGCACGATCCTCGCCGCGCAGGCGAACGCCGCCGGGCTTCTCGTGGCGACGGTGGTGATCGCGTACGAGGCCGTCGACCGGCTGCTGCACCCCCGGGCGATCCACGCCGTGCCGGTCATCGTCGTCGCCCTCGTCGCGACCGTCATCAACCTCGTCGCGGCCCGCACGCTCGAAGACCACACGCACGACCTCAACATGCGCGCCGCGTTCCTCCACATGACCTCCGACGCGCTCACCTCGGCCGGCGTCGCGGTCGCCGCGACCGTCATCGCCGTGACCGGCGGTCACGACTGGCTCGACCCCGCCTTCTCGTTGGTCATCGCGCTCGTCATCGCGGTGCGCGCGGTGCAGTTGCTCGGCGCGACCACCCACGTGCTGCTCGAATCGACCCCCGCCGACCTCGATCTCGGGGTGCTCGTCGCGGCGATGACGGCCGTTCCCGGCGTCGAGGCCGTGCACGATCTGCACACCTGGAGCCTGTCGTCCGACTACCGAGCGCTCTCCGCACACGTCGTGCTCGAGGGCGAACCGTCGCTCGCCGACGCGCAGCGCACCACCGACGATGTCAAACAGATGATCGCGTCGCGCTTCGGGATTGCGCACGCGACCCTCGAGCCCGAGGCGCAACACTGCGCGCCGGACGCGATCGACCCGTGCGTGGCCGACCCGAGATCGGACTAACCGCGGATCGCGGACACCGCGGCGACGCCGGCAAGCACGATCAGCACCACGGCCATGCAGCGATGCAGCACCACGACGTTCACGTAGCGCATCAGGCTCTGCCCGCCGACCACGGCCAGGAGCGCGACGGCCCACAGCGCGAGCACCGCCCCAAGCGCGACCGAGAGCGGCGAGTGGTAGTGCGCGGCCAGGTTCGCGGTGAGGATCTGGGTGAGATCGCCCCACTCGGCGATGAAGATCACGAAGAACGCGGTCGTCGCGACCTGGCGGTGGGTCATCGCCTCGCGCGCGATCAGCTCCACCTCGTCGTCGGGCTTCTCCCGCAGCGCGAAGAACGCACCCGCGAGGAACATCGCGGCAACGACACCCTCGAGCACCCGGTGCGAGAAGAGGTGGAAGAGGCCGACCCCGATCGTCGTGGCGATGACGACGTGCACGAAGAACGCAGCCGCCGCGCCCAGCCACACCGATCGTGGATGTCCGCGCGCGGCGAGCACGAGCGACGCGAACATCGTCTTGTCGGGAAGCTCACCGAGGAAGATCACCGGGAACACGGCGAGCACGATCGACAGGTGCACCGCCCGAACCTACGGGATCACCGCCGGGTCTCCAGAGTCGAGAGGCCGACTGCACCGAGCAGCTCGACCGTCGCGATCGCCATGATGGCGAAGCTCGGCGGCACCGCACCGAACAGGTAGCTGACCGTGAGCCCCCCCCATACTGCGCCGACGGCAAGCGCCGTGGCGAGCGCGACACCGCGCCACGGCCGATCGGTCAGGCGCTGCGCCGCCGCCGCCGGCGCCGCGACCAGCCCGACGAGCAGGAGCGCGCCGACCGCCTGGGTCGCCTCCGCAGCCGCCACGCCGACGAGCACCAGGAAGCCGACCCCGAGCATGCGCACCGGAACGCCGCGCGCCGTGGCCACCGCCTCGTCGATGCTCGCGAAGAGGAGCGGCCGACCCACGGCCAGCACCGCGACACACGCGGCGACACCGACGATCGCCGCGAGCGTCGCCTGGCCCGCGCTGAGCCCGAGGATCGAGCCGAACAGCACGTTCACGCTCGCCGATCCGTTGCCGGCGCTCCGCGACGAGGTCGTGAACACGCTCTGGAACAGCACACCGAGCCCGAGCACCCATGTGAACACGGTGCCGATCACCACGTCGCCGGCGCGCCCCCGCGGGCCGAGCAACCCCATGCCGAGCGCGACGGCCGCGGTCACGACGAACAGCCCGAGGCGCAGGTCGATGCCGAACGCGAGCGCTCCCAGCGCGCCGGTGAACGCGGCGTGGCTCAGGGCGTCGCTGCTGAACACCTGGCTGCGCAGGACGACGAAGTACCCGACGAGTCCCGACGCCGCGGCGATCGCCGTGCCCGCGACGAACGCGTGCCGCATGAACGGGTGCGAGAGCATCTCTGCAAACCCCGTGCCGGCCACCGCGACGACGGCTCCGAGGCTCACCGCGCCGTCTCCGGCCGCGCTGCACGATGCGCGATCACGCGCCGGCTCATGGCTCGCACGAGCTGCGCGCCGACGTAGCCGGCGAACGCGATGCTCGTGATCCAGAATCCGATCGGGTACGACGAGTAGAAGCCGACACCCAAGCCGAGCCAGGTGATCGCGACGCCGACGCCGATCGAGACGCACAGGCCCACGACCGGGCGGGCGGTTACGGCCTGCGCCGTCGCCGCGGGCACGACGAGCAGCGCGAACACGAGCAATGCACCCGTGATCTGGCTCGCCTCGGCGACCGCGACTCCGAGCACCACGAGGAAGACGAACGAGAGCAGGCGAACCGGCACCCCGCGCGCGTCGGCGACATCCGGGTCGATCGACGCGAACAGCAGAGGCCGCGCGACCGCGCCCACGACGATCACGACCACCACGGCCATCACCAGCAGCGTGACCACCTGCGCGTCGGTCACACCGGTAAAGCTCCCGAAGAGGAGCGCGTTGAACCCGCTCCCGAGCCCGCCGTACAAACGCGCGAACAGGAATCCGCACCCCAACGCGAACGCCTGGAGCGTGCCGATCGCGGCGGACTCCTCGTGGTACCCGCTCCCACGCGGCCGCGACACGCTCGCGATCACGAGCGCGGCGGCGATGCAGAACGCGAAATAGCCCCAGATCGCCGAGATCCCCAACCAGATCGCGCCGGCGCCGCCGGGGAACCCCACGACCGAGAGCGTGTGGCCGGCGAACGTCTCGCGCCGCAGCACGACGAACCAGCCGATGCCCGCCGCCACGATCGCGACGATCGTGCCCGCCCGAAACGCGTTGACCATGTAGGGGAACGCAAGCGCGGTGCGGACGTCGTCGACCACGTTCCACGTGAGGCGCACGTCGGCGCTAGTGAGGACCATGACCGTGCCCCTGATGCAGATCGGGGTGGTAGGTCGCCGCCTCGGGTTGCCCCACGACGACGAGACGCCCGTCGGAGGTCTGGAGCACCTCGATCGGCGTCCCGTACAGGCGGCTGAGCGTCTCGGTGGTGATCACGTCGCGCGGATCTCCCGACGCGGCCCGGCCACCGGCGAGGTAGACGACGAGGTCGAGGAAGCCGAGGATCGGGTTCACGTCGTGCGCGACAATCAGCACCGTCACTCCCTGCTCCCGGCAGATGCGGTCGATCAGGCCGGCGACCCCGGCCTGGCTCGGAAGGTCGAGGCTGTCGAGCGGCTCGTCGAGCAGCAACAGCGACGGTCGGCGTGCCAGCGCCTGCGCGATCAGCAACCGTTGCTGCTCGCCGCCGGAGCACTCGCCGATCGGGCGGCGCGCGTACGCCGTGGCTCCGACCAGGTCGACGAGCTCGTCGATCCGGTAGTGCAGGGCCCGGCGCGCCGCCGTCCGCCAGGGCAGCGGGACTCCCCACCGGTCACCGTCGAGGCCGAGCCGGACGATGTC
>DAIQOP010000047.1:0-18765 GCA_036787815.1 Actinomycetota bacterium
ATCATTCGTTTCGTCTTGACGATCGCGGTCGTCGCGTTCCTGCTGATGCAGCTCGTGTCGTACCGGATCACCAACCCGGCGACGCGGTCGGAGCCGAAGTGGGATAGCGCGCGCACGCGCCAACTCGCCGTCGTCGCGTGCTACGACTGCCACAGCAACGAGACCACCCATCACTGGTACACGCAGATCGCGCCGCTCTCGTGGTGGACTGTGAACCACGTGCGTGACGGCCGCGCGGCCTTCAACTTCTCCGAGTGGGGCACGAAGCCACAGGAGCTCGGCGACATCTACGAGACCATCTCCAGCGGATCGATGCCGCCCTCGTACTACACGTGGTTCGGGCTCCACCCGGGCGCCAAGCTCAATGCCCAGGAGAAGGCCGAGCTCATCGCGGGCTTGAAGAGATCGTTGCGTTAGCTACGGGCAGGGCTGGCGACCGAGCGGCTTCACCGGGACCCATCCGCGGCGCAGGGCTTCGATCGACTGGGTCGACGCGAAGGTGTTGACGCCGAACGAGTCGTTCGGGCTCGCGATGTGGCCGTCGGGTTGCTGCCGGCTGCGGATCCACACGATCGGCGACACGTACGGGTTCCCCGCGAGGCCGGGATCGACCACATCGCGCCAGCACGCCTTGGTCGGATCGAAGCCGGAGGCGGTGATCGCGACGGTCGCGACGGAGGTGGAGTTCGGGTCGTCGCTCCCGAACGCCTGCCAGGCGCCGGTCGACTGTTGCTGCGCGGCGAGCAGCACCAGCGCGGCGCGCAGCGCGGTATCGGTGGGCGCGACCTGCGCGGCGACGAGTGCCTGGATCGCGAGGCCCGTCGTGTCGATGTCGAGATCGGTGCCCGTCGGGTCGCCGGCGAAGTTCCAGCCGCCGTTGGCCTGCTGCGCGGCGCGGATGTACGCGACGGTGTTCGCCGGAACCGACCCGGTGAGGAGCCGCAATGCGATCGCGGCGTACAGGGTGGCGTTGAACGCGCCGTAGGAGCCGTCGGGCGCGGCGGCGGCGTCGATCACCGCATTGAGGTCGACCGACTTGCTGTCGCCGTCGGGATTGAACGATCTCGTCGAGAGCCCGAGCGGCTTCGCGTCGAGGACGACGATCTTGGCGGCCTGCCCCGCGTCGATCCCGCCGTCGGCGAGGTTGTCGAGAGCGTGGAGCGCGGTGTGGCCCTTGGTCTTGACCGCCTGCACGGCGGCGAGCGCGGTCGCCGCGTTCCACTTCTTGGTGGTCTGCGCGTTCTCGGCGATCGCGAGCACGGCATCGGGAGTCTCGAAGCCCGGGAAGCCCGCGACCTCGAAGCCTCCGTCGGTCTGCTGCTGACCGTCGAGCCAGGTCGTGGCGGTTGCCGCGGCCGCCCGGGCCTTCGGGTCGTTGAAGCCGCTGAAACGGAACGCGCCCAGGAACAGCGTGGCGCACACCGCACCGACGACCAAGCGCGAACGACCGATGCGCGAACGACGATGACGTCGCATGACTGACCTCCTCGGCCCCTCACCTCGAGGGCCATTGCCGTCGCACCAGGCGACTCGGATGAGTTCACCGGCGGTTACCGGTGGAGCCGAGCGGGTGATCTGGCTCACGCCGGACGGGCCGGCGATCACAGTTGCGGGTCAGCGTCGGGATCGCACCGAACTTCCCCCGCGAGGCTCGCCGGCACCCTATCCGTTGGAGGTGGGGGTCGCCCAGTAGCGTCGAGAGCCGTGAGACGCAGCGTCGCAGCCGCCATCGTGGGTGTCGCGCTCGTCACCGGCGCGTGCAGCACCCCGGTGTACACGAGCGATGCGGCCGTGCGCGACCTCGAGCGCCAGTCCCACCTCACCCACACCCAGGCCACCTGCATCGTCACCGCGATCAGGCGCCACTTCGAGGACGAGATCAAGTCGAAGCAGCGGGCCAACAACCTGAGCGCGCTCCCGGCCGACCGGCTCAAGCTCGAGATCGACGACGCCCTCGCGACGTTGCGGGAGCCGACCGGGCCCGACGAGCTCGCCGCCCGGAACGCGATCTCCCGCTGCGCCCCGAATGCGCTCAAGTGACGGAGCCCGCCGCGGGTCTCCCTCGGGCGGGCTCAGCTCGCCGGGGGCAGCAACTCGGTCATGGTGAACAGCGGGTCGAGGGTGAGGCCGGCCGCCGCGAGGTTCTCGCGTCCGCCTGACTCCCGGTCGATCACGCACACCACCCGGTCGAGCACCGCGCCCTCGGCCCGGAGCGCCTTCGCCGCGTCGAGGATCGCGCCGCCCGAGGTCACGACGTCTTCCACGATGAGGAGGCGCCGCCCCGCCAACTCGCCACCCTCGGCCAGCCGGCACGTGCCGTAGGTCTTCGCGACCTTCCGCACGAACAGGGCCGGGAGCCCCGTGACCTGGGAGAGCATCGTCGCGAGCGGCACCCCCCCGAGCTCGAGCCCCGCGAGGGCCTCGATCCCGGCGGGAACGGCGGGCGCGGTGGCCTCGGCGATCGCCCGGAGGAGGCCGGGATCCGACTCGAACCGGTACTTGTCGAAGTACTCGTGACTCACCACGCCCGACCGGAGGGTGAACTCTCCGGTGAGGTGCGAGGAGGCGTAGATGCGGTGGGCGAGCTCGGCGCGATCCATGGTCGGCACGCTACGCCGGACGGATCGGGCCCGAGCCGTTGACCCGGCGTCCCGGCAGTCGTACCCTGCGGCCTGGCAGGAGTTGGGGCAGACCGCGTCGGTCGATTGAAACGGTGCGGTCGGGCCGGAGAATGCTTGGCCGTCGACGGTGCGCTCGGGGGGGCTCGCCGTCCGGCCTTGCGACACGGGGAGGGCGCCGAAAGGCGCCCTCCCCGCTTCTTTGCCGGCTCCTAGCGGGCGATGCCGAGGCGGGCGGCCAACGCCGCGTGGTCGGTGGGGGTGAGCACCGAGCTCACGAGGCCCCAGACGCCGGCGAACACCTCGGCCGGTGCGCCTGCCTGCATCCCGCCGAGCAGCTCGGCCCGGTCGTCGAGGCAACGACCTTCTTGTCGGGCTGGAGGAGCAGGGTGTACCCGGCTCCGCCGTTGCCGACGGCCGCGGTCGCGACGCCGTCGCCGTCCCAGGTGGGGTCGAGCACGCCGGCCGCGGTCATGCGGGCAGTCGCGAACGCGGTGCCCGACGATCCGCCGAGGAGGATCTTGCCGTCAGGCTGCACCGCGATTGAGCGCAGGCTGTCGAAGGTGCTGAGCTTGGTGGTCGGCACCTCGGCCTTGCCGTCGCCGCTGAAGGTCGGATCGAGCACTCCCGAGTTCGTGAGGGCGAGCAGCGTCCATTCGTTGGCGAAGTTGCCGCCGACGTCCTGCGACGCGGCGACGAGGATGCGATTGCCGCTCACGGCGACGCCGCCCGCACGGTCGTGGTTGCCCATGTCGACGACCGCGATCCCGTCGCCGCCGCCGAACGTGGTGTCGAGGGCCCCGGTCGGGGTGAGCCGGATCACGTCGACGTCGGACTCGTCGACCGGGTCGGTGGTGGCGCCGTAGCCGCTGACCAGGATGCGCCCGGTGGAGTCGATCGCGAGGCCGCGCTGGGCCTCGTACGCCGGCATCGCGTTGAACTTCGTGACGCCCGCGGTGCCGAACGTCGGGTCGAGGTCGCCCGAGGTCGTGTAGCGGGCGACGTAGGTGCCGATCTTCGCCGCGCTCGCATCGTCGAACGCGCCGACGCCCGCGACGACGAGCTTGCCGTCGGGCTGGAACGCGGTGGCGGTCGCGCTTGCGCTGCCGGTGGGCGCCGTGGCGATGCCGTCGGCGGAGAAGCCCGGGTCGAGGTCGCCGCTCGCGGCGCCCGCGGCGGTCGCGGGCACTGCGGCAAGCGTGGCGAGCAGCGCGCTGCACGCGACGGCTCTGAACATCAGTGCGGAGGAACGGGGGAACATGTCGAGACCTTCCTTGTGAGTGGGTGACACGACGATCATCCGTGACCGCGCGCCGGCCCGCTCTTGAAAGGTGCGTGCGCGAACGCTGAGAACTCGCCAACTCCCGCGGCGCGTCGGTCTCGGCGCTACCAGTCCCGATCGAGCATGCGCTGCATGAGCACGAGATCGAGGCGCCGCCCGAACTTCTCGCCGATCTCGGGCATGCGGGCGACCTCGAAGAAGCCGACGCGCTCGTGGAACCGGATCGATCCGATGTTCGCGGCGTCGATGCCGGCGACCATCACGTGCTTGCCCTCGCTCCGCGCTCGGTCGACGAGCGCTTCGACGAGCGCGCGGCCGATGCCGCGTCCCCAGCGGTCTTCGCGCACGTGGATCGAGTGCTCGACGGTGTGGCGGTATCCCGGCCAGCGGGTCGAGTCGCGGAAATCGCCGTAAGTCGCCCACCCGAGAACCTCGGTGCCGTCGGCGGCGACCAACGCGGGGCGCCCGGCCGCCCGCTGCCCGGCGAGCCACTCCTCGCGCTCGGAGACGGTGTGCAGCGTCTCCGTCCACTCGTGGGTCGTCGTCTCCAGCAACGCGTTGTAGATCACCGTGATCTGCGGCAGGTCGCCGACCGTCGCGTCGCGGATCATCACGCGTGGCTCAGACGATCCGCGATTCGTGCCGGCCCCAGTAGCGGTCGCGCAGCAGGCGCTTGTAGAGCTTGCCCGTCGGCTGGCGCGGAAGCTCGCGCTCGAAGTCGATCGTGCGCGGGCACTTGTAGTGCGCGAGGTGGGCGCGGCAGTAGTCGAGCAGTTCCCGCTCGAGGTCGGGTCCGGCTTCGGCCCAGTCGATCGGCTGCACGACCGCCTTCACCTCTTCACCCATCTCCGCGTTCGGCACCCCGAACACCGCGACGTCGAACACCTTGGGGTGGTCGACGAGCACGTTCTCCGCCTCCTGCGGGTAGATGTTGACCCCGCCCGACACGATCATGAACGTCGTGCGGTCGGTGAGGAAGAGATAGCCGTCGTCGTCGAGGTAGCCCATGTCGCCGACCGTCGACCAGCCCCGGTCGTTCATCGAGTCGCGCGTCTTCTCCGCGTCCTTGTGGTATTCGAAGCCCGCGCGATCGGGCGGCGGCTCGAACCAGACCACGCCGATCTCGCCGGGCGGGAGCAGCCGCCCGCTGGCGTCGTCGACGATATGGATCGGTCCGAGCATGCTGCGCCCGACCGAACCGGGGTGCGCGAGCCACTGCTCGCTGTCGATGATCGTCGCGCCCGCGCCTTCGGTCGCCGAGTAGTACTCCATGATGATCGGGCCCCACCACGCGATCATCCGCTGCTTCACCTCGACGGGGCAGGGCGCGGCTGCGTGCACCGCGACCCGATGCGACGAGAGGTCGTGGCGGTTGCGCTCTTCGTCGGTGAGCTTCCACATCCGCACGAACATGGTCGGCACCCATTGGCTGTGGGTGATGCGGTAGCGCTCGATGTATTCGAGCGCGAGCGCGGGATCGAACTGCTCCATCACGACGACGGTGGCGCCGAGCCGCAGGCTGCTCATGCAGTAGAAGAGCGGGGCCGAGTGGTACAGGGGCGCGGGCGAGAGATACACGGTCGTCTCGTCGAAGCCGAAGACGTTGGTCATCGCTGCGAGCTGTGCCGGTGTCGTGCCGATCGGGGTGCGCTCGATGAGGTGCTTGATGCCCTTCGGGCGCCCGGTCGTGCCCGACGAGTAGAGCATCGGGCTGCCCTCGAGCTCTTCGGCGAGCGGCGTGGCCGGGAACGCCGCGATCGCGTCGTCGTAATCGACGTAGCCGGGGATCGCACCTGCATGCGCGCCGCCGACCGCGAGCCGGATCGTCACGCGCGGCATCCGGTCGACGAGCTGCTCGGCGACGGCGCGTGTCGCGTCGGAGACGACGATCGCCTGCGCGTCGCAGTCGTCGATGATGTACGCGGCCTCGTCCGCGGTGAAGTGCCAGTTGAGCGCCGTGTAGAACAGCCCCGAACGTTGCGCGGCCCAGCACACCTCGAGGTAGCGCGGGTTGTTGTCCATGAGCACGGCGATGTGGTCGCCGAAGCGCAGGCCCGCGTCCCAGAGCAGTTGCGCGAGCTGGTTGGAACGATCGTTCAGCTCGCGATACGTGACGACGTCACCGGTCGCCGCCATGACGACGGCCGGCTTGTCGGGTGTGCTCGCCGCGTGGAGCCCAGGCCACATGCCCGAGCCCGGTCAGACGATGACGCTGCGAATGACCTCGCCCGCCTCCATGGCACGGAACGCGTCGTTGACCTCGTCCAGCTTGATCGTGCGCGACACCATCGACGAGGTGTCGAGGCGCCCGGCTTCGATCAGGTCGACGAAGCGCTGGAAGTCGCGGCGCACCTGCGCGGAGCCGTACTTGCTGCCGACGATCGTCTTCCCCTCGTAGAACAACGCGAACGCCGAGAGGGTGATCTGCGCCTCCATACGTGTCATGCCGACGACGCAGACGGTGCCGCCGTTGCGGGCCATGCCGTGGGCCTCGGTGATGGTCTCGGGGAGGCCGATGACCTCGAACGCGTAGTCGACGCCGCGCCCGCCGGTGAGCGCCTTCACCTGGGCGATCGCGTCGCCCCCGGCCGGGTCGACCATGTCGGTGGCACCGAACTGCATCGCGGTCTTGCGCTTCATCTCCACCAGGTCGACGGCGATGATGCGCGCCGCGCCGGCGATGCGGGCGCCCTGGATCACCGACTGGCCGACACCGCCGCAACCGATGACGGCGACCGTGGAACCGGGCTGCACCCGCGCGGTGTTGAGCGCCGCGCCCACTCCGGTGGTGACGCCGCAGCCGATGAGCGCGAGCTGGTCGTCGGGGATGTCGGTCTCGACCTTGATGACGGAGTCTTCGCTCGACGTCATCGTCTCGGCGAACGTGCCGAGACCGGTGAAGGTCGTGTATTCGCTCTTGTCGGGGCGCTTGCCGCGCGTCGCCATCATCGTCTCGAACTCGCGCTCGCAGAAGTTCGACTGGTCGTGGATGCAGAACCAGCACACGCCACACGCCGGCACGAACGTGCTGACGACGCGGTCACCCTTCTTGACCTTGGTGACCTCGGAGCCGACCTCGACCACGCGGCCCGTGCCTTCGTGGCCGAGGACCACACCGGGAGGCACCGGCAGGTAGCCGTGCACCACCGAGAGGTCGGAGTGACACACACCGCTCGCGCCGATCTCGACGACGACGTCGCGGGGGCCCGGTGCGGCGGGCTCGACGTTCTCGATCGACAGGGGCTGCTCGGTCCCGACGAAGACTGCTGCGCGCATTGCTGCTCCTTGGGGTGCGAACTGATGCGGTGACCGTACCGCCCGGCGCCGTGGCTCGGCACGCCGGCGGGCGACGCTACCGCCCGGCGACGCCCCGCACCCTGTGGGGCTACCGCTCGGTGAGCAAGGGCGCGGCCGCGGCCTCGTCGCAGACGACGACGGCGCGGTCCTGGAGCACGCGCCCGGCCGGGATCGTGGGATCACCCGCCACCAGGCGCCGCAACATCTCGCCCTTCCCGGCCCCCGCGACCAGCCACACGATGGTGCGAGCCGCGTTCAGGGCCGGGTAGGTGAGGGTCACGCGGCGATGCCCCTGGTAGACGCCCGTGGGAGCCACGAGCCGGTCGGTGACGCCGAGCACCGGGTCGCCGGGCACGAGCGAGGCGGTGTGCCCGTCGTCGCCGATGCCCAGGTGAACGACGTCGAGCACGCCAGCGGTGATGTCGTGGAACGTGCGCTCGTAGCGCCGGGCCGCGCCCGCCGGGTCGGGCTCCTCGACGGGGATCGGGTGCCACCGCTGCTTCGGCACGGGAGCGAGCCGCACGAGGGCCGATTCGATCTGGGTCGCGTTGCGGTCGCGGTCGCCGGCCGGCGCGACGCGCTCGTCGATCTGGAAGACGTCGACGCGTTCCCAGTCGAGACCGGCGCCCGCGAGCACCCGCAACATCGCCCAGGGGGTCGTGCCGCCGCTGAACGCCACCGAGGCGCGACCGCGCTCGGCGATCGCATCGAGCAACGCTGCGCCGATCACCCGCGCCGCTTCGGCCGCGGTCTCGTCGGCATCCGCTCCGACGTGGATGGGGAGGGATCTGCTCATCGCCGGGTCACTCGCCCGCCGCCGGTTTCTCCGCGTGGCCGCCGAACTGCTTGCGTTGGGCCGACTGCACCTTGCCCGCGAAGGTCGCGGCGCCCTGCGACGCGAACCGCGACTGCAGCGCGGTCGTGAGCACCGGCGTGGGGACGCCGAGGGCGATCGCGGCTTCGGCCGTCCATCGTCCTTCGCCGGAGTCGGAGACGCGGCCCCCGAACTCGGCGAGGTCGGGCGACTCCGCGAGCGACGCCGCGGTGAGATCGAGGAGCCACGACGCGATCACGCTCCCGCGCCGCCACACCTCGGCGACGGCCGGAATGTCGAGGTCGTACTGGTAGAGCTCAGGGTGACTCAACGGCGCCGTCTCGGCATCGACGTCGACCACCGTCTTGCCGATGTTCGCGTGGTGCAGCACCGCGAGCCCTTCGGCGTACGCGGCCATGATCCCGTACTCGATCCCGTTGTGCACCATCTTCACGAAGTGGCCGGCTCCCGATGCACCGCAGTGCATCCAACCCCGCTCCTCGCGGCTGGGTTCGCCGGTGCGGCCCGGCGTCCGGGGCGCGGCCTCGAAGCCCGGGCTCAGCGTGTCGAACACCGGAGCGAGCCTCGTGACCGCGGACTCGTCGCCCCCGACCATGAGGCAGAAGCCCCGCTCGAGGCCGAACACTCCGCCGCTCGTGCCCGCGTCGATGTAGTGGATCTGCTGCTCGTGCAGTGCGGTGGCGCGGCGGATGTCGTCGCGCCAGTCGGAGTTGCCGCCGTCGATGATCGCGTCGTCGGGGGAGAGCACCGCGGCGACGTCGTGCACCGTCTGCTCGGTGAACGCGGCGGGCACCATGAGCCACACCGCACGAGGAGCCTCGAGACGCGCGGCGAGGTCGGCGAGCGATGATGCGCCGATCGCACCCTCGGCCGCGAGGGCGGCCACCGCCTTCGCGTTCACGTCGAACACCACGACCTCGTGGCCCGCGGCGCGGAGGCGGCGGGTGAGGCCCGCGCCCATACGGCCGAGGCCGACCATTCCTATCTGCACGGTTGCGCTCCTTCTCTCACGCGGCGAACGGTCTTCAGCCGGCGTAGGCGGCGAGGTCGTCGGCGCGCACCCGGAACACCCGACGCTTGCGCTGGGCCAACGCGAGGTAATCACCTGCAGCTTGGGCTCGGATGAGGTCGCCGAACGAGAACGTGCGCTCGGGTACGGCAACGTCGTCGCCGTCGGCGTCGAGCACCTGCAGGAACACGCCGCTCGCGGGCCCGCCCTTGTGGAGCTGGCCGGTCGAGTGCAGGTAGCGGGGGCCCACCGCGAGCGTGGTCGCGACCTTCAGGCGATCACGGATCGCGACGCGGGCCGACTGGAACGCGGCGAGCGTGCTCGACGCCGGGTCGACGAAGGCCTGGATCGCCACGTAGTCGCCGGTCTTCACGGTTGCGAGCGCGTCGGCGACCGGGGTGACGGCAAGGTCGGGGAGGCCCTGCTCCAGCACGGTGCCCGCCGCGTGCTTGGCCGCCTCGACATCGGGTTGGTCGAAGGGATTGATGCCCATGAGCGCGCCCGCGAGCGCGATCGCGATCTCCCACCGCACGACCTCGGCGCCGAGGGCCGCGCCCCCGCCGTCGATCGAGGCACCGCCCAGGTCGATCGTCGGTCGGCCCGGCGCGCGCCCTCCGCCGTAGCCGACGAAGAGCCGGTCGGTGCCGTAGCGATCGGCCGCGGCGACCGGTTCGCGCACCACCGGCAGGATCCCGGTTCCGTGCTTGCCGGTCGACTCCGCGACGAGCTGCTCGACCCAGTCGCCGAAGGGGCCCCACGCCTCGATCGTGAGCTTGTCCCGACCGGTGCGCACACCCGCGGCGAGCGCGGCCGCCATGGAGGCGCCCGGACCACCGGCATCGCGGCACTGCTCGATCATCTCGATCGCGCCGCGCAGGATCGACGCGAGGTCGAGCCCCAGGATCGCGGCCGGCACCATGCCGAAGTGTGAGAGCGCGCTGTAGCGCCCGCCGATGTCGGGGTTGGCGTTGAACACCGCGCGGTACCCGTCGGTGCGGGCGAGCGAGTCGAGCGCGGATCCGGCATCGGTGATCGCGACGATCTGGCTCGGCCGGGCGACGAGCGTGCGGAAGTACTCGAGGTGCGACCGGGTCTCGATGGTGCCGCCCGACTTCGAGGCGAAGCAGAACAGCGTGCGGTCGAGCGGCACTGTGTGGGCGACCCGTGCGACGGCGGCCGGGTGGCTGCTGTCGAGCACCGTGAAGGCCGGTCCGGGCCGCGGCTGCACCTTCCCGGCGGCGAGCGTGGCCACGAGCAGCTCGGGGAAGAGGCTCGATCCGCCCATCCCGCACCACACGACATGGTCGAGCTCGTCGGCTTCGAGGTCGCGCACGAACGCGAGGAGGGAGTCGACCTCGCCCTGCATCCGCTCCGGCTCGTCGAGCCAGCCCAGCCGGTTGGCGACCTCGGTGGGGTCGTCCTGCCAGAGCGTGTGGTCGTGGGCGAAGAGCCGCGCGACGGCGTCGCGCTCGCGCAGCTCGCCCTCCGCGGCAGCGACCGCCGTGGCCCAGCCGGCACCGCCAGATTCCGATGTCGTCGTCACAATGGGCAGTGTACGGACGGGAGCCTCGCCTACGATCGTCGGGTGACGCGCGTGACCTATTTCGGGCCTCGCGGCACGTTCACCGAGGAAGCACTGCTCTCCCAGCCCGACCTCGCCGCGTGTGAGCGTGTGCCGCAGAGCTCGGTTCCCGAGGTGATCGCGGCCGTCGAGCGCAACGACTTCGAGGGTGGGGTCGTCCCGATCGAGAACATGATCGAGGGCTCGGTGCCGGTGACCCTCGACACGCTGGCGTTCGAGAGCGAGCTGCTCATCCAGCGGGAGATCGATCTGCCGGTCTCGCTCGACCTCTGCGTCCGGCCCGGCACCGCGCTCGGCGACGTGCGCCGCGTGCTGTCGTTTCCCCACGCGGTCGCACAGTGCCGCGAGTTCCTCGCCCGCAAGCTGCCACAGGCCGAGTTCCGTGCCGCCAACTCCACGAGCGATGCGGCGCGCGAGGTCTCCAAGTCGCGCCGTTCGGACCTGGCCGCGATCTGCAACGTGCTCGCGGCCGAGATCTACGGCCTCGAGGTGATTGCCACCGCGATCGAGGACCACGCCGACAACGTCACCCGTTTCGTCGTGGTCGGGCGCGGGGTGCCCGCCCCGACGGGTCACGACAAGACGACGATCGTGTGCTTCCAGCGCGCCGACCGGCCGGGTTCGCTGCTCGCGATCCTCCAGGAGTTCGCGGCGCGCGCGATCAACCTCACCAAGCTCGAATCGCGCCCGACGAAGCGCAGCCTCGGCGACTACTGCTTCTTCATCGACATCGACGGCCACATCTCCGACGAGCTGGTCGCCGATGCGCTTCGCAACCTCGCGGCGAAGGGCCGGGTGAAGTTCCTCGGCTCGTATCCCGTCGGCGGGGTCGGCGACGCGACCGTGCGCCGGCGGCGCGCCGCGTCGCGCGAGTGGCGGGCCGCGGCCACCTGGATCGACGAGCTGCGCGGCCAGGTGCGCGGCGGAGGGCTCGCGTGATCGACCTGCGCCGGTTGCGCGAAGAACCTGCGTACCGGGAGGGCATCGAGCGCAAGCGGGTGCGGCCCGGCCTGCTCGACGAGCTCCTCGAGCTCGACGGTCGTTTCCGTGCCGCGCGCCAGGAGGCCGAGGCGCTGCGCGCCCGCCAGAACGCGGCTTCCAAGGCGATCGGCAAGGCGCAGCCCGACGAACGCGCGGAGCGCATCGAGGCCGCGGGCCGGCTCAAGACGGAGCTCGCCACCGCCGAAGGCACGCTCGCCGAGATCGAGCGCGCGGTCACCGCGCTTGCGTTGCAGGTGCCGAATCCCGCCGATGCATCCGTGCCCGACGGTGGTGAGGACGACTTCGTCGTGCTTCGCACGGTCGGCGACACGCCTGCCGCTCCCGCGCTCGACCACGCGGCATTCTCCGAAGCGCTCGGCTTCGTCGATTCGGCACGCGGCGCCGAGGCGAGCGGCTCGCGGTTCGCGTACGTGATGCGAGAAGCGGTGCTCATCGAGCTCGCGCTGGTGCAGTGGGTCATGACTCGGCTCGTGGAGCAGGGGTTCGCCCCGGTCGTGCCGCCGGTGCTCGTGCGGGAGCGCACGATGGAAGAGGCCGGCTTCTTCCCGACCGACCGCGCGCAGGTGTACGAGGTCGACGGCGGCGAGCTGTTCCTCACCGGCACGAGCGAGGTGCCGCTCTCCGCATTGCGCCGCGGCGACCTCCTCGATCCCGAAGAGCTCCCGGCGCGCTACGCGGGGTTCTCGTCGAACTTCCGTCGTGAGGCGGGCACCTACGGCAAGGACACGCGGGGCATCTTCCGCGTGCACCAGTTCGACAAGATCGAGATGTTCTCGTACTGCGATCCGGCCGAGTCGTGGGAGGAACACGAACGGCTCGTGGCGATCGAGGAGTCGATCCTCACCGATCTCGGTCTGCCCTACCGCGTGATCAACGTCGCGGCCGGCGATCTCGGACCGGCGGCCGCGAAGAAGTACGACATGGAGGTGTGGCTGCCGTCGGAGGGCCGCTACCGCGAGTCGCACTCGTGCTCCAACTACCTCGACTTCTCCGCGCGGCGGCTCAACACGCGCGTGCGCTCGGTCGAAGGCAACCAGCTCGCGCACACGCTCAACGGCACGGCGTGCGCGATCGGTCGCACGCTCGTGTTCCTGTTCGAGCATTACCAGGATCCCGGCGGCGCGTTCGTGGTACCCGACGTGCTGCGCCCGATCTGTGGCTTCGACCGCGTCGAGGCGAAGTAGGCGCGTTCCTAGGTCGGGCTCGCAAGCTTGCCCTCCTCGACGCGTATCGGAGCGAGTCTGGTCGCGTGCTCGCTTCGCTCGCTGCTCGCCGCCGCGACCGGTCAGAATGGTCGACGGAGGGATGCCAGAGCGGCCGAATGGGACGGTCTTGAAAACCGTTGGGTGATGAGCCCCGTGGGTTCGAATCCCACTCCCTCCGCTCGTTGTCGGATTGACAACGTCTCCCTGGTCGTTCGGGGTTCGAAAGACGAACATCTCGTCATCACGTGCCCAGCGCTGCGCCGGGCAACGCCCAGGTCCGCGGCCCGCTATCGGGGGCTCAACACACAGAACTCGTTGCCGTCGGGATCGGCCATGACCACCCAACCGACATCGCCTTGGCCGATGTCGATTCGAGTCGCCCCAAGCGCGACGAGGCGATCCACCTCCGCTTGCTGTTCGACGTGGTCGGGCGGCGCGATGTCGAGATGAAGCCTGTTCTTCCCGATCTTCGGGGCAAGCGGCGGACCTCCCCAGGTGATGAGCGGACCGGTGCCGTCCGGCGCGCGGATCGCGGTCTCTTCGTCCTGATCCCAGACCAACGGCCATCCGAGCGCTGCGCTCCAGAAGTATCCGACCTCCCGCGTACCGTCGCACGTGATCGATCCGAGACGTTCGCAGCCGGCGAGGAAGGAGTTGTCCGGCCCGATGACGCAGAACTCGTTGCCTTCGGGGTCGGCGAGCACGACATGACCTTCCTCGGGACGCTGACCGATGTCGATGTGGTGGGCACCGAGCTCGACCAACCTCGTGACCGTCTCTTGCTGGTCGTCGATCGATGTGGTCGTCAGATCGAGATGGAGACGGTTCGTGCCCATCTTCGGCTCCGGAACCGCCAGGAACAGGATCGGGAATCTCGTGCCATCCGTCGGCACGAGACCGATCTCGTCATGGGTCTCGTCGTGGATCTCCCAGTGCAGAGCCTCGGCCCAAAAACGCGCGAGACCGAGGGGATCGTTCGCATCGAAGCAGAGAGCGACGAGCCGCGAAGTCGTCCCGTCCTGCATCATCCGACCTCCTCTTTCCGGCCCCGCGAACCTGCGCGTTCCCGATACGGCACGACGCGCTGCGACGGCCCCACGTTGTCACAACTGCTCTGCCGAGCGCGACCGGATTCGCGGGATCGCGCGGCGGTCGGGCCGCACCGTGTGGTGCCCGAGAACGCGTCACCGCCCGTGACGAGCGAGGTGCGGACGTTGTTCGTGGGCCTTGGCGATGTCCGCGGTGTCGAGGCTGTGGCGGATCGTGGCGATCAGCCAGAGCACGAGCATGGTGACCATCAGGACGCCGAGCCCGGTCTCGCTTCCGGCGAGCAGCACTTGTACGCCGGCGGCGAGGGCGACCAACCCGATGAGGGTCGCGACGGCGACGTAGGCCTTGCTGCCGTGGAGCAGATGGTCGAACGCGGGCACGACGGCGCTCGCCGAGGCCGCGAAGCCGAGCGCGAGGACCACGAGCCCGGTCACCTTGGTGCCGCTCATGCCCGGGGGAGCCGAGCCGATGGCCCACAGTACGTACAGCAGCCCCGCGACCCCGACCAGGCCGCTCGCGATGATGTCTGTCTTCGAAAGGCGCATCTCCTTCTCCTCTCGTTCCCCACGACGGCGTGCTGTGCACGCGGGCCGCGGGGCTCGTTTCCAACGTGCGCCGCGCGGCGGATTCCCGACAGGGCCGGAGGTCCCGGAGCGCGGCTGCCGCCGATGTGACGGAGGGCTCTGGCCGGGGAGAGGCGAGAAGGCGCATGGTGCTGGGTGGGGACGAGGCAAGTGAGGAGTCCCATGAAGGTCTTGACGATCTATGCGCATCAGAACCCGCACTCGTTCTGCCACGCCGTCCTCGGACGGTTCACCGACGGGCTGCGAGACGCCGGCCACACCAGCGAGGTCGTCGACCTGTACGCGGTGAAGTTCGACCCGGTGTTCCGAGACCGGGACGCCGCGAGCTACATCAGTGCCGACATCCCCGGCGACATCCTCGAGATGATGGACTTGCGCGCCCGGGTGATGCAGTCGTGTCGCTGGCCGAGATCGCCGCGCTCATCCGCAGCCGTATGCCCAAGGACGTCCTCGCCCAACAGGCGAAGGTCGCCGCCGCGGACGCGCTCGCGTTCGTGGCGCCGATCCACTTCTGCAGCTTCCCGTCGATCCTCAAGGGCTGGATCGACCGCGTGTGGACCTTGGATTTCGCGTTCGGGCTGACGTCGGCCGGCTGGCACGGAGACGTGAACGGACGCATCCCGCTGTTGCACCACAAGCGCGCGCTCATCATGACGTCGACGATCTTCGACAAGAACGCCTATGACGCCGGCGTCCGCGACGCCATCGGCAAGGTCATCGACGACTGGGGCTTCCGCTTCCCCGGCATCCAAGACGTCGAGCACGTCTACTTCTACGCAGCGACCTCCGCCCCGCCGGAGGTGATACGGCAGTACCTCGACCAGGCGTACGACCTCGGCACGACATTCGACCGCGACGCGAGCCACGCGTCCGTGCCCGACCCTGTCGCGACCGCGTAACCCGGAAGACGCATGATGATGCGCGATGACGAACGCCGCCGGCCTATCGACGGGTGAGCTCGGGCGGGCGTGTGGTCGCCGCGGTGCCGTCGCGTGCCTCGTCGCCGCCACCGCGTGTGGGAGCTCGTCGCACGCGACGGCACCGACGACGACGACAGCGCGCCGCGCGCCCGCGGTGTCGAGCATCGACCGTGCCGTGCAACGCGCCGCCGAGCTCGCCCTCGGCGGAGTCGGCAAGCCTGCCGACCTCGTCGCGATGCGCGCCTCGACGGGTGAGATCCTGGCCTATGCGAGCCGTGGCGGCCTCCCGGCCGACGACGCGCTCACCGCGCGGTATCCGACCGGCTCGACCTTCAAGCTCGTGACCGCGACTGCGCTCCTCGAGCATGGGTTCACGCCGGCCACCGCGGTGACGTGCCCCGGCTCGGTCTCCATCGGCGGCACCGTCGTCTCGAACTTCGGCGGTCACCCGCAGTCGGCCGCAACCTTGGCGCAGGCGTTCGCGCAATCGTGCAACACCGCCTTCGCCACGCTCGGCGCGCGGTTGGCGAACGCCAGCTTCACGGCTGCCGCGACGGAGCTGGGGCTCGGAGCGACGATCGACCTCGGACGGCCGGCGTTCACCGGTTCGGTGGTCGCGCCCATATCGATCGCCGAACGCGCGGTCGTCGCGTCCGATGGTGGCGCCACGGTCGTCTCGCCGCTTGCACTCGCCACCGTGGCCGCGACCGTCGACAGTGGTCGGTTGCATGCTGTGTCCCTCGTCGCCGTCGGAGCCGCAGCCCAGGCTCGTGGTCAGGCGCTCCGGGCGAACGTGGTTGCCGGGCTGCGCTCGATGATGGCGGCGGCCGTCGAGACCGGGACCGCGTCGGGACAAGGCCTCCCGCAGGGAACGCACGCGAAGACGGGCACGGCCGAGTTTGCGGGCGGGAAGCCCTCGCGGACGGTGTACGCGTGGCTCGTGGGTTACCGCGGCGATGTCGCGTTCGCGGTGCTCGTCGTCGGTGGCGCCGAAGGCGGGCTGGTCGCGGGCCCGATCGCGGCGCGCTTTCTCGATCGCATCTCCGCGATCCCGTAGCGGCGTCGGTGCCCGGTCAGGTCGTGGGGAGCGCGTGAATCTCCGCGTGAGCGCGATCAGCGTGATCCCGATCGCGACCGCCAGCGCGGCAACGATGCGACGCATGGCCTCCCCCTTCGGCTCGAACGTCGGGCTATTCGCTCACGCCGTCGAACCGGATCACTGCCCTGGAGTCCGCGAGGCCAACGTGTTAGCGTTCGCTTAAATACGAGGCCGGGTCGTGGGGGAGGTCTGGGCGATGCAGTACACGAGGCTGGCCGAATCGGAGGAGTACCGGCAACGCCGCGAAGCGCTGCGGCTCGCCGAGGTGGAGTTGATCGAGAACCGTGAGCGGGTCGCGGCGTTGCGCCGCGCGCTCCCGCCCGGACCGGTCGTCGACGACTACACGTTCCTCGAGGGCCCGAGCGATCTCGACGCGGGTGACGACCCGGTGAACGAGGTGCGAATCCACGACCTGTTCACCGCTCCAGGGCGTTCGCTCGTCGTCTACCACTTCATGTTCGGCAAGGCCCATGCCGGCCCGTGCCCGATGTGCACGATGTGGATCGACGGGTTCAACGGTCTCGCGCGTCACCTGAAGCAGAACGTCGACTTCGTGGTCGTCGCCGCCGCCGATCCGGCACCACTCCGTGCGCACGCGCGCCGGCGGGGCTGGAACCAGCTGCGCCTGTTGAGCGCGGGGACGAGCACCTTCAAGCTCGACCTCGGCAGCGAGCTCGACGACGGCGGGCAGATCTCCACCGTGTCGGTCTTCGACCGCGACGAGACGGGCGCGGTGCGGCACCGCTACACGGCGCGCCCGCAGATCGACACCGACGTGCACGAGCGCGGCATCGACGCGCTGTGCGCGACGTGGAACGTGCTCGACCTCACGCCGCAGGGACGCGGCGACTGGTACTCCGCGCTCGATTACTGAATCCGTGCGACAACGACCGATGTCTGTGAGGAGCTGGCGATGGCCGACCTGATGCCAATGATCCATGCCGAACGAGCGAATCTCGCGGAGTTCCTCGGCACGTTGACACCCGAGCAGTGGTCCCAACCCACCTGGTGCGACAAATGGAACGTGCAGGAGCTCGTCGGCCACCTGATCGCCGCGGCCCACATCACCGCGGGGCACTTCTTCCCGGGATTCGTCATGTCGGGCTTCAGCTTCGACCGCTTCGTCGACAGAGACCTGCGTCAGTTCGCGTCGGGAACGCCGGCCGAGGTCAAGCAGCGCTTCGACGGTGTGATCACGAGCACCCGGAAGCCGCCGGGCCCGGCCTACGTCGCGCTGGGCGAGGTGATGGTGCACGGGGAAGACATCCGGCGGCCGCTCGGGGCGAAGGGTGAGCACCCGGCCGAGCACCTCGTGACCCTCGCCGAGATGTACAAGAAGACCGGTGCTCCGTTGCGCGCGAAGAAGCGCCTGGAGGGGCTGAAGCTCACGGCCACCGACGTCGATTGGTCGAGCGGCGAGGGCCCGGAAGTCTCGGGTCCGGCGATGTCCTTGGTGTTGGCCATGGTCGGGCGCGCGCACGCGCTCGACGATTGCACCGGGGCCGGAGTGGAGACGCTGCGCCAGCGCGCGTGAGGACGCGGGTCTACGGCGAGCAGAGGATCTCGCCGTGCAGGACCGCGAACCACCCGTCGGGCTCGCGCGCCCATCGACGCCAGGCATCGGCCATCGCCTCGAGCTCTGCGCGGGTCGCGATCCCGGCCTCGACGGCCTGGTCGCCGAGGCCCGAGATCGCCACGCGGTCGGCCCAGAGGCCGCCCCACCACTCTCGCTCATCGGGCGTCGCGTAGCACCACGCGGAGGCCGAGGTGCGCACGTCGGAGAAACCGGCGGCGTGGGCCCAGCCCAACAGGCGGCGCCCCGCGTCGGGCTCTCCACTGTTGCTCCGCGCGACCGCGCGGTACATGTCGAGCCACCGCGCCATTCCGTCGCTCTCGGGGAACCAGGTCATCGCCGCGTAGTCGCCGTCGCGCGCCGCGAGGACTCCGCCGGCACTGCACACCCGCCGCATCTCGCGCAACGCCGCGACCGGGTCGGCGAGGTGTTGCAGCACCTGGTGCGCATGCACGACGTCGAACGTACCGTCGGCGTAGGGGAGTGCGTACACGTCGGCAACCTCGAACTCGATGCCGGCGGCTCCCTGGCGGCTCGCTTCCGCCCGTGCCGTTTCGACCACCGTCTCGGCGCGGTCGATGCCGATCACTCGGCCCGGGCTCACGCGCGTCGCGAGATCGATCGTGATGTTGCCCGGCCCGCAACCGACATCGAGCAGGCGGAGGCCCGGCTTCAGCATGAGATCGCGGGGCGCGAGCAGTCCGACGCC
>DAIQOP010000048.1:0-548 GCA_036787815.1 Actinomycetota bacterium
GGCGCCGACGCGGTGCTGGCCGAACGGGGCGTCGTGGTGATCCCCGACATCCTCGCCAATGCCGGTGGGGTCACGGTCTCGTACTTCGAGTGGGCGCAGAACCGCCAGGGCTTCACGTGGGAGCAGGGCCTCGCGTCCGACCGCTTCCACCGCTACCTCGAAGAGGCGTTCCTCTCGATGTGGGCCCGCAGCGAGGCTCTCGGCGTGTCGTTGCGCCGGGCTGCGCACGCGGTCGCCGTCGAGCGGGTCGGCGAGGCGATCGCCGCCCGGGGCCTCTGGCCGTAGCGGTCGGCCAGGAGTCCGCCGGGCACGGTTCTGAGGGCACGGTTCTGCGGGATCTCCCAGGTTCCTCCCACGGCAAACACAACTTCGATTCCTACGCTCGGAGTGTGAACGCGACGCCGAACGAACCCCAACCGCCCAACCAGGCGCCGCGTCCCGCGCGACCGGCGCCGGGACGGTCGACCCCACGACCGACCCGGCGACCGGTCCGCCACGTCGCCGCCCGGTCGCGGGTGGGAGTCGCGGTCGGCAGCATCGCCGCCTGT
>DAIQOP010000048.1:558-18752 GCA_036787815.1 Actinomycetota bacterium
TCCAACACCTCGGCGCCACGAACGCGGCCGCGTCGAAGACTCCGGCCACGAGCCCGACCGTCGCGAACCGCGGCGGAGACGACGGCTACGGCGACGACGACAACAACGGCTTCCCCACGGACCCGTTCGCCACCGCGACCGCGAACAACGGACTCGCGACCGGATCCGCATCGGGTACCGCCGGCGGCGGGATCACGACCAGCTCCGGAAGCTGAGCGTCTCCGCCCGAACGCTCGGCGCCCCGAACGTCGTTACGGCTCGAAGTCGAGCTGGAGCATGCGGATGGCGTTGCCGCGCACGAGCTTGCGGATCGTGACGTCGTCGAGGCCCGCCATCTGCCGCTGCGCGACGGCTTCGGTGTCGGGCCACGTCGAGTCGCTGTGCGGGTAGTCGGTCTCGAAGGTCACGGTGTCGACACCGATCGCGTCCAGTGACTGCAGGCCGTGCGGGTCGTCGAAGAAGCAGCCGTAGACGTGCTCCGCGTAGTACTCCGAGGGCGGCCTGAGCACCTTGTCGGCGACCCCGCCCCAACCCCGGTTGTCCTCCCAGACCTTGTCGGCCCGCTCGAGCACGTAGGGGATCCAACCGATCTGACCTTCGGAGTACGCGACGACGAGCTTCGGGTACCGCTCGAAGAGGCCCGACATCAGGAAGTCGGTGAGCGACATCGCCGCGTTCATGTAGGTGAGCGTGGAACCGACCGCCGCGGGCGCGTCGGCCGACGTCGACGGCATCTTCGACGACGAGCCGATGTGCATCGAGACGACCGTGCCGGTCTCCGCGCACGCGGCGAAGAACGGATCCCAGTAGCCCTCGGCGTCGTGCACCGACGGCAACCCGAGGAACGGCGGGATCTCGCTGAAGCACACCGACCGACCGCCGCGTGCCGCGTTGCGGCGCACCTCGTCGGCCGCGAGCTTCGCGTCCCAGAGCTGCACGATCGGCAGCGGGATCAGCCGCCCGCCGGTGCCCGCGCACCACTCGTCGAACATCCAGTCGTTGTAGGCCTTCACGCAGAGGTCGGCGAGCTCCTTGTCGCGACGCTCGAGGAAGGTCTGCCCGCAAAAGCGCGGGAAGCTCGGGAACGCGAGCGACGCCTCGACATGGTTGACGTCCATGTCCTCGAGCCGTTCCTTCTGGCTCCAGCAGCCCGGCCGCATGTCGTCCATCGTGATGGGCGTGACCGTGATCTCGTCGCGCGGGTAGCCGGCCGCGGCCGAGAGGCGCGTGAGCGGCGAACGCAGGTCTTCGCAGTGCCACCAGTCGCACCACCTGCCGTCTTCGCCGGGGCCGGCCTCCTCGTAGGAGAACACTCCGCCGACGAAGCTCATCGACTTCGTCTTGCTCCGGACGATCTTCGGCCCGATGTCCTTGAACTTGGCCGGAAGGCGGTCCTGCCACACGCCGGCAGGCTCGATGACGTGGTCGTCGACGGAGATGATCGGCGGGATCGTCGGCAGATTCGTGGGTGCGGTCGGCATCTTGCGAGCTTAGACCTGACGCCCCGTCAGATTCCCGAGCCGGCACCAGCAGCGGCCCGTTCCCACACCTCGACGATCTGCGCCGTCGTCGCGATGGTCGCGACCAGCGACAACGTGTTCTCCATCACCGCCGCCGCGAACTCGGGCGGCACGCCGGCCACGGCGTCGGAGGCGAGCACGATCTGGTAGCCCCAGTTGACGGCGTCGAAGGTGAGGCTCGTGATCCCGATGTTCACCGACACACCGACGCCGACGACGGAGCGCACACCGAGGTTCCGCAGCATCGGGTCGAGTTGCGTGCCGGTCATGGGCCCGAGGCCGTGATAGCGCGGGAGCACGACGTCGCCCGGCGCCACCCCGATCTCCGCGGGCACCTGCACCGCCTCGGACCCGGGTGAGATCTTCACCGGCGAACGGGCGATCCCGGCGAAGAGGCGTGCGTTGCGGTTGGCACCCTTGCCGTCGTCGCGCGTCTCGGCCGTGCAGTGGAACACGGGGATGCCCGCGGCTCTCGCCGCACGCGCGAGCTGCGCGCAATGCCCGATCAGATCGACGGCCGCCGCCGCCTCGGCGAGTGCCGGCAACGCTGAGGGCGTGCCGACCACGCCGTTCTGCACTTCCTGCAACACGAGCGCGGTGTGCGCGGGAGCGATGAGCTCCGCGAGGTCGAGCGGCACGGCTTCCTACTCCTCGACGAACGGCGCGGCGGCACCGGTGCGGAGGGCTTCCTTGGTGAGCTTCCCCGACGCGTTGCGCGGCAGCGGCTCGGTGCGGATCTCCCATTGCGTCGGCACCTTGTAGTACGAGAGGCGCGCCGCGGTGAACGCGCGCAGCCCCTCGGCGTCGAGCGCGCAACCGGGGCGCGGCACCACGACGGCCTTCACGGCCTGGCCGAACTCGGGCTCGTCGACTCCGAAGACGGCACACTCCTCGACGTCGGGATGCTCCTCGATCCCCATCTCGACCTCGACGGGATACACGTTCTCGCCGCCGCGCAGGATGAGGTCGCGCCGGCGGGACGACAGGTACAGCCGGCCGTCGTCGAGATGACCGACGTCGCCGGTCCGCAGCCATCGCCCGGGACCGATCGACGCGGCCGTCGCCTCCGGGTTGCGCCAGTATCCGAGCATCACTCCCGGCGAGCGGATGCACACCTCGCCCTCGACACGCTCGGGGAGAGCCTCGCCCGTGGCGAGATCGCGAATCTCGAGCTGCACCGTCGGCAACGGCGTGCCGCACGAGAGCGGATGGTCGATGAGCTCCTGCCCCGAGCAGACCGTCGCCAGCGCGGTGCACTCGGTGAGCCCGTACCCGAGCCCCATCGACGCGCCCGCGTTCGGGAAGATGTCGCGCGTCCGCCGCTGCAGGCTCGGCGACACCGGCGACCCTCCCCCGCCGATCTGGCGGAGCGACGAGATGTCGAACTGGTGGATCTCGGGATGGTTCACCATGCGGTGCAACACCGTCTCGGTGATGCTCCAACCCGTGCACCGTTCCTGCTCGATCACCTTCGCCGCGACGAGCGGATCGAACCGGCCGACGAGCCACACCGATCGGATGCCCGTCGCCATGAACGCGATCGCGCCGGTGTGCAGGCCCGACACGTGGAACAGCGGGCTCGTCATGAGCTGACACGTCGGCAACGCGTCGGCGGGCGGCGGCCGCAGCATGAAGCCGCGCGCACCATGGAAGAAGGTCATCGCGAGCAGCGCGCCGACGTTGCCGTGCGTGTGCACCGCGCCCTTCGGGCGACCGGTCGTTCCCGACGTGTAGAGGATCAGCGCGGGATCGTCGTCGTGGATCTCGGTCTCGGGGAGCGGGGCGTCGGGGTGCGCGTGCCACAGCGCGTCGAACCCGGTCTCCATCTCGACGACGGGCACGCCGGGGTCGGCACCTTCGAGGCGTGCCAGGCGGCGGGCGTCGGCCACGAGGACCTTCGGATCGCTGTCGTCGACCCCGTAGCGGATCTCCGGGCCGGTCGACCATCCGTTGAGGCCGACCGCGATCGCGCCGAGGCTGATCGTGGCCCAGAACGTGACGATCCACTCCGGCGAGTTGGCACCCAGGATCGCGACGCGGTCGCCGGGCCCGACGCCGTACTCGTCGCGGAGCACCGTCGCGGTGGACGCGACGAGGCGTTCGTGCTCGGCGAACGTGAAACGCCGCCAGGTCGTGCCGTCGGTGAACGCGAGGTACTCGGCATCGCCGAAGCGCCGCGCACCGACGAGCAGATCGCGCAGGCTGCGCACCCGCGACTTGAACACCATCATCGGCTCGCCGAGCACGTCGGCTTCCTCGAGCTCGAACATGCCGCCGGGCGCGAGGAGTTGTTCTTCGATGTCGGGAGCGCTCATTGCGCGGGCACGATAGCTACTCTCCGCATCACCCTCAGGAGGTGGCCGGGAATGGCGACGGCGGCGGCACCGGATCAGAAGGTCGAGTTCGGGATCTACGTGCCGCAGCTCGGCTTCGACTACGGGCAGATCCGTGCGCGCGCCGAGGCCTGCGAAGCGCTCGGCTACCACTCGATCTGGTTCTTCGACCATCTCTACGGGCCCCAGCTCCCCGAGGTCCCTGCGCTCGAGGGCTGGACGCTGGCGACGGCGGTGCTCGCGCAGACCGAGCGGCTCAGGGTCGGCCACCTCGTGCTGTCGGCGACCTTTCGCCACCCGGCCCTGCTCGCCAAGATGGCCACCACGCTCGACGTGATCTCGGGTGGGCGTCTCGAGCTCGGGCTCGGGAGCGGCTCGTACGCGCCCGAGCACGACCGGGCGGCGATGGCGTGGGGCACCGTGGCCGAGCGGACCGAGCTGCTCGCGGAGACCCTCGAGATCGTGACCCGGAGCTTCGCCGAAGAGTCGGTGACGACCGCCGGGCCGCGCTTCGCTCTGCGCGACTTCCCGGTGCGGCCACGCGCGGTGCAGCAACCGCGACCGCCGATCCACGTGGGAGGGGCCGGCGAGCGCCGCACCCTGCCGCTCGTCGCGCGTTACGCCGACGTGTGGAACTGCCCCACCTATGCCCTCGCCGAGCTCGACACCAAGCGGGCCGCGCTGGCGCGCGAATGCACCGCGATCGGCCGCGACCCCGCGTCGCTGCGGCTGTCGATCGAGTCGGTGCTCGTGCTCGCGGCCGACGACTCCGCGCTGGTCGACGCGCAGGCGCGTGCGGCCCACCGGTTCCCGGGCCCCGGTTGGGGGCTTGACGCGGGCGGTTTCGTCGGCACTCCCGACACGATCATCGCCCGCATCCGCGAGCGGGTGGAGCAGGGATTTACGTTCTTCGTGTTCTTCACCCACGACCGTGCGGCACCCGAGACTCTCGAGCTGTTCGCCCGCGAGGTCATGCCCGCCTTCGCATGACGGAGACGGTCCCGCGGGACCGTCTCCGTCAGTTGCGGCGGTGGAGCGCCTCTTCGTTGTCGCAGATCACGCCGATCGCCCACTCGCGTTCGAGGCGATCGCCGAGCGCGGTCGCGATCGTCGACGGATTCGGCGTGAAGCCGCTCGCCTCCTGGGCTCTTGCGAGCGCTCCCTGCAGCACCGGTGCTCTTCGACCGGTTCGTTCATCGGCGATTCGACCGCGGCTGTCGACGAACCGGAGTACGCCGTTCGCATTGCCGACGATCGACCATCCGCGGTGGTGAATCGCACGATGATGGTAGTGGCACAAGGACACGAGGTTCTCCTTCGTGTTCGCACCCGATCGTGATCGCCACACGATGTGATGGAGCTGCACCGACGCACGCGCGTCGCATCCCGGCCATCGGCAGCACCCGAGATCGCGGTTCCGCACCGCGCGGCGTATCCGCCGGGGAATGGCGTCGACCGTGCGCGACCGTTCGATACTGCCGTCATCGAGCACCCGCTCGACCGCGACGGCCGCGTCGCAACGGAACCGCTCGTATGCGGCGCGGCTGATCGGCATGCGGTGCACGGTCGCCGGTGCGTCGTCATCGGAATCGCCTGCAGTCGACCCTTCGGCGCGAACGACGACCGTCGTGGGCACCAACGCGTCCGGAGCCGGCTCGATGTATCTGCGCGCGATCGCGAGCGCGGCGTCGAACCGCCGGCATGCGATGTCTTCACCGTCGTTCGCGCTCTCGTTGCCGACCGCGGCGCTGATCGCCACCATGAACTCGGCCACCAGGTCGACCGGTCCGCGCATCGTGAGGGTGCCGCGCCCATCATCGTCGAGCACCACCGAGAGCCCACGCTCGTCGTGATTGACCTGCTCGCGCTCGGGATCGTTGTTCCTCCGCACCCGCGCGCAGCCCGCGGCAATCGTGTCGAGCTGTGAAGCGGTGGCGGCAAGGGCGAGTTCGACGAGATCGGCCTCGAGCTCGGGCTCCGTGACCAGGCGGCTGAGGGCGCGCACCTTCGAATACGACAGTCGGCCCGCCGAGAACTCCGCACGGACGCGAGGCAACCGCTCCAGATCGCGGGCAACGCGCACGTGCTCGCGGCCGGTGCGGATGCTGACGGCGCACTTCCACGAGAGCCAGTGCGCCATCGAGCGGCACTCCCACGATGCCCACGCCTCCCGGCGATCGAGCTCGGCGATCCGCAACAGCCACTCGCACGTTGCCGCCGCGAGCGACGCCGCGCCGGTCTGCACATCGGCTTCCAACCGCTCCGTCGCCGTCGTCGCCAGCGAGTCGTCAACTCGTTGATCGAGCACCACACCTCCACTCGTCGGAACCGCCGAAGTGAGTATGCGCCCGGAGTACGACAGCGAAGGAGCGTTCGGAAACGGTCCCGCGGGACCGTTTTCGTGCAGCCGCGTCAGCCCGGTTGCAGCCGCGCTGCGAGTGAGTGGATGAGCGCTTGAATCTCGCGGGCGGTCTCGTGGAAGACGTCGACGTCGCCGCCGGCGGGGTCGATCACGTCCTCCCACGGTTCGAGAGTCACGGATTCGAGGTGCAGCGCCTCCACCCGCTCGGCCAGCGGTTCGGGCCCCGACGCGAGGTCGCGCGCCAGGCGCTTGAGCGTCGCCGTGCGGGGCGCGGCACGCGGATGCACGCGCCGCATCCAGGCAACGTGCTCACACGCGAGGGCGATCACCAGGTCGGCGCGGTCGAGCTCTTCGACGGTGGCCTGGCGGCTGCGGTGCATCGGGACCTCGAGCCCGAGCCCGACGATCGCATCGCGGGTGCGCCAACTCATCGGCATGCCCTCGATCACGTGCGTTCCGCTTGTGGTGATGGACGCGCCGGGTACGTGTTCTTCCAGTAAGGCACCGGCCATCACCGACCGGGCGGCGTTCCCCGTACACAGCGTCACGATCTCCACGGGTCGGAAACTACCGGCAGACCGCCCGTCCAGAGGCATTTCCGAACGGCGCGAGAATCTCCGGGTGCGTTTGACGATCGCGCTTGCGCTCATGCTGCTTCCGCTCTCATGGCGCCTTGCGGCCATCCGCGCCCTGCGACGGAAGGGCAAGCCGATCGAGCATCCCTGGAGATTCGTGCTGCACGATTCGATGATGTGGCTCGGAGTCATACTCGTCGCTACCGCAATCAATCGAGTGGCCGGAGAAGTCGCTTTCACGATTGTGCTGGTCGGTCTGCTGACGCTCGCGGCCAAGGGTCTCGTCAACGCGCCGAGCACACTGCGCGTCGCGTGGCACCACATCGGCGACCCGGGTGCGTGGCGAGGGGAGCCTGCGCCCGTCGAAGGCGTCGAGACACTCCGATTTGGTCACCTGCTCTGGCACAAGCTCGCTCTCGGACTCATCGGTACTCTCGCTTTGACGTTCGCCCTTACCGTCGCCGGTTCGCGATGACGAACGACCGACCTGGCGGCGAATTACCGCCGGAGGACCAGCCACACACGATCGACATCGGACCGGTAAAAGGCATTCCGATCCACTACGACGACGACCCGAGGTTCGAAGCCGAGCGGCGGGCACGATCCCTCGCGACCGCCAAGGCTCAAGCGATGCATTCACCGGACGAGTTGCTCGCCGGCCTGCTCGACCCCGACTGGATGGTTCGCATCGAGGTCATCGACCGTCTCATCGCCCGCGGGCGCGACGACCCGCGCACGGTCCCTGCACTCATCACGGCCGCGGAGTCGGATGCGTCACCGGACATTCGCAGCACGATCCTCATGCGTTTGCACCGCTTCCAGAGCAACCGAGTCATTGACCTTCTTCGAAGTGCACCCATCACCGACCGGGCGGCGTTTCCGGTGCACAACGTCACGATTCCACGCGCGGCAAGTTAGCTCCCGATTGCGCAACGTCGGAAAGCGGAACGCGGTCAGCTTCCAGGTACCGTCGCCGGCATGAGTCGTCGTCGTCGTTTCGTCGGTGTCTTCCTCATTCCAGTAGGGATCCTTCTCACCGTGGTCGTGTCCCAGAAGGCTTGGGGCCACAACTGGTGGACGACTGCGGTCATCTGTGCTGTCGGCGTGCTCGCCGAGGCCGGCGTTTACATGCAGTACCGGCGAGCCGGACAGGTCGCGTGACGCTTGACGTTGTTTCGGTAGTCGTCAGCGCCGCCATTTTGGGGGCAACGGTGACGGTCGCCGTGCGGTTCTACCGCGGCCGGCAATGACGAGCCGGGGTGATTGCAGGGGTAGCTGCCACCGTCGCACGGATGGAGGCCGTCCCTCCTCGAACTGAGCGTGTCGAGCGGGCGCGAGGGACGGTCATCGCTCTCGTCGTCTCACATGCCGTTGCTGAAATATCGCAGCGACCATGATCGCCCAGGCCACCACGACCACGATCACCGAACCGCCACTGACGAGTGTGACGGCTCCAATCGCCGCGGTGACTGCCACAACGACGACAAGCGCGAATTCGACTGTCCACAGCCTTTGCACAGAACGACGTTACCCAGCACCTAGTCCAGGACAGGAGCGTCGTCATACTCTGCGTTCAGCACATGCGTTCCGCTTGTGGTGATGGACGCTCCTGGGACGTGCTCTTCCAGCAGGGCACCGGCCATCACCGACCTGGCGGCGTTCCCGGTGCACAGCGTCACGATCTCCACGGACCGGAAACTACCGCCACGGGTGGCGCGCCAATGGTAAGGGCTGCCCTCCTCGCATCACGAACGTAGAACAGGCATCATGTGCTCGTGGCGCAGGGGCATGAGCAGAGAATCGGTGAGATTCTCGGTCTTCACCACATCAAGATCCCCGTCTCCGATCTCGTGCGAAGCCGCGCCTGGTATGAGCGTGTCTTCGACCTCGACCCGTTGATGGAGTTTCGTGACGATGAGGATGGTGTCGTCCGCGGCGTCTCCTACCGTTCGAAAGGCGATCTCACGCTTGCGTTGCGCGAGAACGCCGCAGCGGCGAACGGAATCGCCGGGTTCGATCCCTTCGCCATCATGCTGCGCGACCGTTCCGACATCGAACATTGGGTCAGACGTCTCGATGAACTCGCGGTCTCACACTCGGCGGTGATCGAGGCCCCAATCGGCTACATCATGACCTTCGATGATCCCGACGGGCTGCAGCTGCGTTTCTACACACTGAACGAGCACGGAGCCGATCCCGAAGGTCGCGTTCGAACCGAACGCTCCTGACTGCCTGATGGATGCCGGCGCGGGCGTTTGCGCGTGTGCTCGTAGCGTCTTCGGTTCTCGGCCGGTTTGGCTCTCGCGACCGGCGTGGACCGCAGACACCGCTATCTGATCGGTCGGGCGAGCACGAGCTGCGCCTCGTACGGCTTGACGACGGTGCCGCCGAGCTCGCCGTCGATGACGTCGGTGAGCTCGGCGACGAGGCGCTGCCTGCGCGGCGGGTCGAGATGGCGGTGGCTCGCGTAGGTGCTGATCAGATCCAGAAACTCGCGTGCGGAGTACGCGAGCGAGAACGAGAAGATGTGCTGCTCGACCGCTTCGAAGCGTCCGCAATCGTGGAGCTCGCCTGCCGGGTCGTAGTCGGGTCGATCCGGCGTGAGGCGCGCGAGGCGCGCCAGCTCAGGGGCGGCGCGTTCGTAGGCCGTCCGGACGGGCTCCCAACGGGGATCGGTCGTGTCGGGAACGTGTGCGTTCCACCAGAGCGCGATCGCGCCGTCGGGCTCGAGTACGCGGTGCGCCTTGGCGTACCCGACCTTCGGATCGACCCAGTGCCACGCGGTTGCCGACGCGACGAGATCGAAGCTCGCGTCCGCCACGTCGATGGCTTCGAAGGTCGCGGTTGCCACGGTGACGAGGTCGTGGGCGGCGAGGCGGGAACGAGCCGTCGCCGCGAGCTGCGCTCCGGGTTCGACGCCGAAGACTCGCCACTCGCGAGCAGCCATTTGGACGGTCGCTTGACCCGTTCCGACGCCGACCTCGAGCACATGCGGATGCCGAGCGACCGACGACAGATACGACTCGATCGTGTCGAACACCGCCTCGGGATAGGCCGGCCGTATCGCGTCGTAGGTCGGCGCCACCGCCTCGAAGGTGTTGTCGTGTTCAGCCATGGGTGTACAGGCTCACGACATGCAGCTCGCTCATCGGCGGAAGCTACCGCCCGACCCCACCGCGGACTGCGTGGTGTGCCGCGCGCGGAGAGCGCGATAGCGTCAAGAGGTGCTGTTCGGCCCGAGTAACTCGCAGGTGGTCTACCTGGGCGTGTTCTTCCTCGTCGTCGGTCTCGCGTTCGCCGGCACCTGCCTGGTGCCGTGTCTCTGGCGCGAGAACGGGCGCTTGAACCGCCGTCGCGGCCGCCGACTTCACGGGTCGTAGGCACGACGGCCCCGCGGAACCGCCTCGTCCTCGGCGCACTCCGAAGTCAGCACTCAAGCCCGGCGCTGCGACTCGCTGCCCCTGCCGCGGGTGCGAAAGAGTCGGTGTTCGCGTTGGTTGCGCCGACAACCAACGCGAACGAGCAGAATTCGCGTTGCCGACGCGTGGGCCGACCGACTACTCCACCGCTCAACCGCAACGTCCGACAACGCGACAGGTAGCTTCTCGGCCGTGACGTCGACGCTGGTGTTGCTGCGCCATGGGCAGAGCGAGTGGAACCTCACAGGCCTCTTCACGGGGTGGGTCGACGTCGACCTCACCGACCGGGGCCGCGCCGAGGCGACGCACGGTGGGCGCCAGCTGCGCGACGCGGGCATCGCGCCCGACGTGCTGCACACCTCGGTGCAGCTGCGCGCGATCCGCACCGCCGAGCTCGCGCTCGACGAGCTCGAGCGCAAGTGGATCCCCGTGCGCCGGTCGTGGCGCCTGAACGAACGCCATTACGGCTCGCTCCAGGGCAAGGACAAGAAGGCGACGGCGGCCGAGTTCGGCGCTGACCAGGTGAAGGTGTGGCGGCGCAGCTACGACGTCCCGCCGCCTCCGCTCGATCCGAGCGACCCGACGTCGGGCATCGACGGGCGCTACGCCGACCTCCCGCGCGACGTGCTGCCACGATCGGAATGCCTGCGTGACGTCGTCACCCGCATGCTCCCCTACTGGTACGACGCGATCGTGCCCGATCTGCGCGCCGGCAAGGTGGTGCTCGTCGCCGCGCACGGCAACAGCCTGCGCGCGCTCGTGAAGCACCTCGACGGCATGAGCGACGCCGACGTCATCGAGCTCAACATCCCCACGGGGATGCCGCTCGTGTACGAGCTCGACGCCGACCTCGCACCGACGGGCACCGTGAGCGCGCTCGGTGTCAAGGGTCGCTACCTCGACCCCGACGCGGCGGCCGCGGCCGCCGATGCCGTGAAGAAGCAGGCCGGGTAACCGGCTCACGGCTCAGAAGATCGAGTAACCGCCGTCGACGACGAGCTGGTCGCCGGTGTGGAAGAGGTAGCCCGGGTCGGCGAGGAACACCGCGGCCGCGCCCATGTCGGAGGGGTCGGCCCAACGGCGCACGGGCGTGCGCCGGGTGGTCGCGTCGACGATCCTGCTCCCGCCCTTCCAGATCGCCGCGTTCATCTCGGTCTCGACCCAGCCCGGCAGCAACGAGTTGCACCGGATGCGGTGGCGGGCCAGCTCGACCGCCAGCGCGCGCATGAGTGAGAGCAGCCCGGCCTTCGCCGACGCGTAGTGCTCCATCGCGGGGGCGCCGTCGAGCGCGGAGATCGACGAGATCGCGACCAGCGATCCTCCGTCGCCGCGGGCGACCATGTGCCTCGCGGCCTCGCGCAAGGTGAGGAACGCGCCGTCGAGGTTGACGCGCGTGACGCGCCGCCACTCCGCGAGGCTCATGTCGAGGAACGGGGTGAACCCGCCGACACCCGCGTTCGCGAAGCAGCAGTCGACCGCGCCCAGCGCGGCGACCGTCGCCGCCATCCCGGCGACCACGGCTGCTTCGTCGCCGACGTCGGTGATCGACGCGAACACCCGTCGCCCGGTCGCGGCGAGCTCCGCTTCCGCGGCCGCGTTCTTGTCGGGATTCGTACCCCAGATCGCGATGTCGGCGCCCGCCGCCGTGCACGCGTGCGCGATCGCCAGCCCGATCCCGCTGTTGCCCCCGGTGACCAGCACCACCCGGCCCGTCAGGTCACCCATGCGCGTCATGCGCCGAAGCTACCGGCACCGACCCGAACCGCGAAGGGGCGAGCCGTCGCCGGCCGCGTCGAGGAGCGAGAGGCCGTTGCACAGGGTGTGAATGAACCGTAGGGTCCGCCCGTGCACGTCCCGAGCCCGGCTGGGCAGCCGACCCTCGACGGACGGACGGCGCGGGCAGCGCGCACCCGCGAGGCCGTGGTCCGTGCGCTCCTGGCCCTCATCAAGGAGGGCGACCTCCGGCCCACGGCGGGACGGATCGCCGAGCGGGCCGGCATCTCGTTGCGCTCGGTCTACGTGCACTTCGACGACCTCGACGACCTCTTCCTGGCGGCGGCGCGTGAGCATCGGGGCGGGGTCCTCGCCCTCACCTGCGAGCTCCCGGCTTCGGGACCGTTCGAGACCCGGCTCGCGGCCTTCGTCGACCAGCGGGCCCGGGTGCTCGAGGCGATCGCGCCGGTCGCCCGGGCCGCGACGCTGCAGGAACCGTTCTCCCCCGCGCTCGCCGCGTCCTCCGAAACCGCGCGCCACCTCGGGCGTTCCGAGCTCGCGCGGGTGTTCGCGATCGAGCTCGCCGAGCTCGACGCCGACGTCCGCGCCCACGCGCTCGACGCCTGCGACACGCTCACGTCGTCGGACACGTGGCACTTCCTCCGCGTCCGGCGCGCGCTCACTCCCGAGACCTCGGCCGCGACGATGTCGACCTCGCTGCGCCTGCTGCTGCGGCCCGCGACCGATGCCTCCACGCACCCGGCCGTGCCCCCGACGACCCGCCCGCGTGCGCGACGATGGCGCACCCGACCCCCGGCACCGACCGCCGGCCCGGGCGGTGAGGAGAGTCGGTGACGAGGCTTCGGGGGGAGCGGGCAGCGCAAGCGAGCGCCGAGCGCGGGGTCCTCGTGCTCGGCGTGGCGCGTGACAGAGCCGTCGCCCGCACGGCCTCGGCGGTCGCGCCGCTGCTGCTCATGCTCGCCGGATCGCGGCTCGTCTGGCGGCACGTGCCCTGGGGTGTCGCGCTCAGCGGCGCCGAGCTGGGCCTCCTCTCCGCGCTCGTCGCCGTCGGGCTCGCGCTCACCTACCGCGCCAATCGCATCATCAACTTCGCCCAGGCCGACCTGGGCGTCGTGCCGTCGCTGCTCGCGGTGCTGCTCGTCCTCGCCAAGGGCTGGAGCATCTGGCTCGCCTTCCCACTCGGCCTCTTGGCTTCCGCCGTGCTCGGTGCGCTGGTCGAGACGGTGTTCGTGCGCCGGTTCTTCGCGGCGCCTCGTCTCATCCTCACCGTCGCGACCATCGGGATCGCGCAGATCCTCGTCGCGGTCAGCCTGTTCATGCCCGGCTGGTTCGGCGCGCTCAACTCCGACCAGTACGACCCGCCGTTCAAGGCGTCGTTCGCGTTCGGGCAGCAGACGTTCAACGGCAGCGACGTCGCGGTGTTCGTGGTGGTGCCCGTCGTGCTCATCGCCCTCGCGATCTTCATGCGGGCGAGCGCGATCGGCGTCGGGTTGCGCGGCAGCGCCGAGAGCGCCAGCCGGGCGCTGTTGCTCGGCGTCCCGGTCAAGCGCCTGCACACGGTCGTGTGGATCATCTCGTCGGTGCTCGCGTTCGTCGGCCTCTTCCTGCGCGCCGGGGTCGTCGGCGTCAGCATCGGCCGGGTGCTCGGCCCAGAGGTGCTCCTCCCCGCGCTCGGCGCGGCCGTCATCGGTCGCATGGAACGCATGCCGACGATCGTGAGCGCGGCCGTCGGGCTCGGGATCGTCGGCCAGACCGTGAAGTACGCGTGGAACCAGGACGCCTACCGCGACGCGGTGATCGCGTTGATCATCGTCGGTGCGGTGCTCTTCGTCCGCAGCCGCGGATCGAACCGGGTCGGCGACGGCGAGATGTCGTCGTGGCAGGCGACACGGGAGACTCGGCCGATCCCCGCGGAGCTGCGCGGCGTCCGCGAAGTGCGGATCGCGCAGTGGGTCCTCGGCGCGTTGGTGCTCGGCGGCGTGGTCGCGGTCCCCGTGTTCATGGGCGAGAGCCGCGTGCTGCTCGCGGGCACGATCGGCATCTTCGCGATGATCGGGATCTCCCTGGTCGTCCTCACCGGTTGGGCCGGGCAGGTGAGCCTGGGGCAGGTCGCGGTGGTCGGGATCGCGGCGGCGGCCGCGGGCTCGGTCACCACCCGGTACCACTGGGACCTCTCGCTCGCGCTGCTGCTCGGCGGCGTCGTCGGCGCGATCGTGATGACGGCCGTCGGCCTGCCGACCCTCCGGGCTCGAGGCCTCACCTTCGCCGTCACCACCCTCGCCCTCGCACTCGTCACCTCGAGCTACTTCCTCAACCCGCAGTTCTTCTCCGCGTTGCTCCCCAAGGGCCGCATCGAGCGCACCCAGGTCTTCGGGACCATCTCGGTCGGGAGCGAGACGCGGTTCTACGTGCTGATCATCGTGATGCTGGGGTTCACCCTCGTCGCGGTGCGCGGGTTGCGCACCACGCGCACCGGGCGCGTGCTCATCGGGACGCGCGAGAACGAGCGCGCGGCCGAGTCGTACGGCATCGACGCGCGCCGGGCCGTCGTCATCGCGTTCGCGACCTCGGGATTCATCTCAGGCGTCGCCGGTGCACTCTTCGTCCATCAGCAACGCGCGCTCGACCTCGCGAACTTCCAGCCCGAGGCCGCACTCCGGGTCTTCTCGATGGTCGTGGTCGGCGGGCTGGGTTCGATGTCGGGCGCGATCGCGGGCGCGATCTACGTGCAGGGCATCGACTGGTTCCTGCCGTCCGAGTGGTCGTTCCTCGCAACGGGCGCGGGCATGCTCCTCGTGCTGATGCTCCTGCCCGGCGGGCTCGGCGGTGCGATCGGCGACGGCCGCGACGCCGCGTTGCGCTGGTTCGCGCGCCGCCGCGGCATCCGGGTACCGAGCCTGCTCGCCGACACGCTCGTCGACGCGCCGCGAGCGGGCAGTGCCGCGCCGGCCACGACGGAACCGGACCCGGAACCCGCCATGGCGGAGCCGACGCCGTGAAGATCCTCGGTGTCGATCTCGGCAAGATCTCCCTGCACAAGCCGCGTACGCCGCGGCAGTACTTCACCGATCTCACGCTCGGCGAGGCGCTCTTCCCCATCATCGTCCTGTTCGGGCTCAACGCGGTCGACGAGCTCGACCGCGCCGCGTTCGGCGTGCTCGTGCCCGACATCCGCGACGCGTTCCACCTGACCGACCAGGGAATCCTCACCCTCATCGCGCTCACGTTGCTCGGCGGCCTCCTGCTCGAGATCCCCCTCGCCTACTACTCCGACCGCTTGCCGCGCGCCCGCATCGCGGTGTTGGGTGCGGCGGTGTGGGCTGTGTTCGGGATCGTCACCGGACTGTCGGTCACCGTGTGGATGCTGTGGATCGCGCGCAGCGGCTCCGGCATGGGCCGTGCCGTCGTCACGCCCACGCACAACGGGCTGATCGCCGACTACTACCCCATCGAGAAGCGGGCCGACGTCTACGGCTTCCACCGCATCGGCACCGCCGTCGGCTCGTTCGTCGGCGCGTTCGCCGGTGGACTCCTCGCGTTCTGGTTCGGGTGGCGCACACCGTTCTTCGTCTTCGTGCTCCCCACCATCGTCTTCGTGATCCTCGGGCTGCGCCTCAAGGAGCCGTTGCGCGGGCACTGGGAACGCAAGGCCGCGGGTGCGAGCGCGGAAGCCATCGCGACCGACGAGGTGCCGCCGTCGTTCGCGGAATCGGTGCGCATCCTCTGGCAGGTGCGCACCTTGCGCCGCATCTGGTACTCGCTGCCGTTCCTCGCGTCGTCGATCATCGGGCTCGTCACCCTCACCGCGCTCTACTACGACCAGGTCTTCCACCTCGACGAGCGCGCGCGGGGCTTCATCGGCGCGGCCACCGAGCCGGCAGCGGTGATCGGGCTCAGCCTCGGTATCCCGCTCGCCTCGCGCCTGATGTTGAAGGACCCGGGCCTCGGCCTCCGGCTGCTCGCGGTGGTCGGGGTGCTCGTGGCCGGCGCGTTCATGCTGTTCGCGCTCACGCCCTACCTCTGGCTCGCGATCGCGATGAACATCCTGATCTCGGGCATCGTCTCGCTCCTGGCGCCGGGCATCTTCGCGTCGTTGAGCCTCTGTATCCCGCCGAAGGTGCGATCGCTCGGCTATTCGATGTCGTCGCTGTTCGTCATTCCGGGCGTGCTCGCGCTCGAGCTCGTCGGGTACATCGCGGATCACTTCGGCATCCGCCAGGGCCTGCTGCTCATGGTGCCGATCTTCCTCATCGGCGCGTGGACGCTCGCGTCGGCCTCGCTCTACGTGAAGTCCGACATCAACCGCGTCTGGACGTCGACGGCCGCGCAGGCCGAGGTCGCGTACCTGCGCCGCCAGGGCCTCGCGAAGCTGCTCCTCGTCCGCAACCTCGACGTCGGCTACGACGGCGTGCAGGTGCTCTTCCACGTCGACTTCGAGATCGACGAGGGCGAGATCGTCGCGCTCCTCGGCACCAACGGGGCGGGCAAGTCGACGCTGCTCAAGGCGATCTCGGGTGTGATCGAGGCGACCAACGGCGCGATCGTGTTCGACGGTCGCGACATGACCTACGCGCCGCCGAACGAGGTCGCAGCCCGCGGCGTGGTGCAGGTGCCGGGCGGTGCCGGGGTGTTCCCGTCCCTCACGGTCGCGGAGAACCTGCGCCTCGCCGGCTGGTTGCACCGCCACGACCGCGAGCGCACACACGACGGGATCGAGCACGTGCTCTCGCTCTTCCCCGTGTTGCGTGAGCGACTCGACGAGGCTGCGGGCAACCTCTCCGGCGGCCAGCAGCAGATGCTGACGCTCGGCATGGCGTTCGTCACTCGGCCCCGGCTGCTGATGATCGACGAGCTGTCGCTGGGCCTCGCCCCGGCCGTCGTCGAGCAGTTGCTCCCGATCGTGCACGAGATCCGCGCCCAGGGGACGACGATCATCCTCGTCGAGCAGTCGGTGAACCTCGCGCTCACGCTCGCCGAGACCGCGTACTTCATGGAGAAGGGCGAGATCCGCTTCCACGGACCGACCGCCGAGCTGCTCTCCCGCCCCGACGTGCTGCGCTCGGTGTTCCTGGAAGGTGCCGCGACCGTCGCCACGGCCGCCGCGCCCGCAGCCGCACCCCTACCCGTGCACGCGCCCGCGACGAACGGCGACCACCCCGCCACCCACGAAGCGCCTCCGGCGCGGTTGGCGCTGCGCGGGGTGAGCAAGAGCTTCGGTGGGGTGAGCGCGCTGAGCGACGTCGCGCTCGACGTCGGCCCCGGCGAGCTGCTCGGGTTCCTCGGACCCAACGGCGCCGGGAAGACGACGCTCTTCGACGTCATCTCCGGCTTCCTCACCGCGGACACCGGCGCGATCGTCCTCGACGACGGATCCGGCGTCGGCCCGCGCGACATCACGCGCCTGAACGCGGCGGCACGCGCCCGCCTCGGGCTCGGGCGGTCGTTCCAGGACGGCCGGCTGTTCCCCGCGCTCACCGTCGCGGAGACGGTCGCGGTCGCGCTCGAACGCCGCGTCGAGGTGCGCGACCCGATCGCCGCCGCGCTGCACCTGCCGTCGGTCGCCGACTCGGAGCTCCACATCCACCAACGCGTCGAGCAGCTGCTCGAGCTGCTCGGCATCACCGACTTCCGCGACAAGCTCACCCGCGAGCTCTCGACGGGGAGCCGCCGCATCGTCGACCTCGCGTGCGTGCTCGCGCACGAACCGACGGTGCTCCTTCTCGACGAACCGTCGTCCGGCATCGCCCAGCGCGAGGCGGAGGCTCTCGGCCCGCTGCTGCTCCGGATCCGCGACGAGACCGGGGCGAGCCTCCTCGTGATCGAGCACGACGTGCCACTGCTGCTGTCGATCGCCGACCGCATCGTCGCCCTCGATCTCGGCGAGGTCGTCACCGACGGATCGCCCTCCGAGGTGGTCAACGATCCTCGCGTCGTCGCCTCGTACCTCGGCACGACCGAGGCCGCGATCGCCCGAAGCGGCTCGACCCAGTAGCCCCGCGCCCAAGCCTCCACCCGCCCTTCGATCCTCGACCAGTCCTGAGCAGGGAGACACCGATCATGCAGGCACCGCCCCCTCCCACCCGCCGACGCGGCGCACTGGCCCGCTACGCGCCGTTCCTCGCGATCGCGTTGGTCATCGTGTTGGTCGCGGTGTTCCTCGGCGGTCGGAAGAGCAACAAATCGGGGACGAACGCGACCACGGGGAACAGCGGTACGACGCCGAAGCGCGACCTGCCGATCACCTACGACGA
>DAIQOP010000049.1:0-18648 GCA_036787815.1 Actinomycetota bacterium
CGTCGAGCAGCCGGTACAACACCGGCAGCACCGCCGGATGCTCACCGCTCCACACCGCGACCCGGCCGAAGGAGTGGTTGGCGAGCAACGACTCGCATTCCTGCGTGCTCAGCGCATCGAGCCCGAACGATGTCATGGCCCGACGATAAGGAGCCCCCGCGACGCCGACCAGGGTCGAAGGTCACGCCTCCGGCAGCGATCCGGTCGTTCGGGCAGACTGCGGCGACAAGGACGGTGCCCATGCTCATGAACGTGCAACCCATCCCGACGGTCTCCGAGCGTGTCAACGAGGTGCGCGCGCTCACGGCCCAGATCGTCAACCGGGAGATCCTCCCCAACGAGAACCTCCTGTGGGCCCGCCGCTCCAACACACGGCTCACCCCGGGCGACCTCGAGCAGGCCGGCGAGATCCGCGAGCACATCAAGAGCGTCGTGAAGCAGGCCGGGCTGTGGGCCCCCCATCTCCCGACCGAGTACGGGGGCGCAGGCCTCGATTTCCTCGAGCTCGCGTACATGAACGAGGTGCTCGCGTACGCGATCGGCGCGGCCTCGCTGTTCGGTGTCGTGGCCCCGAACTCCGGCAACCAGACGATCCTCGTGAAGTACGGCACCGAAGAGCAGAAGCAGCAGTGGTTGATCCCGCTCATCGAGGGCAAGCTCGAATCCGGATTCTCGATGACCGAACCGGACCAGCCCGGGTCCGATCCCCGCTCGCTCAAGACCACCGCGCGTCGCGACGGCGAAGAGTGGGTCATCAACGGCCACAAGTGGTTCACGTCGAACGGCAAGCGGGCCGACTTCTTCATCGTCATGTGCCGCACCGAAGACGTCGAGGGCGCGAGCGACACCAGTAGCCGCATGACGCAGATCATCGTGCCGAGCAAGGCACCCGGTGTGAACATCGTGCGTGGAATCAACGTGTGGGGCGTCGAGAGCGACCACTGCGAGATCATCTACGACGACGTGCGCGTCCCGATCGGCAACCAGCTCGGGAGCCGGGGCAGCGGTCACCAGGCGGCGCAGGACCGGTTGGGTGCGGGCCGCGTGTACCACTGCATGAACTCGATCGGGCAGATGTGGCGCGCGTTCGACCTCATGGTCGAGCGGGCGATGGCGCGCGAGGTCCACGGCGGGCTGCTCGAGACCAAGCAGTTCATCCAGGGCTTCATCGCCGAGTCGTACATCGACATCCAGGCCGCGCGCCTCATGACGATCCACTGTGCCGAGAAGATGGCGGCCGGCGCCGACCCGCGCACCGACATCTCGGCGATCAAGGTGTTCGTGCCCGCGGCCTACGAACGCGTCGTCGACCGCGCGATCCAGGTGTGGGGCGCGGCCGGCGTGTCGGGTGATCTGCCGCTCGCCGCGATGTACCAGGGTGCACGCACGCTGCGCATCGCCGACGGCCCCGACGAAGTGCACAAGATCCTCATCGCGAAGAACGTGCTGTCGCGCTACCACCGAGGCGAGGGCTGGGACTTCGGGAGCTGACGCGCCGCGCGTCGGTCATCCGGGTGACGCGCCGGCGAGCCGGAAGCCGGAAGCCGGAAGCCGGAAGCCGGAAGCCGATTCTCGACATGGCCAGGGAGAAGCGCGCTCGATGCGGCATCCTTGCCCGGGCGATCGGAGGATGGAGGAGATGGAGCTCTCGGACGAAGCCCACATGGCGCTCCTTCTCCGGGGCCGGCGGCTGCAGTACGCGACGATCGCCTGGAACCTCATGGAGGTGTTCGTCACCATCGGCCTCGGTGTCGCGGCCGGTTCCCTCGCACTGATCGCATTCGGTCTCGACTCGCTCGTCGAGGTGTTCGCGTCGGTGGTCGTCGTGTGGTACATCGCCGACCACGACGCGCGCGGGCGCGTCGGACGTTCCCTGCGCCTCGTCGCGGTCTCGTTCGCGGTGCTCGCCGTGTACCTCACCGCGGCGAGCATCTACAACATCTCGACGGGTGAAGCGGCCGACTCCTCGCCGCTCGGGATCGGTTATCTCGCGATCACCGCGGTCGTCATGTTCGGGCTCGCCCGGCTGAAGCACCGCATCGCCATCAAGGCCGACAGCACACCGCTCGCGGCCGAAGCCTCGATGACCTTCCTCGATGGCTGCCTCGCGACCGGCATCCTCGTCGCGCTCGCGCTGAACTCGATCGCCGGCCTCTGGTGGGCCGACCCGGCCGCGGCCGCGCTCGTGGCTCTGTTCTGCGCCCGCGAAGCGGTCGAGAACTGGCGCGAGGCCGCGGAGAAACCGGATCCGGGTCGTGCCGGACCCCACGGCAGGTGACATCATCGGCCCGTGACCGACTCCCCCTGGACCGACGACGCCTGCTCACTCGTCGACGCGTTCCGACGTGGTGAACGCTCCCCTCGCGAGGAGTTGGAGGCCACGCTCGCCGCGATCTCGCGCAGCTCCATCAACGCGTTCTCGCATCTCGACCCGACGCGCGCGTGGGAGGCAGCCGGCAACGCCGACGTCTCGCGACCGTTCGGCGGCCTGCCCGTCGGCGTGAAGGAGCTCGAGCCGGTGGCCGGGTGGCCCGCGACCGAAGGATCACTCGTCTACCGGGACCGGGTGGCCACCCGCACGAGCACCGTGATCGAACGGCTGCTCGGCGCCGGCGGCGCCGTTCCGGTCGGGCTCACCACCGCGAGCGAGTTCGGTGGATTGAACGTGAGCGTCACGAAGCTCAACGGCGTCACCCACAACCCGTGGCGCCACGGGCGAACCGTGGGAGGGTCGTCGGCCGGGAGCTCGGCGGCCGTCGCCGGAGGGCTCGTCACGCTCGCGACGGGCGGCGACGGAGGCGGCTCGATCCGCATTCCGGCCGGCTACACGGGGCTGCTCGGCATGAAGGGAACGTACGGCCGGATCCCCCGCGGTCCGAACGCGTACTTCCGCCCCGGCACGGTGGTGCTCGGGTGCCTCGCGCGTTCGGTGCGCGACGCGGCCCGCTACTTCGACGTGTGCGCCGGATACGACTCGGCCGACCCGACGAGCCTGCCCGCGCGCCCGGGGTGGGAAGCGGGCCTCGGGTCCAACGAGCTCAGAGGCCGGCGGGTCGCGATCGTGCCGGCGCTCGGCGGCGTGACCCTCGAGCCCGGCGTCGAGGAACGCGTCCGCGAATCGGCCGCCGCACTGATCGCCGCGACCGGCATGATCGAGGTCGACCTCACGATCGAAGTCCCGAACCTCGCCGCGCAGTGGATGATGGGCAACCTCGCCACCCTGCTCGCCGATCTCGGCGACCTCTGGCCCGGGTGCGCGCCCGACCTCACCGACGAGATCGCGATCGGGCTGCTGCTGTCGCAGTCGATGTACAACCTGCACACCGCGGCGGTCGCCGAGCAGCAGCGGATCCGTGCGAACGAAGCCATGGCCGCGGCCTTCGACGACGTCGACTTCGTGATCGCGGCCACGAATCCCGGTCCGGCGTTCGCGGCCGACTCACCCATGAGCAGCCCGTCGGCGAGCTTCATCGACTCGGCCAAAGCCAACCGCGTCGCGCGACTCGGTTTTCGGGGAGTGATGGGCGGGGTGCGGCTCGCGGCCGCGGCGTTCCCGAAGCTCCCGTCGGCGTTGCTCGACATCACGTCGGAGCGGTTCCCCGATCTCGTGCACATGGGTGCGCTCACGATCATCTCCAACATCTACGGCAACCCCGCCGTCTCGATCCCGAGCGGGTTCGTCGACGGCCTCCCGATCGGGATGCAGGTGCTCACACGCCACCACGCCGACGAGCTGCTCTTCGACGTCGCGCTCGCGGTCGAACGCGAGAACCCGTGGCCGAAGGTCGCGACGCTGTCGTAGCCATCGGCGAGAATGCCCCATGGCATTCGGACAGCAGTCGGGCCCACCCGCGTCGGCGCGTCAGGTGAAGGAGCTGCTCGGTCTCCTCCAGGAGGCCGGCCACATCGACTTTCGCGACGCGCGCGGCCCGATGCACTTCACGCAACGCCAGGCCGGCGGCAAGTTCACGCGCGACGAGGCCGACGCGTTCATCGAGCAACTCCAGGAAGCCGAGGCCGCAGCCGACGGTGACTCGCCGACGGCGCCGGTGGTCCCCGCGCCCCGGCTCTCGAAGGACGAGCAGACGCTCCGTCGCATGCCCGCCTCGCAGCTCGCGGCCGAGTTGCAGCGTCGCGGGTGGGCCGTGATCGAGCCGTAGCGGTTCGCCACCTCTCAGCGTGCGGCGAGCGTGCCGGCGAGGTTCGACTTGAGATGGCCCGCGGCGGCAAGCCAGCGGATCGAGTCGGCGAGCGTGTCGTCGACCGCGCGCCACTGCACGCCGAGTGCCCGGCAGGTCGCGTCACTGTCGTAGGGGCACGCCTGTGTCGCCATGGCCATTGCCTCGTAGGTCAGCGGGTAGTCGAAGGGCACCACCCGCTTGACGAGATCTCCCGCCCGGCCGGCGAATCGCAGCGCAGGGCCGGACACCCGCATCGCCGGCCGCCGCACGCCCGTCACCCGCGCGAGCGCGGCGCGTACCTCGGTCCACGTGAGGAAGGCGCCGCCCAGCATCCACCGGCCGGGCGCGGCATCGAGGGCGCGTTCCACCGCGAACGCGACGTCGCGCACGTCGACGATCGACGACCCCGACGTCGTCCGCGGCGGCGTGCGCAGCCACCCGATGAGTCCCTGGTAGGTGGGCCCCAGATCGGGGACGTCGGGGCCGAGCACGCCCGAGGGATACACGACCGAGACCGGCGCGCCCCGCTGCTGCAACTCGCGCACGCTCCGCTCGGCCGCGACCTTCGATCGCGTGTAGGCGCCGCCCGTGTCGGTCAGCGGGGTATCGATCGTGGCCCGCTCGTGCCCGACGCCGAAGACCGACACGCTCGACACGTACACCGTCACGATCTCCCGCTCGGCCGCCGCGCCGACGACCAGGCGGGTGCCACCGATGTTGACGGCTTCGGCGCGCGCGGCGTCGCGTTCCGAGAGCGACACGTGTGCGGCGGAGTGCACGACTGCGGTGCAGCCCTCGAGCGCGCGTTCGACACTCTCGCGATCGGTGACGTCGACGACGACGACGTCGGTCGGCCGAGCGTCGCGCAGCGCCGGCACGCGAGCCAACTTCGCGGGGTCGCGAACGAGGAGTCGCACTTCCCGGCCGGATGCGACGAGACGCGCCGCGACGTGCGAGCCGACGAAACCCGTGCCGCCGGTCACCAACACCGTCACGCTCGTCGCCCCCGGGTCACCGCGCGAACGCTATCCCCGGTCTCAGTCGGCCAGGAGTGCTCGTCCGAGCTCGATGCTCGCGACATCGCCGGCGAAGAAGTGCTGCGAGCCGGCGTGGATGTCGCGAAAGCAGGTCTGCAACGGACCGGCCCGCAGCGCGTCGGTGCCGGCGAGGAGGTAGGCCCTGCGGACGACGTCGGCGCCGTCCTGGGTGGCGTGCACGGTCGCTTGGCGGGCGAGCGCCACCTCAGTCGGGTCGACCGACCCGGTCTCGAGTGCGGTGCGCTCTGCAGCGGCGAAGCGCTCGTGCACCCACGACGCCGCGGCGCGTGCCCGGGCTTCGAGGTTGGCCAGCTCGACGAGGAAACGCTCGCTGTCGCGCAGCGCGGCGGACGACCCCATCCGCTGCTTCGAGCGGGCGATCGCCGCGAGCTCGTCGAGCGCCCGCCGCACGACGCCGAGTGCGAACCCCGCGTGCCCGGCCGAGGTGAGGCCCATCACGCCGAGCTCGTAGACCGCGCCACCGCGCCGGCGCACGGGCGCGAAGAAATCGAAGGTTGCGCTCGACGGCACCCACACGTCGTGGATCGAGTAGTCCCAGCTCGCGGTGCTCTGGAGTCCGAGCACATCCCAGTTCCCCGTGAACTGCACTTCCGCAGCCGGCATCAGCGCGAAGAGGAGCTGCGCGTCGGTGCCGTCGGTCGGTTCGGTCACGACACCGGCGCCCACCCATGCCGAGTGCCGCACCCCGCTGCCGAAGTGGTAGTCGCCGGTGATGCGGTAGCCCTCACCCTCGGGCGCCGCGACACCGTTCGGCGCGAACTGCCCGGCGGCGAGCGGGACGCCGTCGGCGAGCAACGGCTTCGCGAAGTCGTCGGGTGCCCACGCCCCGAAGAACGCGATCGTGGCCGCGTTCGCCATCAGGCACCATCCCGCGGAGCCGTCGGCCCGAGCGATCTCCGCGAACACGTCGATGGCCTCCACCACCGAAGCTTCCAGCCCGCCCACGGCGCGCGGCGTCATGACCGCGTGCAGGCCGGCTGCGACCAAGGCGTCCACCGTTGCCTGGGGCACCGGCTCGCCGCGCGCCTCGCGGGCGTTGTGATCCACCACGTCGAACAGGTCGCGGGCGGTCTCGCGGAGCGTCGTCATGGCACGAGCATCGCGGATCGCTCGGCTCACGCGCTCATCCGGCGCGGTCCTCCTGGATCCGCCGCTGCCGCGCCCGCTCGAGCACCGCGAGGATGGTGTCGGGATCCTGCGCTCCCGGTATCGCGAAGCGCCCGTCGATCACGAAGAACGGCACACCGGTGATCCCGATCTCGAGGGCCCGCGCCTCGTCGGCGCGAACCGCCTCGCCGTACGCGTCGCCGGCCAGCACTGCCGCGACCGCGTCCGCGTCGAGGCCGGCCGACACCGCGAGCGGGGCCAGCTCCTCCGGGAGGCCGATGGCGACACCCTCCTGGAGGTAGCCGGCCAGCAGCCGTTCCTTGACCGCGTCCTGGATGCCGCGCTCCTTGGCGAGGTGCAGGAGGCGATGGGCGTCGAAGGAGCGACCGGACCGGGCCCGATCCAGGTGGTAGTCGAGCCCCTCGGCCCGGGCCAGATCGGTGATGCGCTCGTACTGCGCCGCGGCCGCCTCGACGGTGATTCCGTACTTGCGGGCGATCCGCTCGACCGAAGACCCCTCACGCACCGGCCGCGCGCCCGGGTCGAGCTCGTAGCTGCGCCAGACCACCTCGACCGGGTGGCCGAACGACGCGACCGCCTTCTCGAACCGGCGCTTGCCGATGTAACACCACGGGCAGACGACGTCGGACCAGATCTCAACCTGCACGGCTGATCCAACGCCCCGCCGGTGCGAGATCATCCCGCGTGTGCTGGTGGAGACTGGCCTCCCGGATCACACGATCGAGTCTGGCAGGAAGAGCGCGACCCATGAGCTTCACCCCGTACAACCGCCCCGTGCGCGCCGCGTTCGTCGGGCTCGGACGCATCTACGACCTCAACATGCGTGCGTATGTCGACAATCCCGACGTCGAGGTGGTCGCGCTCGTCGATCCGAGCGAGGAGCGCCGCGAGCAACGCCGACGCGACTGGCCCGGGGCGCGGACGTTCGCGTCGGCGGCCGAGCTCGCGGCCAGCGGTCTCGAGGTCGACGCCGTCGAAGGCCTCCTGCCGATTCCGCTCCACACCGAGGGAGTCGTCGAGCTGTTGGGCTACGGCTGGCACGTCAACCTGCAGAAGCCCATGTGCAACGACCTCGCCGGCGCGCAACGGATGCTCGACGCGGCCGTCGCGAACGACCGGCTGCTGCGCGTGATGGAGAACTACCTCTTCTACGAGCCGCTGCGGAAGCTCAAGGAGACGGTCGAGTCGGGCGAGCTCGGTGAGGTGAGCGGCTACCACATGAAGATGGTGGCCAGCGGACGCGGCGGTTGGGACGTGCCCGCGAGCAGCTACGAGTGGCAGATCCGGCAGATGCGCAGCGGTCGCGGGATCCTCGTCTTCGACGACGGATGGCACAAGCTCGCCACGGCGCTCTGGCTGTTCGGCCCGATCACCGAAGTACGCGCGTGGGTCGGGCGTACGGAGGTGGGGCCCGGCTTCGACATCGACGCGCCCACCACCATCGTGTGGGAACACGCGAACGGGATCCGGGGCGTGTGGGACATCACCCTCGCGATCGACATGTACCTCCGCTCCGACTACTACACGAACGACGAGCGGTGGGAGGTCACCGGCCGCCGCGGATACGCGCGCGTGAACCGCTGCACCGGTCGTGGCATCCAGCAGCCGAGCCTCGAGGTCTACGCCGACGGCGAGATGCGCTCGTACCACGCGCTCGACGACGACTGGGCCAGCAGCTTCCGCGACTCCGGACGTCACTGGTTGCGATGGCTCCACACGGGCGCAGGCCCCATGCTCTGGAGCGGCCGAGAAGCCGTCGACGTCTTGCGTTTCGCGCTGGCCGCCTACGCCAGCAGCGCCGCCGGCGGCACCGGGATCGATCCGGCGTCACTCGAATAGCACGGCTTGAACACTGTGTCTCTCAGCCCATGTTCTTCCGGACGGTCTCGACGATCCGAGCCACGCTCGGGAGCGCCGCGTCCTCGAGGTCGTTCGCCGCGGGCAACGGGATGTGCGGGGTGGTGATCCGGACGAGGGGCCCGTCGAGGTCGTAGAAGCGCTCTTCGGCCACGATCGAAACCAGCTCGGCGCCCCACCCGGCGCGTCGAACTGCTCGGCCGCGTGGCGCTGTGACCTGCGCTGACGGTTCTCTGGTGGGCCTCTTGGTGGGTGTCTTGGTGGGATTGGCGCATGGACGAAATCGGACTGGTGAGCCGCGCCAATGCGATTCGCGTTGCCGCGATGGTCGGGCGCGTCGTCGCGGCAGAGGGCGTCGTCGCCGACATCGGCGTCGCGGCGTCAACGGCGGGAGAGCAACGCACCCGACGGACCAGGTCGACACCATCGCCGCGCACATTCCGGAACGCGACCGCGCGCTCATCTACGTCGCTGCGTACTCGTCGCTTCGCCTCGGTGAGCCCACCGGGCTCCGCCGCCGCGACGTCAACCCGCTTCACAAGACCGTGACCGCCGCCCGGCAGATCACCGAGGTGCGCGGACAGCTGCATGTAGGCCCGCCGAAGACGGCGTCGCGCGAGCGTCCTTCAGTGACCGCGAGAGCCCGGCAGAGCCGGATGCTTGTGGCACGTTTGTGGCACGAAACTCCGGCGGCGAAGAAGCTGGAGCCGACGAAAACGCTCTGACCAGGGGGAACGATGGTGGGGCTAGATGGATTCGAACCATCGACCTCATCCTTATCAGGGATGCGCTCTAACCAACTGAGCTATAGCCCCCTACCGAAGCGGCGCATCGTACCAGCGGGCGCCGATCCGGCACCCAGCGAAACTCAGCGCCCGGTGTCCTCTTCGACCACGGTGATCACGACGCCGCCCATGATCTCGGCGAAGAGGTTGTAGAACGCCGCGGCCACGACCGTCACCACGATTGCCAGGGACACGAACACCAGGCCGAGCAGGGTGAAGCCGCGGAGCAGCCGCCAGGACAGGAACGTGAAGTCGTTCGATCCGAGCAGCTGGCGCATGAAGTGCTGGATGCTGTCGACGACGCCGGCCACCCGTGCGATCTCCCACAGCGCGATCGCCGCCGCGAGTGTCACCACGAGCGCACCGAGGTAGAAGCACGCCGAGATCTTGAGGACCGACCAGAGATCGACCTTGGTGACGGTCTGGCGGTAGCTACGCCGGTTGCTGCTCCCGACCGGAGCCACGGCCAGGTCGCGACGCCGGCGCAACCGCTCGCGTCGACTCACCACCGGTTCCGTGTCGAACGCGACGCGCCGGGCCATGTCAGCCCGCCTCGCTGCCGTCGTCGGCGTCGGGAGCGTCGGTCTCGAGCACCCGCGCCACTGCCACGACGCTCTCACCTTCGGCCAGGCGCGCCACTCGCACGCCCGTCGCGGCGCGGCCCTGCTGGGAGATCTCGGTGACGCCCATCCGCACGATGTTGCCACCCGAGGAGAACACAAGGAGTTCATCGTCCGGTGCGACCGAGAATGCAGCCACCACCTCACCGCGTTCCGCGGTGAGCTTCATGCCGCGAACACCCTGGCCACCACGCCCCTGGCTGCGGAAATCGTCGAGCGGAGTCCGCTTGCCGTGCCCGCTCGAGGACACGAACAGCATGACGGCGTCGTCACGGGCCACATCACAGCTCACGACACCATCTTCGTCGTTCTTGAGCCGCATCCCGCGGACACCGGCCGCGGCCCGGCCCATCGGCCGTACGTCGTCTTCGGGGAAGCGGATCATCATCCCGTCGCGGGAGACCATCACGATCTCGTCGTTCCCGCTCGTCTGCACGACTTTCACGAGCTCGTCGCCGTCGCGCAGGTTGAGCGCGATGAGCCCCGATCGCAGCGAGGAGTCGTACTCCCCCATCCGCGTCTTCTTCACGATCCCCTTGCGGGTCGCGAAGAACAGGTAGGCGCCGTCTTCGTAGGTGCGCGTGTCGATGATCGCCTCGATCCGCTCCTCCGGTTGCAGCGAGATGAGGTTGACGAGCGCGATGCCGCGCGCGGTGCGCTCCTTCATCGGAATCTCATGGGCGCGGAGGCGATACACGCGCCCGCGGTTCGAGAAGAAGAGCAGGTACGAATGCGCCGTGGTGGTGAGCAGGTGCTCCACGTAGTCCTCGTCGCGCAGCTTCGCTCCCGCAACGCCGCGGCCGCCTCGGTTCTGCCGCCGGAACGCGTCGGCGGCAACCGTCTTGACGTAGCCGCTGCGCGACACCACGACGACGAGCTCTTCGTCGTCGATGAGGTCGAGGGTGTCGATCGCGCCCGGGTCGAACGTGATGCGGGTGCGGCGCTCGTCGCCGTACTCCTCGCGAACCTCGAGCAGCTCGGCGCGGATGACCGCCCGCAGCTTCGCCTCGTCGGCAAGGATCGCCTCGAGCTCGGCGATCGTGGTCTGCAACTTGGTGAACTCGTCGCGCAGGGTCTGGCCCTCGAGCTGGGCCAGCCGGCGCAGCGCCATGTCGAGGATGTGGACGGCCTGCGTCTCCGAGAACGAGAAGGGCTCGAGCTGGAGCGCGTCGCGTGCCGCCGCGGCGTCCGCGCTGCCGCGAATCAGCGCAATGATCGCCTCGATCATGTCGAGCGCGCGCAGCAGGCCCTCGACGATGTGGGCACGCTTGCGTGCGTTCTCGAGCCGGTACTGCGAACGCCGCGTGATCACTTCCACCTGGTGCGCGATGTAGTGAACCAGCGCGTCGCGCAGGCTCAGCAAACGCGGCACGCCGTCGACGAGCGCGAGCAGGTTCACCGCGAAGTTGGTCTGCATCGGCGTGTGCTTGTAGAGCAGGTTGAGCACGACCTGCGCGTTGGCGTCGCGCTTGAGATCGACGACGAGGCGCACGGTGTCGCCCGACGACTCGTTGCGCACGTCGCGAATGCCCTCGACCCGCCGTTCGTCGACGATCTCCGCGATCTTCTGCCCGATCACCTCGGCCGAGGTCTGGTACGGAAGCTCGGACACGACGATGCTCACCGCACCGGCTCGCCCCTCCACGATCTCCGCGACCGCGCGCATGCGGACCGAGCCGCGACCCGTCTCGTAGACCTCCGACAGGCCCGCGCGACCGAGGATCAGCGCGCCCGTCGGGAAGTCGGGCGCGAGCACGAATTGCTGGAGGTCGGCAACCGATGCGTCCGGGTGGTCGAGCAAGTGGACCGTCGCGTCGATGACCTCACGCAGGTTGTGCGGCGGGATGTTCGTGGCCATGCCGACGGCGATGCCGCCGCCCCCGTTCACCAGCAGGTTCGGGAACCGCGCCGGCAACACGACCGGCTCGGTGGTGCTGCCGTCGTAGGTGGTGACCATGTCGACGGTCTCTTCGTCGATCGACGCGAGCAACTGCATCGCGAGCGGCGCGAGCCGGGCTTCGGTGTATCGCGACGCCGCCGGCCGATCGTTCGGGTCGGGCGAACCGAAGTTCCCGTGGCCGTCGATGAGCGGGTACCGCAGCGAGAAGTCTTGGGCCATGCGCGCGAGCGCGTCGTAGATCGCGCTGTCGCCGTGCGGGTGGTAGAAGGCCATCACCTGACCAACGGCGTTCGCGCACTTCTTGTACTGCCGGTCGGGGCGCAGCCCTTGCTCGTACATGCCGTAGAGGATCCGGCGGTGCACCGGCTTCAAGCCGTCGCGCACGTCCGGGAGCGCCCGCGCGGTGATGACCGACATCGCGTAGTCGAGGAAGGAGCGTTCCATCTCCTCCTGGATCTCGATCGGTTCGATGTCGCCGAGCGTCTGCTGGCCTTCGTCGGGCATGGCTGGGAGTCCTTCGGTGATCCTCTAGATGTCGAGGAAGCGGACATCCTTGGCGTTCGCCTGGATGAACACGCGGCGAGATTCGACGTCGTCGCCCATGAGGCGCGAGAACGTGTCGTCGGCGATGGCGGCGTCTTCGACCGATACCTGGAGCAGCGATCGGGTCTCCGGCGTCATGGTGGTGATGCCGAGCTCCTGCCAGTCCATCTCGCCGAGTCCCTTGAACCGGCTGATCTCGATCTTGCGACCTTCGTGCGAGCCTTCGAACGCGGCGAGCGCGGCCTCGTCCTTGAGGTACGTGCGTTCCTTGCCGATGTCGGCGCGGAACAGCGGCGGCTGCGCGATGTACACGTATCCCTGCTTCACGAGCTCCGGAAGCTGCCGGTAGAAGAACGTGAGCAACAGCGTGCGGATGTGGCTGCCGTCGACGTCGGCGTCGGTCATCACGATGATCTTGTGATACCGGATCTTGTCGACGTCGAACTCGTCGGAGATGCCGGCGCCGATTGCCGTGACGAGGGCCTGGATCTCCTCGTTGCGCAGCATGCGGTCGATGCGCGCGCGCTCGACGTTGAGGATCTTGCCGCGGATCGGGAGGATCGCCTGGAACAACGGGTTCCGCGCGCGCTTGGCGCTGCCACCCGCGCTGTCGCCCTCGACGATGAACAGCTCGGCTTCGTCGGGGTTGCGCGACGAGCAGTCGGCGAGCTTGCCCGGCATCGACGCCGATTCGAGCAACGACTTGCGGCGCGTGAGGTCGCGGGCCTGGCGGGCCGCGAGTCGCGCCCGCGCGGCCTGTGTGACCTTCGCCAGGATCAGCTTCGTGTCGGTCGGGTGCTCTTCGAGCCAGTCGCCGAGCTTCTCGTTGGTGACCTTCTCGACGAGCGAGCGCATCTCGGTGTTGCCGAGCTTCGTCTTCGTCTGCCCTTCGAACTGCGGGTTCTGGAGCTTCACGCTGATGATCGCGGTGAGGCCCTCGCGGATGTCTTCGCCGAGGAGGTTCTCGTCCTTCTCCTTGAGCAGACCCTTCGCGCGGCCGTACTTGTTGATCGCGTTGGTGAGGGCCTTCTTGAAGCCCTCTTCGTGCATCCCGCCCTCGGTGGTGGCGATGTTGTTCGCGAACGAGTGGAGGCCTTCGTGGTAGCCGGTGTTCCACTGCATCGCGAGGTCGACCTCGCTCGTTTCGGTCATCTCGTCGAACGCGATGATGCTCTCGGAGATCGGCTCCTTCGACGCGTTGAGGTGCCGGACGAAGTCGGTGATGCCGCCCTCGTAGAGGAACACCTGCTCGAGTTGCGGGTCCACCCGCTCGTCGCGGAACGCGATCTCGAGACCGCGATTGAGGAACGCCATCTCGCGGAGGCGCTCGAGCAGCGTCTGCGCGCGGAGATCGACCTCGTCGAAGATCGTGCCGTCGGGCCAGAAGGTGACGGTCGTGCCGCTGCCCTCGGCGTCGCCGACGCGCACGAGTGGTCCCTGCGCCTCCCCGCCGTCCTTGAACGACATCTCGTAACGACCACCACCGCGGCAGATCGAGAGATCGAGGCGCGCGGAGAGGGCGTTGACGACCGAGACACCGACACCGTGGAGCCCGCCCGAGATCTTGTAGCCCTCGCCACCGAACTTGCCGCCGGCGTGCAGCGTGGTGAGCACGACCTCGGCCGCCGACTTGTCGGGATACTCGGGATGCAGGTCGACGGGGATGCCGCGGCCGTTGTCCTCGACACGACACCCGCCGTCGGCAAGGAGCGCGACGGAGATGCGCGTGCAGTAGCCCGCCATCGCCTCGTCGACCGCGTTGTCGACCACCTCGTAGACGAGGTGATGGAGGCCGGACGGCCCGGTCGACCCGATGTACATACCTGGGCGCTCGCGCACGGGTTCCAGCCCTCGGAGCACCGTGATGTCTTTGGCGTCGTACGCCACGAAAAGCACCCTCTTCGCATGCGGGTTCCGCGGCTCTGTCGGTGGGTTGCGATGCAGGCTCGCTGCACCCCGGCTGGACTGCGAAAGTCCAGGTCAGAGCCGCTGGGGGCGGTCCACCAATGGTACCAGACGGGTGGGTCACTCACGGCCCTTCGGGGCCGCCGGAAACCGCCCCGTTCAGCGCCGCCGAACGGCGATGCGAACGGCGCGCACGACCCCCGGCCCGAGGTGCTCCGCAAGGGTGTCGACGATGCCCGATTCGAGGTACCGGAGCGGCGTCGACCACACGGGATCGTCGACCTCGAGGGTGAGTGTGCCGTTGCGCAGCGACCCCAGTCGCACGTGGGGCGCGAGCTCCCGACCGACGAGGGTCGGCCACTGCTTCGCGATCACCACCATGGCGTCGGGCCCGGCGACCTGGAGCTCCGACGTGATCTCCACCAACGCGTCGTGCAGCGACACCGGCAACTCGTCGCGGCGCTTCACCGCGCACCGTCGTTCAGGGCTCGCACACGGCACCGTTCTCGATCCGGAGCCGGCGTTCGGGCTCGACACCCGTCGGCACGATGCCCGCGGTCGTGAGCAACGTCTGGCCCGGCGGGAGCTCGCGCACCAGCGCGTCGGCCCGGGCCGCGTCGAGCTCGCTGAACACGTCGTCGAGCAGCAGCACCGGTGTAGCCCCCGTGAGCTCCGCGGTCACGTGATGCCCCGCCAGGCGCAGCGCGAGAGCCAGCGATCGCTGCTCGCCCTGCGACGCGTGCGTGCGGGCGTCGAGACCGTTCAGCCGGAGCCGTACCTCGTCGCGGTGCGGCCCGACGAGCGTGAGCCCGCGGTCGATCTCCTGCTTTCGCCGCTGCGCGATCGCGCAGCGCATCGTGTCCGCCAGCACATCGACCATGTCGATCGTCACGCTCTCGGGCGCCCATTCGGCCTCGTACGTCGCCTCGACTCCGCTCTCCCGGCCGGCGAGCTGCACGTAGCTCCTCGCGAGCACGGGCAGGAGCCGTTCGACGAGGCGCAGACGACCCCGGACCAACTCCGCGCCCGATTGCACCAACTGCTCGTCGAACACGTCGAGGGTCGTGCGATCGTCGTCGTCGCGGATCCCCGCTCGCAGGAGCGCGTTGCGGTGCCGCAGCACCCGTTCGAAATCTGCGCGCGCGGCGTCGTACCGCGGCGCGAGACCGCTCAACACGTCGTCGAGGAACTCGCGTCGCTGCGACGGCCCACCCTTCACCAAGTCGAGATCGTCGGGAGAGAACACCGTGACGCGGAGCAACCCCGCGAGATCACGCGTGCGATTCAGCCGATTGCGATTGAGCAGCACGCGGTTCGGTCCGACGGCCTTGATCGCCACCTCGAGCAGTTGCCGGCGTTCCCCCTCCGCGACCTCGACCCGCAGGATCGCTTCGGCGCAGCCCGATCGGATCAACGCGCTGTCGGGGACTCCACGAAACGAACGGGCTCGGCCGGCCCAACCCACGGCCTCGAGCACGCTCGTCTTGCCGACCCCGTTGGCACCGAACAGCACGGTGAGCCCGGGCGCGAGCTCCACGTGGAGCGCTTCGAAGCACCGAAAATCGGTGAGCCACATCTGCACGACTCGCGTCGTGCCGACCTGCTGCGCACTCGTCACACCGATGCCGACGGGATCACCTACGACGTTCGCACCGGCATGAGGAGGTACATGAAGTCGCCGTCGTCGGCCGACCGCATCGTCGCGGGCTTCAACGGATCAACGGTTTCGAGCGCGATCTCCGCGCCTTCGATCGCGTCGATGCCCTCGAGCAGGAACTGCGGGTTGAACGCGACCGCGAGCTCCGTGCCCTCGAACTTGGCCTCGACGGATCCGCTCGAGCTTCCGACGTCTTGCGCGACCATCGAGAGCTCGAGGCCGCCCGGCCCCATCGTGAGCCGGACCGCAGCGTTGTCGCGGCCCTGCCCGACGATCATCACGCGCTCGACCGCGTCGCGGAAGCCGTCTTTCGCGACGGTGAGCCGGTTCGGGTAGCCCTTCGGGATGAGCTGCTCGTAGTTCGGGAACTCGCCCTCGATGAGGCGCGCGGTCACCTCGGCGCGTGACGTCCGGAACTCGACCTCGCGCTCACCGAGCACGATCTCGATCTCGCCGTCGCCGGCAAGGCGCTGCACTTCTGCGAGACCCTTGGCCGCGACGAGCACCTTCTGCCCCTCGGCGAGCATGCTGATGCCCCGCAGGTCGCGCATCGCGAGCCGGTACGAGTCGGTCGCGACGAGCCGGAGCCCGCCGGGCTGCGCCGCGATGAGCACCCCGGTGAGGATCGGGCGCAGGTCGTCCTTCGACGCCGCGCGCACGACCTGGCGCAGGGCACCCGCGAACGCGGCCGCGTCGATGCGCACGCCGTGCCCGTGACTCACACCGAGTCGCGGATACTCGTCGGCCGCCTTCAGCCGCAACGACGTGGTGAACCCGCCGCCCGAGATGTGTGCCTCGTCGTCGACGGTGACGGTGACCGAACCCGGTTCGAGCTTGCGCACGATCTCGCCCAAGAGCTTGGGGATGACCGCGACGCCCGGTTCGTCGACTTGGGCCGGGACGCGCACCCGGTTGGTGATCTCGAGGTCGGAGCCGACGAGCTCGAGGCCGTCGGCGTCCGCGGTGATCCGAAGGTCGGTGAGCACGGGAAGCGCACCCGAGCGACTGGCGACGGCTCGCTGCACCGTGGCCACGGCCTCCGCGAGGGTGTCCCGCTCGCAGTGGAACTTCACTACAGATCTCCTGTCATTCGCGCGAAAAGGTCTTGTTGTCTTCTTCTGGCCTGTGGATTGTGCACTACGACCCAACGGGGCAGATCAGAGCCCGATCCGCCTGTGCACCGCCGTCCCCAGCTGTCCCCAGGCTTGCACACCGCCGACCCGCGACGGGTGAGTTCGTCCACAAATCTGGATTGATATCCCCAGCTGTCCACAGTGTTATCCACCGAGGTCGTTTCGGTCATGCCCACGCCGGCGTTCACGTCCGCGCTCCGTGCTTGATGCGGCCGATCAGCTCGTTGACCTGGTCGAACACCAGCATCTTCTCGGCGAGCTGGTTGCGGATCTTGTCGCAGGCGTGCATCACGGTCGTGTGGTCGCGTCCGCCGAAGACCTCCGCGATCTTGGGGTAGCTGTAGTCGGTGAGCTCCCGGAACACGTACATGCACGTCTGGCGGGCGTTCACGAGTGGCCGGCGGCGGCTCTTGCCGATCAGGTCCTCGATCGACCAGCCGAACATCTCGGAGGTCTCGGTGAGGATCAGGTCCGGGGTGATGATCCGAGGACGGCTCGCGGGGAGCAGATCGGAGAGCACGGCCCGGGCGACCTCCTCGTCGAGCTTCGCCCGGTGCAACGCCGAGTAGGCGGCGATGCGGGTGATCGCGCCTTCGAGCTCGCGCACGTTGTCGACGATGTTCTCGGCGATGAAGCCGAAGACCTCGTCGGGGATGCCCTGCATCGCATCGGATTCGGCCTTCTTGCGCAGGATCGCGAGGCGGGTCTCGAACTCGGGCGGCTGGATGTCGACGATGAGGCCCCACTCGAACCGGCTGCGCAGCCGGTCCTCGATGGTCGCGATCGATTTCGGCGGTCGGTCGGAGGAGATGACGATCTGGCTCCCCCGAGCGTGCAGGTCGTTGAACGTGTGGAAGAACTCTTCCTGGAGCTGCTCGGTGCGTTCGAGGAACTGGATGTCGTCGACGAGGAGCACGTCGACCTCGCGGTAGCGGCGTTTGAACGACGGCATCGACTTGAGCCGCATCGCGTCGACGAACTCGTTCATCATCGTCTCGGTCGACACGTAGCGAACGTTCTTCGTGGTGAAGAGATACAGCACGTGGTGGCCGATGGCCTGCAACAAGTGGGTCTTGCCGAGCCCCGCCGGGCCGTAGATGAACAGCGGGTTGTACGTACGGGCCGGTGACTCCGCGACCGACAGCGACGCGGCCTGTGCGAACCGGTTCGACGCGCCGACGATGAAGTTCTCGAACGTGTACTTCGGATTCAGTGACCCCTTCTGGCGGGGCCCGTCGGAATCCGGTGACGGTTGCGCGTTCGGGCGTGGCGTCGCCGGCTGTTCAGCGCGCGGTCCCGATGGTGCGACGTTGACGGGTTCGTTCGCACGCGGTTCGGTCGCGACGACGAAGTCGCAACGCACCGGCGTGCCGCTCAATGTCTGGGCCGCGTCGTCGAGGATCCCGACGTAGCTCGTGCGAATGCGTTCGATCGCGAGCGCATTGGGAACTGCAAGCAGCAGGACGTCGTCATCGTGCAGGTCGAGTGCCCGAACACCGCGGAACCAGGTGTTCCAGGTCGATTCCGCGAGCTGACTCTGCACGGCGAGAGAGACCTTGCTCCATAGGTCTTCCGCGCCCGCACGGTCCTCGTAGTTGTCGTCCCGGTTGTCCACAGCAGCATCCACAGGTGTGGAGAAACCCCTCGCTCGGACCGGCGGCGGCTCGAGCGGCCTCTCCAAAGTCAGAACGTGAACATTCCGGGGAAGTGTGCGCCGGGCGGGGCCGGTCCGTTCGGCGCGGACTCGGGACCGTACCATCGGCCCTCGGGGGCGACAAGGCGAGGGTGGCCGCACCACGGTGCGGCCGTGAGACCACGGCGCGCCTCGCTCGGCTCCGATTGCCGTCGCGTCGGGGACGGCCGTAGACTGCCAGGTCTGCG
>DAIQOP010000272.1:0-5191 GCA_036787815.1 Actinomycetota bacterium
CCTCGACTTCCCCACCATCGCCGCGCCGAAACCGGTGCTCGCGGTCGCGATCAAGGCGCACTCGAAGGGCGACGAGGACAAGCTCGCCAACGCGCTCCACCGCTTGCAGGACGAAGACCCGGCGCTGCGCCTCGAGCGCAACGCGGAAACCCATCAGACGCTGCTCTGGGGCATGGGCGAGACGCACGTGTCGATCGCGCTCGAGAAGCTCACCCGCAAGTTCGGCGTCGCAGTCGACACCGAAGAGGTGCGGGTGCCCTACCGCGAGACGATCACCCAGCTCGCCGAAGCCGAGGGCAAGTACAAGAAGCAGACCGGTGGCCACGGCCAGTTCGGTGTCGCGTGGTTGCGCCTCGAGCCCCGCGAGCGCGGTGCCGGATTCGAGTTCGCCGACGCAGTGGTCGGTGGCGCGATCCCCCGCCAGTTCATCCCGGCCGTCGAGAAGGGCGTCGCCGAGACGATGGAACGCGGCGGGCACTTCGGCTTCCCGGTCGTCGACGTGAAGGCCACGGTGTACGACGGCAAGCACCACCCCGTCGACAGCTCCGAGATGAGCTTCCGGATGGCCGGTTCGATCGGCTTCCAGGAAGCGATGGCCAAGGCGGGCCCGATCCTGCTGGAGCCGATCAGCACCCTCGTGGTGACCGTGCCCGAGGTCAACCAGGGTGACGTGATGGGCGATCTCAACTCCAAGCGCGGGCGCATCCAGGGTTCCGCGTCGGTCGGCCACGGCGAGGTGGAGATCTCGGCGTCGGTGCCGACGTCGGAGATCCTGCGCTACTCGATCGATCTCCGCTCGATGACCGGCGGGCGCGGGCGATTCACCGCAGTGCACTCGCACTACGACCCGGTGCCCGCCCATCTCATCGAGAAGGTACGCGCGAACGCCACCGCCGAACCGGTGCGCGCGGGATAGTCACGCGCCCGCGCGAGCGGACTACTGCGCCTCTTGCTTACGCAGGAGGTCGCGGATCTCGGTGAGCAGCGTGATCTCGTCGACCGCCACCGGCACTTCGCCGGTCTCCTCTTCGCGCCGGCGGATCGCCTGGAGCCGCTCGAACGCCTTGATCATCACGAAGATCGACGCGCCGATGATGAGGAAGTTCGTCACCTGCGTGAGGAAGTTGCCGTAGTGCACGGTGCCCTTGCAGATCCGCGCGGTCGCCGGACCGCTGCACCCGCGGAGGTTCACGACCAGATCGTTGAAGTTCGGCTTCCCGACCACCGCGCCGATCAGCGGCGTGATGACGTCGTTCACCAACGAGTCGATCACGGCCTTGAACGCGGCGCCGATGATGACGGCCACGGCGAGATCGAGCACGTTGCCGCGCAGGATGAAGGCCTTGAAGTCCTCGTAGAACTGCTTCACTCGTGACTCCCCTCGTGGTCGCCCAACCCGAATTTCGACCAGTCCTCGGGATTCGCCTCCGTGTACTCGCCGAGCACGTGACCGTCGACCGCATCGAGCTCGACGAGACCCCTCACGCTCGGAGGCTCGTCCGCGCTGTAGAGCAGGATCCGCCACGCGGGCCGGCTGCGTAACCCCCGCCACGCGAGCTGCGCCGACGCGTGCCCGACGGGGAAGCCGACCGTGCGGCTCGCGACCGCGAGCGACTCGGTCTGGTCGACCTTCAACGGCCAGGCCGTGAGGTAGTGGTAGCCCGCGATCAGCCCGAGCAGCACGGCCGCCGCGAGCAGCCCGCCGTTGCCGCTCGCCGCGTAGCCGGCCGCGCACGCAACGGCGACGACGAGATACATCGTCGCCGCGATCCGGCGGCGACGGATGTCGGGGAACTGGTACGGACCGACGTACGCATTGACGTCGAGGTCGGCCGGGAGCGCGTCGCCGTAGACGACCGGCTTCTCCGCTTCGGGTTCTTCGGGCACGGGTTGCGACGTTAGTGGGCGAGGCCTCGCCCGGCGGAAGTGACGACGAGGTGCAGCCGTGGCCGCGCCGGATCGTGATCAGCTCGGCGGCCAGGCCGCCCGCAGCTTGGCCCACCCCGTCGCGAGATCCTCGGGGAGCACGCGCACTTCGGCAACCGACGTCATGAAGTTCGTGTCGCCCCCCCAGCGCGGCAGCGCGTGCACATGAAGGTGCCCGGGCACGCCGGCGCCCGCGGCGACGCCGAGGTTGATGCCGACGTTCACACCGTCGGGGGTGTAGGCGGTCTTGAGCGCGCGCACCGCGCGCCGCGTGGCCGACATCAGGTCGCCGGCCGCCGACTCGCTCAGTGCCTCGAGGTCGGCTTCGTGGTGGCGCGGGGCGACGAGCAGATGCCCCGAGCCGTAGGGGTAGAGGTTCATCACCGTGAGCGTCGATGCGGTGCGTTCGAGCACCAGCGTCTCGGGCGAGAAGAGGGCGTCGTCGGCCAGCCCTTCGAGCGCGCACAGGAAACAGTCGGAGTCGCCGGCTCCCGTGAGCTCCGACACGTACCGTGAGCGCCAGCCGGCCCAGAGACGATCGAGGGTCATCCCGAGCGGTTCAGACCCGTTCCGCGACGTCGAGGGCGAGGCGCTCGACGAACGCGTCGACGGGCACGTCGCGCTCCGGTGCGTCGCCGCCGCGCGCGTTCACGCCGACGGTGCCCGCGTCGCCGTCGCTGTCACCGACGACGAGCACGTAAGGCACCTTCTCGCGCTTCGCGCGTCCGATGCGCTTGCCCAGACCACCGCTCGCGCCGTCGATCATCTCGGCCCGGTAGCCCTCGCCCTTCAGCCGGTCCACGATGCGGTACGCGTACGGATCGTGGCGATCAGCGACCGGCAGCACGATCACCTGCACCGGCGCGAGCCACACGGGGAACGCGCCCGCGTAGTGCTCGACGAGCACACCGAAGAACCGTTCGATCGACCCGAAGAGCGCGCGGTGGATCATGATCGGCCGCTTCCGCTCGTTGTCGGCCGCGATGTAATGGAGGTCGAACCGCTGCGGGAGCTGGAAGTCGAGCTGGATCGTCGACAGTTGCCACGTGCGCCCGATCGCGTCGCGCGCCTGCACCGAGATCTTCGGGCCGTAGAACGCACCGCCGCCCTCGTCGAGCACGAGGTCGAGCCCCATCGGCGCGGCGGCCGTACGCAACGCCTCGGTCGCTTCGGCCCACTCCGCGTCCGTGCCGACCGCCTTGCCCGGCGGCTTGGTCGAGAGCTCGAGGTAGAACTCGGTGAGCCCGTAGTCGCGCAACACGTCGAGCACGAAGTGCAGGAGCGACTGGATCTCCTCGGTCATCTGCTCGCGCGTCGTGAAGATGTGCGCGTCGTCCTGCGTCATACCGCGCACGCGCGTGAGGCCGTGCACCACGCCCGATTTCTCGTACCGGTACACGCTGCCGAACTCGAAGAGCCGCAGCGGCAGCTCACGGTAGGAACGCGTGCGGCTGCGGTAGATCAGGATGTGGAACGGGCAGTTCATCGGCTTGAGGTAGTAGCTCGTGCCGTCGTCGAGCTCCATCGGCGGGAACATGCCCTCGGCGAACCAATCGAGATGGCCCGAGATCTCGAAGAGCTCCGACTTCGTGATGTGGGGCGAGTTCACGAACTCGTAGCCGGCCGCCTCGTGCCGCTCGCGCGAGTAGTCCTCCATGAGACGGCGCACGGTGCCGCCCTTCGGATGGAAGACCGCGAGGCCGCTGCCGATCTCCTCGGGGAACGAGAAGAGATCGAGCTCGGCGCCCAGGCGCCGATGGTCTCGGCGCTCCGCCTCCTCGAGCCGGTGCAGGTGCTCGGCGAGCGCGGCCTCCGATTCCCACGCGCTTCCGTAGATGCGTTGCAGCATCGGGCGCTTCTCGTCGCCCCGCCAGTACGCACCCGCGACCTTCGTCAGCTTGAACGCGCCGAGGCGCCCGGTCGACGGCACGTGCGGGCCCCGACACAGGTCGACGAACGCAACCTCACCCGCGTCGCCGGCACCGACGTTGCGGTAGAGGGAGACACCACCCTCGCCTCCGGCCTCGCCCGCGTCTTCGGAGTCGGCTTCACCGGCGCGCACCTTCGCGATGATCTCGCGCTTGTACGGCTGGTCGGCGAACACGTCGAAGCCCGCGTCGTAGCCGACCTCGTCACGCACGAAACGCTGGTCGGCCGCAATGATCTCGCGCATCCGCTTCGTGATGCGCTCGAGGTCGTTCTCGCTGAAGTGGGCGCCGTCGGCAAGCTCGAAGTCGTAGTAGAAGCCGTCGGCGATCGCGGGGCCGATCGCATACTTCGCGCCGGGAAAGAGCTGGGTGACGGCCTGCGCCAGCACGTGCGCGGTGGAGTGCCGCAGCACCTCGCGACCGTCGGCGGAGTCGGCGGTGACGAGCTCGACCTTGGCATCGCGCTCGATGGGAACGCCCACGTCGACCCACTCGCCGTCGACCTTCGCGGCGACGGTCGCCTTGGCGAGGCGCTTGCCGATCGAGGCCGCGATCTCGGCGGGGGTCGTGCCCGATGGGTACTCGCGGGTCGAGGCGTCGGGCAGCGTGATCGTGATCTCGGCGCTCACCGAGCCGAGGGTACCAGGAGGCCTCCGCGCCCCTGTTTCAATTGGCCTCGACGCTCAGCGGCCTGCGAGCGGCCGTTGCAGATCGACACCGAGCAGCGCGCCCAGCTCGCGCAGCACGATCGGCGCGGTCGCGTCGGTGCCACCGGAGAGCACCGCGCTCGCGAGGTCGTCCAGCGCGTCGAGTGCCGCGGGGGCGTCGAGATCGTCGTCGAGCGCGGCCCGGACGCGATCGGCGAACGGCCGCGGATCGGGACCGTCGGGGCACGCGGCCGCGGCCATGAGGCGGTGCAGGAGCGCGCTGCCCTCTTCGATCTCCGCGTCGTACCACTCGAATCCGGAGCGGTAGTGGTGGTGCATCAGCGCGAGCCGTACGGCGCGCGCGTCGGCCTGCTTCAGCAGATCGCTCACGAACACGAGGTTGCCGAGCGACTTCGACATCTTCTCGCCCTCGTAGTTCACCATCGCCGAGTGCATCCAATGGCGGGAGAACGGCTCGCCGGTGAGTGACTCGCTCTGCGCGATCTCGCATTCGTGGTGCGGGAAGATCAGATCGGTTCCGCCGCCGTGGAGATCGATGGTCGGGCCGTGCTCGGCCATGGCCATCGCCGAGCACTCGATGTGCCAACCCGGGCGGCCGACACCGAACGGCGCGTGCCACGCGGGCTCGCCGGCCGAGGATCAGCTCCTTTGCCGAATCGATCGCGACAG
>DAIQOP010000273.1:0-5191 GCA_036787815.1 Actinomycetota bacterium
AACACGTCGCCGCCACCCGTGAGGGTCACGCCCAGCGAATACAGCCAGCCCGAGCCGACCGCCACGGCCACCAGCACCATCATGTCGAGCGTGCGGGCGTGTAAGGCCCGCCAGGCGCCGTCGAAGAAGATCCACGCCGACCACCCGACGACCGGCAACGACAAGACGAGCTGGAACACGTCGTCGCGCATTCCGAACGGAGCTGCGACCTCGAAATTGAGGACATCCCGACCGATCGCAGACCACAACAAGATCGGCACAGAAAGCGCGGCGGCGGCGACGAACCGCCTGCGCATGTCGGCGACCATCCCGGCCATCGACATGCCCGCGTGGCCGCCGTGGCCCATCATCTCGTGTGGGGAAGGCGTCGCCGCCTCTTCGTGCCCGGCGTGCTCGCCCTTGCTTTGAGTGGGATCGTGGCCGTCGACGTCGATCGAACCGATGAGTGGGTCGCAGATGTGGGAGGGCACAGATTCCCCGCGACAGTGGTACCCGCAGTCGCGTATCCAATCCCGAAGTTCCCGGATGCTCGTACGGTTCGGATCGAAGCTGACCGTCGCGGTTTGCGCCACTGCGTTGGCATCGACGCTGACGACGCCCGGCCGGCGTCCGAGCACGATCTCGATCACGCGCTTCTCCGTGGCCCAGTTCAGTCCGCCGACCTCGAGCACCACGTCTGCGCTCGCCCCGTGGTGGCTGTCACGATCGTGGAGCATCGGGCTCTCCTCGGAAGGGCGGTAGCGATCGGGGTGTCCCGCCGGGACCATCGCCCAACACGTCGACGGCGGGCATCACGAACGAACGAGTCGCGCGATCGCGGCCGAGGCTTCGGCGACCTTGGCGTCGGCCGCCGGGCCGCCCGCATCGATCGCCTCCCGCACGCAATGGTTCAGATGGCCGTCGATCAGCCCCAGCGCCACCGACTGCAGCGCCCGATTCACGGCCGAGATCTGCGTCAACACATCGATGCAGTACCGGTCGTCTTCGACCATCGCCTGGAGCCCGCGGACCTGGCCTTCGATCCGACGCAACCGCCGCAGGTAGTCGTCCTTGCTGTCCTCGTACCCGATCATGTCGCCGACCTCCGCACCGTGAAACGGTCGACCAGCTATACCCCGGTAGGGTATCACGGCATACCCGACGCGACAAGGGGGCACCGCGGCTCGCGCGGTGCCCCCTCGTCTCGTGCTCGGTCGGACGCCGACCGGGTCGTCCCGGTGCTAGTTGCCCGACGCGACGGTCGTACTGGTCGTCTGGTCGCCGCCGGACGACGAGCCGCCGTGGTCGCTGCCACTCTGGCCGCCGCTGCTCTGGCCGCCGCCGTGGTCGCTGCCACTCTGGCTGCTGCCGCCCTGGTCGCCACCGCTCTGGCTGCCGCCACCGCTGTCGCCGGATTGCTGCCGGCCACCGGAGCTCGTCTGGCTTCCGCCGGTGTCGCCACTCTCGTGCTGGTCACCGGACTGGTTGTCACCGCTCTGCTGCTGGTCGCCCGAGTGGTTGTCACCCGACCCGTCGTGGCCGTCGGCCGGCGGGCATGGGTCGGTCGGGCTCGGCGACGGGTCGGTGGGCGCGACCGTCGTCGGCGTGTCCGGCGTGTCCGGCGTATCCGTCGAGCAGCTCTCCGGCGGGTCGGTCGGTTCGGGCGCGACCGTGTCGGGCGTCGAGGTGGGAGTCTCGCCCACATCGAACAAGTGCGTCTTCGAGACGCCCGACGCGGGGTTGTTCGAGGTGACGTCGACGGCACGCGGCGACGCGTGGCCGGGCAGGTTGAGCCCGACATGCGACGCGGCGGTCGAGACCGTCGATTGAACGGGAGCCGGGAGGGCTCCGGCGACCGCGAGGCCTCCGGAACCGGCGACGACCGAAGCGACGGCAACCGCAAGCTTCGTGGTGAGCAAAGAACGCATCTTGGTGATCCTTCGGCGGGCTGGAGGCTGGGGGGACGGCGCTCCGGCGACGAACGACGCGAGTGCGGCGCCCATCACCGGTGCCGGCGAGGAGTACGCGGTGCGTACATCGCCGAGAAGATCGGAGAGCACGGGGTCGCCATCGCGGTCGAGCCCTGCGATGAGGGCTTCGGCGGCGGCATCGTCGATCTCGTGGTTTCCGTTCATCTCACTGCCGTCAACGTCGTCGGCGCTCATCGCGGTACCGCCTCGTCGGCGGAAAGTTCCCGCTTGAGCGCGGCGAGGCCCCGCCGTTGCAGCGCCTTCACCGCCTCATAGCTCTTTCCCACCACGGCAGCCGTCTGATCCACGCTCAGATCGGCCACGATGCGCAGCACCAAGACGTCGCACTGGTCGGGTGAGAGCCGGGCCAACAGCGCATCGACCCGCTCGGCGGCCAACCGGGCGAAGACCGCGTAGGCGACCTCGTCGGCGCCGCCCGCCGGCTCGACGCTGACCGCGTCGAGATCGGTCTCCAGAACCCGACGCGCCCGGCGTCGGCGGTCGTCGATCGAGGCGTGGTGGGCGATCGTGAAGAGCCACGAGCGAAACCGTTCACCGTTGCCCTGAAACGTGTGCAGAGCCCGGAAGGTACGGAGGAACACGGCGTTGGCGACGTCGTCGGGGTCGTGGACCCCGCGGGCCCTCAGGTACCCGGCCACGGGGGCGCCGAGGGCCCGGAAGATCGCGTCGAAGCCCCGACCGTCGCCGGCACGGGCCGCATCGAGCGCGACATCCAGCTCCCCGTCCGACGCGTGCATCGTGGCGTGTATCGACCACGGGGACGCCCGGCCTGAAGGCGCGTGAAATCGCGTCGGCGGCCTGCTCGGGTCAGCCCGACGGAACCTCCACCGCGCAACGCAGACCGGGGCGCGCGCGAGGCGTTCCCGGCCGCGGCCGAGTTCGTTATTCGACGCGCGACCCCTCCTGCTCGGCCTCCTCGTGGCCCTCGCCGCGCTCGGCGTGCTGGTCGGCTGGAGCGAGCGGGTGACGCGCGCCGGCGACCCCATGGAGCTGATCCGGGTGGCCGAGTAGCGGGAGCGCCCGAGCCCCCGCCGGGCTCCGCCGCGGCGTAGGATCGAACATGTGTTCCCCACGATCGATCGACTCAACGACCAGCAGCGGGCCGCGGCGGCGTTCGAGGGCGATCAGCTCCGCATCCTCGCCGGCGCCGGCACCGGCAAGACCACCGCACTGACCGCCCGCGTCGCCTGGCTCGTCGCGGGAGGGATCCCGGCCGAGCGCATCATGGCGCTCACCTTCACGCGGCGCGCGGCGCGGGAGATGATGCACCGCTGCGAGACGCTGCTCGCCGACTCGCCGGGGCCCGCGCGTTCGCGCAATCGGTCCCGCATCACGGGCGGCACGTTCCACTCGATCGCGCACCGCACGCTCCGGCGCCATGCGGTGGCCCTCGGCCTCCCCGAGGGGTTCTCGATGCTCGATTCCGGCGACGCGGCCGACGTGATCGACCTCGTGCGCGAGGAGCACGGCGGCGCGACCACGGGCCGGCGGTTCCCGAAGAAGGGAACGCTGCTCGACCTGTACTCGCGTTCGGTGAACACGCAACGGCACCTGACGGCGGTGATCGACGAGGTGGCGCCGTGGTGTGCCGATCAGATCGAGCCGATCGCATCGATCTGCCGTTCCTACGTCAGCCGCAAGCGCACCCTCGGCCTCGTCGACTTCGACGATCTGCTCCTCTACTGGCGCGCGGCCGCGGCCGACGACCGGCTGGGCCCGCTCATCGCATCAGAGATCGATCACGTGTGCGTCGACGAGTACCAAGACGTCAACGCCCTCCAGGTCGACGTGCTGCGCGCGCTGCGGCGCACCGATCCGCGCCTGACCGTGGTCGGCGACGACTCCCAGGCGGTGTACGGGTTCCGCGGCGCGAGCCCGCGCCACCTGCTCGACATCGAATCGGTGTTCCCGTCGATCGCCACGATCTTGCTCGAGCGCAACTACCGCTCGACCCAACCGATCCTCGACGTCGCCAACGCGATCAGCGACGGCGCTCCGGAAGGCTTCCTCGCGCGGTTGCGAGCGCACTCACCCGCAGGCGAACGGCCGCGCCTGGTGCGGTGCGCCGACGAGGACGCGCAGGTCGACGCGGTCTGCGATCAGATCCTCGCCCACCGCGAAGAAGGCATCGCGCTCCGGGAGCAGGCCGTGCTCGTCCGCGCCGCGCACCACAGCGACCTGCTGGAGCTCGAGCTCTCACAACGCCGCATCCCCTACGTGAAGTACGGCGGGTTGCGCTTCATCGAAGCCGCACACGTCAAAGACCTCATCTGCCTGTTCCGCCTCGCCGACAATCCGCGCGACGAGCTGGCGTGGTTCCGCCTGCTCCAGCTCGTCGACGGCGTCGGTCCGGTTCGCGCGCGCAACGCGATCACCGCGCTCGGCGTCGACCAACCCGGTACGGCGGCCGAGATCCTGATGCGATGGCCACTCGCGGTTGAGCAACTTCCCGCCGGTGCGCGGGCCACCGCGAACGCGTTCATCGATGCCCTGCGTCGCGAGACCGACGAATCGGTCGCGGCGCACGGCGAGCGCCTGCGCGACGCACTCGCCCCCTTGGTCGCGAGTGCGTACGACCACTCCGACGCTCGGCTCGCCGACCTCGATGCGCTCGTCGCCGCCGCGCACCACGCGACCCGCCTCTCCGACGTGGCGGCCGATCTCACGCTCGAACCACCCAGCTCCACCGGCGACCTCGCGGCGAAGCCGTCGATCGACGAGGACTGGCTCGTGATCTCGACCGTGCACTCGGCCAAGGGCCTCGAATGGGACGTCGTCCACGTGCTGAACGCGGCCGACGGCAACTTCCCCTCCGACATGGCGCTCACCACGAACGACGGCCTCGAGGAGGAACGGCGGCTGTTCTACGTCGCGGTCACGCGACCGCGACGCCACCTGCACGTGTACCACCCACTGCGGTTCCACTACCGGCCGCGCGGCCGCGACGACGACCACACCATGAGCCAACTGAGCCGCTTCGTCTCCGACGACGTCGCCGCGTGCTTCGACGCCGTGAGCACCTCACGGCACGACACCCGCGCCGACATGGCGATCGATGCCGGCATCCGCGTCGAGATGGAGCTCGACGCACTCTGGAACTGAGCCGGCGACTCACCCGGCGCCGGCGCTTCGATTTTAGGAAGACGTGGTCTGGCCATGAGGTGCGCTTTACGTGGCGTCGTCGAGGATGACGCCGGCGTCGCAGAGCGCGGCGCATCGTG
>DAIQOP010000274.1:0-5189 GCA_036787815.1 Actinomycetota bacterium
ACCGAGAGCTCTTGCCCACGCGGTCGCACCTCGTACGCGGGCTGGTCTACCCCGTGCCCGACCCGCGATTCCCGTTTCTCGGTGTCCACCTCACCCGCGGGATCGACGGCCACGTCCATGTCGGGCCGAACGCCGTGCTCGCGTTCGCGCGCGAGGGGTACACCTGGAGCCGTGTCGACGCACGGGACCTGCGGGAGACGATTGCGTTCTCCGGGTTTCGGCGGTTCGCGCGCAGGAACTGGCGCTTCGGATTGGACGAGATGACGCGTTCGCTGAGCAGCCGGCGGTTCGCCGCGGTCGTGCGGCGCCTGGTGCCGGAGATCGAGCGTGGCGATCTCGCGGCTGCGCCTTCGGGTGTCAGGGCCCAGGCGATCGGTCCGGACGGCGAGCTCGTCGACGACTTCGCGATCCGCTCGGTCGGGCGCGCCGTGCACGTGCTGAACGCGCCGTCGCCCGCCGCGACCGCATCGCTCGAGATCGGTGCCGTGATCGCGGGGCGGATCGGTTAGAGCGGAAGTGCCTTGTTCGCGGCCGCGAGCACCTCGAGCGAGCGTTCCCACGCCCTGCGTTCGTTGTCGGTCATTTGAGGCCAGAGCGGCGCGCTCGGACCATCAGGACCGAGCACACACGGAAGGCTCGCGCAGACGCCGTCGCCGACGCCGTCGCCGACCCGCGTCGACACCGGGATGAGGGCGCCGACTTCGTGGGCGAGCGCGTGCACGAGCCCGCTCACCGTGAGCCCGATGCCCTGCGCGGTGGAGCCCTTGAGGTCGCGGATCTGGTAGGCCGCGCTGCGCACGTCGTGCTCGATGACCGCGAGCCGCTCCGGTGAGAGATCGACGCCGCGTTGCGCGGCGAACTCGGTCAGAGGAAGCGTCCCGACGACCGCGGAATCGAGGAGGAACACGCACGAGTCGCCGTGCTCGCCGACCACCCAGGCGTGCACGCTGCGCGGGTGCACGCCGCACTCGCGTGCGATGGAGTCGGTGAGCCGGAGCGTCTCCAGCGCAGTGCCCGAGCCCATCACCGCGACGGGTCGATCGCTCCATCGGCGGGTGAGGTACTCGGTCATGACGTCGAGAGGATTGGTCACGACGAGCGCGACCCGTGGCACCTCGCCCGATTCGATCGCGGTCGCGACCGAGTCCATCACGACGATGTTCTGGTGCAGGACGTCGAGCCTGCTCTCGCCCGGAGTCGTGTGGTGCCCGGCCGTGATGACGAGGATGTCTTCATGGTCGATCTCATCGAGGCCGAGCCCGCGTACCTCGATGCGTGGGAGCAGCGGCCGGGCGTGCATGAAATCGAGGGCGAGGCCATGCGCGGCACGCCCGTCCCGCGCATAGAGGGTCACCCGACCGGCGAGCCCGCGCATGATCACGGCCGACGCCGTCGCGACCCCCACCCCTCCGACGCCGATGACGCCGACCTTCAACCCAGCCATGTCACCGCGCCCTTTGCTCTCGTCGCCTCCACGGGTCGGAGAACCTTACGAGCACACGGAGCGCGGTCTCACGTTTGCCAAGCGCGCGACAAAGGTGTTACCAATTTACCGGGCAATAGCGGGGTTTGGGGGCCAACATGAAGATTCAGGCTCGGTGGCGGGTCCATGCAGCCGTCCTTTTTTCGTTCCTGACATTCACCGGAATTGTGGCGTGGAGCCAGCTCGGCGGTGCGACGTCGACGGCGACGGCGACCAACCCCGACGTCGTCCAGTACACCCAGCAGACCGGCAGCAACGGCACGTACATCCTGTACGTCCCGGGTGACGGCTCGAAGACCACGAAGCAGGGGATTACGAGCGGCGGCGGTTGCGCGACGCCGACGCCGGTGGGAACGCCGATCCTCGGCCTCAGCGCGAACTACTACCCGAACGGATACTCGAACCCATCGACCGCGGCCGTCGCGGGCGCGTACAAGTCTCGTACCGGTGTCTGCGCGATTCCACAGGCGTGGTCGATCGAGGTCAACGAGGGCCTCATCTTCTCGGTCGGTTCGAACTCGGTGGTCGGGCCTTCGTACGCGCACAGCTTCAGCTCCAGCGAGACGACAAGACGTCGTCGGCGCCGGTCACCGGTCGGCTGGTCGAACACCTGGGGTCTGCCGAGGTCGGAACGGCCGCGTTCTCGATCACCGGTTCGAACGGCACGACGATTACCGCCGACACCGGGACGGTGAAAACCGGCTTCGACTCGATCGAGGTTCAGGTGCTCACGCCGTCGACTGGATCGATCTCGGTCGTCGGCCCGACATCGACCTTCACCCTCGCCAGCAAGATCTGCGCCGGTGAGACGATCACCAGCACCTCCAATGACGGCACCGCGTCGTCGGGCGAGGTTGCGGCCAACCTCACCTACCTCGGCGGCCTGGGCTCGCCGACCTGCAAGTCGTACACGTTCTTCGGCGCCGACGCGAACGACCCGACGAGCACGAACGGCAAGTCGGTCAACTTCCTGTCGCAGGAAGCAACCGGCGCGCACGTCACCGCGACGTTCGACTGGGGCTACTTCCCGTACTGCCGGGCCGACGCCACGGTCGACGCGAACGTGCCGCCCTGCCCGACGACCTATTTCGTGTTCAGCGACGGCACGGTCGCCCCGCAGACGTACTGCTCGAGCGACGCCGACCTGAACAATCCCGCCATTCCGTGGTGCACCGTTTCACGGCACTACGACTACGTGCAGGTGAACGGTGTGACGATGGTCCACATCACCGAGACGTGGGACGGTCTCGGCGACTCTGGGTGGACGTTCCGCTAGCCAGGATGTTCCGGTAGTCAGGCCGATTGAGTCGGGGTTCGGTGCGCCGCCAACGGCACGAGCTCCACGATGCCCAGCGCGTTGGCGATCTCCGCGCGCTCCTCGGTGCTCTCGCCGAGCCCGAGGAGGTCGGCGAGCGTGAGCAGGAGCAAGAGGTCGTAGCGTGCTCCGAACGCGCGAGCGCGCGTCGTGGCTCCGTCGAGCAGGTCGGCGGCTCGCGCTTCGTCGCCGGCGACGACCGCGAGGGTCGCGTCGACCCGGTCGAGCAGCACGCTGAGGGGCGTCTCGCCCAACGGTCGGGCGAGGGCGCGTGCCTCGTCGAGCGCCGCGGCGGCGTCGTCGATCGCATGAGCGAAGGCGGACACCTCCGCGATGCGGGCACGCGCTTCGATCGATCCTCCGAGCGCATGAATTTCGTCATATATCGCCGCCGTGTCGCGCAGCAGGGTGACTCCATCTTCGTGACGGCCGAGGAACGCCTGCGCGCGACCCAACTGCAGGGCGGCCGTTGCGACATTGACGAGGTAACCCGTTGCCCGCAGTGTTCGCAGTGCCGGGACGAGGACATTCTCGGCTTCCTCGACGTGTCCCTGGTTGATCCGCAGCTCGCCGAGGTTGGCATGCGACACCGCGGCCCGTGCGAGGTCACCCGCCTGTGTCGCGGCGTCGGCGGCGCGTTGGTAGTAGTCGGACGCATCGACCCATCGTGACGTGAGGAACGAGATCGTTCCGAGGTTCCCCAGCGCGGCGGCGACACCGAGCCGGTCGCCGAGCTGGTTGTAGAGCTCCAGGGCGCGGTGGGTGTTCCGTGCTTCGTCGGGCCGGCCCATCTCGAACAAGCACGCGTCGAGCACACTCATCGCCGTTGCGAGCGCTCGGTACTCGCCGAGCTCGTCGGCGTGCACCATCACCTCGCCGCACAACCGCGCCGCTTCAGGAAGCCGCCCTTGACGAAAACGCATCTCGGCTTCCCGCGCGAGCAGTTGCATTCGGATGCCGGCGGCGTCGGCACCCGCGTTCGGCAACCCGTCGAGCAGGGCGACCCCCGCCCGTGCGTGACGGATCGCAGTGGTCAGCTTGCCTTGATGCTCGCCCTGGACGTAGGCGCGCAGCTCGGCGATCTGCGCCCGGCGAATCGCGTCGTGCTGCACCTCGATCGCGGCGCGACGGTAAGCGTCGTCGGCCTTCTCGTAGATGCCGAGCGTGACGTACGCCTCGCCGAGCTCGGTCAGCAACTGCGCGATCTCCTCGCCCGGGACATCACCCAGGCGTCGCGCTCCCGTGATCGCCCGGTCGAGATGGGTCGCGGCTTCGGCGGGAGCGGAGGCCGCGGCGGCGCGCCGACCGGCAACGAGCGCGTACTTCCACGTGCGCTGCCAGTCCTGGGCGCGGAAGAAGTGCAGCGACAGCAGTGCATCCGCCGACTCGGTCTCGCGACTCGGCCGGCGGAGGATCGCCTCGCCCGCTCGGCGGTGTAACTCCACGCGCTTGCGGAACGGGAGGCTCTCGTACGCGGCCTCCTGCAACAACGCGTGCCGGAACTGCAGGCGGTCACCGGTCGCGACGAGGAACGTTGCCAGCTGACGCGCGATCTCGTCGTCGAACGCGTCGCTGCCGACGAGGCCGACGAGCAGGTCCCTGTCGAACACTCGTCCCAGCACCGCCGCGTACCGAACCACGCGGCGCGCGGCGGGAGGCAGCGAGTCGATCTCGCGCGTCGCGACCGCATCGAGGGTCTCCGGTAGCTCGTCGAAACCGCTCGTCGCCGCCATATGGAGCAGCTCTTCGAGGAACAGCGGGCTCCCCGCGGCGCGCGCGACGAGCCGGTCACGCTCCTGCGGCCGTAGCGGTGCGGCGGCCGTGATCTCGTCGACGAGGTCGCGCGCCGTCGCGTCATCGATGGGTTCGAGCTCGATCGTCGTGTCGGCTGCGGCGGGTAGGAAACCGCCGGCAACCGGACGCCGTGTGACCATGAACATCCACGGGTGGGCGTCGGCACGAGCGACGACTCGGTCGAGAATGCCTGAGCTCGCGTCGTCGATCCACTGCGCGTCGTCGACGACGACGAGCAACGTGCCGGCGAGCGCTTCGAGAAGATGGACGAGCAGATCACCGAGCCGATCACGTCGGAATTCCGGCGCGATCGCGGCGCTCTGCGGAGTCGGTGGCAGGTCGACGTCGAGCACGGGCGCGAGCAGTGGCGCGAGCGACTCAAGGCTGGGCGCCATATCGGCTACTGCTGTGGTGACCTGCCGAGCCGCCTTCGCCGCGTCACTCGCATCGACGCCGAGGAGCGCGCGCAGCGGCTCGCGCAAGGCGAGGTACGGGATCGCGGTCGCGTAGGCCTCGCCCTGCAACACGAGGATCTCGGCGTCGCAGCGCTCGATCAGCTCGCTGACGAGCCGGCTCTTGCCTGCGCCGCGATCGCCC
>DAIQOP010000050.1:0-18536 GCA_036787815.1 Actinomycetota bacterium
CTCGGCTACGACGAGCTCGCGGCCGCGAATCCGGCGCTGATCTACGCGTCGATCTCGGGCTACGGGCAGACCGGGCCACGGGCCGAGGCACCCGCGATGGACCAGGCGGTGCAGGCGGCGTCGGGGCTCATGGCCAAGACCGGCTTCTCCGACGGTCCGCCGGTGCGCACCGGCGCCGCGGTCGCCGACTACTCGAGCGCCGCGTTCGCCGCGATGGGCGTGCTCGGCGCCTTGCGCCAGCGCGACCGGACCGGGCGCGGGCAGCACGTCGATCTCGCGATGCTCGACGTCCTCACCGCGCTCGTGTGGGACGAGCCCGTCGACCACTACGCGGCGAGCGGTGTGCCGGTACGCACCGGCAACGCCGATCCGCGAGGTGCACCGATCAACGTGTACCCGGCGCGCGACGGCTGGGTCGCGGTGACCCTCACCACGAACGAGCAATGGCGGCAGCTCGTGGGCTTCATGGGCCGACCGGAATGGGCCGAGGAGCTCCCGACCATTCGTGAGCGTGCCCACCACGCAGCCGAGATCGACGAAGCCTTCGCGCAATGGTCGCGCACGCTGACGGCCGACGAGGTCGAGCGCGCGTTGGTCGGGATCGGTGTGCCCGCGTCGGTCGTGCGCGACCCCATCGCCGCGCGCGACGACGGGCAGCTGGCCCACCGGGCGTTGCTCGAGCCGCTTCGCCACCCGGCCGCCGCCGCGCCGAGCGGCTTCCTCGGGCCGCGATTGCCGATCGCGTTCGAGGGTCGCGCCGAGCAGCTCGCACCCGCCGAGCTCCTCGGCACGAGCACCGACGCGGTGCTCACCGAGTGGCTCGGCCTCGACGCGAGCGAGCTCGATCGCCTGCACGCGTCCGTCGTCGTCGGCACGCCACACGCGGCCGGATGACCGGCGAGTCGTTCCGGATCCGTCGGTCGGTGCGCTTCGGAGGGGCATAGCGATCGTCGCTCGCCACTGGCCCGGCTACTCGGCGGCGATGACGGCAGCGGCGCGCTCGAGGTCGCAGTCGAACACGAGCACGCCGTGGCCACCGAACTGCGCGAGCTGTGGAGCCCAGCCGCCGGCGTCGCTGTACCGCGCGCTCGCGGTGATCCCGTTGGCCTGCAGCTTGGCGATCAACGCGTCGGCCTCGAACCGGCTCGGAACCCGGGTGAGCTCGACGATCCGATCGTGATCGTGGTGGTCGACTGCCACGACGAGAAGCTTACGGGGCTGACGATGCCCGCCGTTCGGTAGCTCGCACGGCCTCGATGATGGGCGCGGCCTGATCCGCGTCGCGGCTGACGAAGTACGAGAACCCCCAGCGTTCGCGGGCCCGACGGAGTTGCTCGACGATCTCGGCAACGGTGCCGAGGAGCATGTAGGGCGTAGCGAGCAACGTCTCGGGATCGACGGCGATGCGTCGCGCGACGCGTTCCGCGCTCGCGCGGCGTCGAGTCGTGATATCGACGTGTTGCACGAGCGCGTTGAGCTCGAGCTCCGCGAATCGTTCGCCCGCGGCGGCGCGGACGAGCGCGACCTTCGCGTCGATCTGGGCGGGCTCCCACTCGATCTCGTGATGTTGGCCGTCGGGCAGCGTGCGGCCCGTACCGGTGAAGCCGACGATGTCGGCGACTTCGGCCGCGAGCCGGAGCACCCGGTCGCCGTTCCCGCCGATGAGCAACTGCGGCCGGCGAGGCGGGAACAGGCGGTGCGCGCCGAGGCGGTAGTACGGGCCGTCGAAGGTGACCTCTTCGCCGTCGAAGAGCCGCCGCAGGAGGCGCGCCGATTCCCCGAGTCGCGAGACGCGCACGCCGGCACGATCGAACGGGAGCCCGATCTGTGCGTATTCGGGAGCGGAATGCCCCGCGCCCAAGCCGAGCTCGAGTCGGCCGTCGCTCAGCAGGTCGACGGTCGCGGCCTCCCGCGCGAGCAATGCGGGATGGCGGAAGTCGTTGTTCAGGACGAACGTGCCGACCCGAATCCGCGATGTGGCGTCGGCCATGGTCGTCAAGGCCACCATCGGTGACAAGAGGTCGTCGCCGATGTGGTCGGGCACGACGATGGTGTCGAAGCCGAGATCTTCCGCCCGCTTGGCTTGGTCCTTCCAGGCGCGGCGCGACGGCGCGGTCGCGACCTGCAGCCCGAAGCGAAACGCCCGGGCGTGTGGCGTCACCGGTCGTGGAGGGGGAGCGGGTCGGATCTCCGACGAGTCGAGCGAGTCGAGCGACTCGGGCGGGTGCAGCGGGCGCGCCTTCAGCCGCGGAGCACGCGGCCGGGCCGCGCGGCCAGACCCTCGTCGTCGGCCGCCCCGTCGGCTCGCACCACCACGCCGTTGACGAGCATGTGCGTCATGCCGACGGGTGCATCGGCGACGAGCCGTTCGCCGTTCGCCGGGAAGTCGTGCACGCGGCGCAGCGGGCCGGGGGCGACCGTGTCGGGGTCGAACACGGCGAGATCGGCGGCCTTGCCCGGCGCGATGGTGCCCCGATCGGTGAGTCCGTAGACGGCCGCGGGCTCGCCGGTGAGCTTGTGGATCGCCCGTTCCATCGGCATCACCGCGCGCTCGCGCACCCAGTTGCCGAGCAGGTCGGTCGCGAAGCACGCGTCGCAGAGCTGGCTCACGTGGGCGCCCGAGTCGGCGAGCCCCAGCAGCACCGTGTCCTGGGGCAGGAGCCACGCGATCGCGTCGGGATCGTTGTTGGCGAGCACGCTCGTGAACCGGGTCTCGAGGTTCTCGGAGATCGACACGTCGAGCATCACGTCGAGCGGGGTGCAACCCCGCTCCTGCGCCACCTCGGGGAGCGGGCGACCGACGAGATCAGGATTCGTGCTCGACTCCGCGACCGCGAGGGAAGCCCAATTCGGTGGGAGCAGGCCTCCACCGTTCAGCTCCTCCCACGCCCGGGCCCGCCACGCGGGGTCGCGGTACGCGGCGATGCGCTGATCGAGGCCGGTGTCCATCAGGGCCGCGAAGATCGGTCGCATGTTGAAGGTGAACGGCTCCTTCAGGTTCATCTGGAACACGAGGGGCCGGCACGACACCTGCGGCCACACCTCGATGCCCTCGGCGCGCGCCGCGACGTTCGCCGCCATGATGCGCTCGTGCCACGGGTAGTCCTTGATCGTGAGGAGCGCTGTCCACGTGAGGGGGCGGCCGATCGCCCGCTGGATCTCGAAGACGTCTTCGTGCTTGATCGTCTCGCCCGGTAGCAACGCGGCGACACCGCGCCCCGCGTCGCGCAGGGGCTCGAGCAACGCGTTGAGCTCGTGGAGGTCGGCGAGGCGCGACGGCACCGGGCGGCCTCCGTCGCCGTTGTGGGTCATCGAGGAGCTGGTCGCGAAGCCGGCGGCCCCGGCGGCGATCGCTTCCGCGACGACCGCGCGCATGCGCGCCAACTCGTCGTCGGTCGCGGCGCGCTCGTATCCGGCCTCGCCCATGACCCAGAGCCGCACCGCGGTGTGGCCGACGTAGCAGCCGTAGTTCAGCGCGGTGCCGTGCCGTTCGACCGAGTCGAGGTACTGGGGGAAGGTCTCGAAGTCCCAGGGCACTCCGGCCTCGAGCGTCTCGAGGCTCATGTCCTCGACGTGCTGGAGCGTGCGCGACAGCAGGTCGCGGTGCTCGGGACGGCAGGGTGCGAGGGAGAACCCGCAGTTGCCGGCGATCACCGACGTGACCCCGTGGTACGACGACGGGGTGAGCGACGGGTCCCAGAAGACCTGGGCGTCGTAGTGCGTGTGGATGTCGACGAAGCCGGGCGCGACGATCTGGCCGGAGGCGTCGAGCTCACGGGTTGCCGGCCCGGCCGTCAGCCCGTCGCCCACCTCGCTGACGACCCCGCCGGTCACCGCGACGTCGGCGCGCCGCCCGGGAGCTCCGGTGCCGTCGACGACGGTGCCGCCCCGAATGACTACGTCTGGCGCCATCGTCGCTCCTTCGAGCATCGGCCATTGGTCGCCCCAGCGTGGCCGACCGTGCGCCCGCGCGGCAAGCACCGGCACCGCTCGCCGACCCGGGCCCCGTCACGGGCGCCGGTAACATCGCGCCTCCATGACGCAGCTGGAACTCACGGGCGACGGGCGCGTCGAGCGGCTGCTGGAGTCGGGGACCGACGGCCGGTTGGGCGCGGCCCGTACCGCCGGCAGCGTCTCGGGTGAAGCCCACGGCTCGCTCGCGTGGGTCGTGGTCGAGGACGGCCGCGGCCGCCTGAGCATCAGTCCGGCGGCCGGTTCGGGGCGCGGTGACGAGAGCGTCGAGGTCGACGGTCGCGCCGACGTGTTCGAGCGGGCCGGATGGTCGGCGATCGTCGGCCCGGGCGGGCGGTTCGCGCTCGACGGCGACCTGCGGGCGACGGTGGTGTGGCGGGCGTCGGAACGCGCGACCGGGAGCCGGATCATCGACCCGTCCACCGTCGTCGAGGAACAGCGCGGCGACGGCCCGACGGCCCGGCGGGTCCGCACGTACGTTGCCGAGGGCGAGCTGATCGTGGGGGAGACGATGAACCCGCCCGGCGGTTGGTCGTCGTACCCGCCCCACCGCCACGACCACGAGGAGCTCTACCTGTACCGCTTCGATCCGCCGAACGGATTCGGAGTGCATGTCTCCTACGACGACGCAGCCGACTCGGCGCGCGTCGTGCGCGACGGCTCGATCGAGCGCATCACCGGCGGTTACCACCCCGTCGTCGCGGCTCCGGCGGCGGAGATGTACTACCTGTGGGCCCTCGCGGGCGACCAGGACACCGTCGCCACCCACGTCGATCCGCTCTTCGCGTGAATGCTCCGCCTCACGTGAGCGACCGTTCCCCGTTTCTTGACGCCCATGTCAGGTTGCCGCGAGAGTCACGCCGAAGGTGCTTCCCCCGGGGGGACGGATGACCACCACCGACACGGCGGCGTCGCTGCCGGCCACGATGCCTGCCGCGGTCCTCAAGGGGCTGCGTCACGTCGAGGTCGAGGATCGGCCCTTGCCGACCGTCGGGCCGCACGAGGTGCTGCTCGAGGTCAGCCACTGCGGGATCTGCGGCTCGGACCTGCACTTCATGGTCGAGTGGGAGGGTGCGGCCAAGCCGGGCGCGATCGAAGGCCACGAGTACAGCGGCACGGTCGTCGCCCTCGGGAGCGAGGTCGAGGGCTGGAGCATCGGCGAAGAGGTCGTCGGCGGCCCCTCGCCGCGCTGCGGCGTCTGCGAGTACTGCGTCGTCGGGCGCCCGTCGCTCTGTCTCGAGCGGGGCAAGGTCGGTGCCGGCGACGACGTGTGGCAGGGCGCGTTCGCGCGCTACAAGGCGGTGAACGCGGCCGAGATGCTGCGCGTGCCGGCCGGGTTGTCGATGCGCCACGCCGCGCTCGTCGAGCCGATGGCCGTCGCGCTGCACGGCATCACCCGCGCGGGCGGTGCGCGGCCCGGCGCGAGGTACCTCGTGACCGGGGGCGGGCCGATCGGGTTCCTGTCGGTCGCGGCGCTGAAGGCCGAGGGGGTCGACGACGTGGTGGTGAGCGAGCCTCACGCCGGCCGGAGGGCGCTGTGCGAGCGCCTCGGAGCGCGCGCCGTCGACCCGTCGGAGCTGCGCATGCCGATGATGCCGCACGACCTCGTCGACGAGCCCTTCGACGTTGTCCTCGAGTGCTCCGGTCACCGCGAGGCGCTCGAAGCCGGGCTCGCGCAGCTCAAGCGGGCAGGCACGCTGGTGCTCGTCGGTGCAGGGATCCGCCGGCCGCGTTTCGACAACAACCGCATCCTGCTCAACGAGCTGACGATCACCGGCTCGTTCGTCTACGACGCCGACGGCTTCCCGCGCGCGCTCGAGCTGCTGGCTTCGGGACGCGTGCCGCTCGACGTGCTCGTCGAGCCCGACGACGTGCCGCTCGACGGGCTGCTCGACGCGGCGTTGGGTCTGCACGAGGGCCGTCTCGCGGCGAAGGTGATGGTCGTTCCACGAGTCGGCACGCGACGAGAGGCGCACACATGACGGAACCGAAGTTCGAGTCGCGCCACCCCCGCTTCAACCATGTCGCCATGAGCCTTCCCGCGGAGTTGCTCGACGCCGAGCACCGCGCGCTCCTCACCGACTTCTACGGTGAGGTCTTCGGCTGGCGCGAGCTCCCGATGCTCACCGACGACCGCAAGCGCCTCGTCTTCCAGGCGTACACGGTGGAGCAGTTCGTCTTCCTGATCGCCGACGAGCCGCCGATGGCGTGCCCCCGACTCGACCACTTCGGCCTGTCGGTCGGATCGGAATCCGAGCTCGACGACATCCTGGCCCGGGCGCGCGCCTACCAGGCGCGCGACGACCGCGTCGAGATCATCGATCGCAAGGTCGACGACCACGGCATGATCGCCATCACGAGCATCTACGTTCGTTACCTTCTTCCGATGATGGTCGAAGTGCAGTGGTGGGACCACAAGTGGCAACGGGAGGACGTCGCGTCGTGACGGCGTATCCGCGAGACCTGCGTTGGGGCGCGTTCGTTCCGCAGGGTTGGAAGCTCGAGTACACCGGTGTCGGCGCGGCCGCGGCGTGGGAGCGCTCGAAGGAGATCGCGGCGATCGCCGAGCGGGTGGGCTACGACCATCTCTGGGTCTACGACCACGTCGAGACGGTGCCCCGGCGTGAGGCAACGCACGTGTTCGAGGCGTTCACGATGCTCTCGGCGCTCTCGCAGCTCACGAGCACGATCCGGCTCGGTCAGCTCGTCACGTGCTCGTCGTACCGGAACGCCGGCCTGCTCGCGAAGGAGGCCGCCTGCCTCGACGTCTACTCGGGGGGGCGACTGATCCTCGGCCTGGGCGCGGGTTGGTACGAGCGTGAGTATCAGGCCTACGGCTACCCGTACCTCGGTGCCGGCGCCCGGCTTGAGCGGCTCGACGAGACGCTCCAGGTCGTGAAGCGGCTCTGGACCGAGGAGACGGTGAGCTTTGCGGGCAAGCACCTGGAGCTGGACGGCGCCTACTGCGATCCGAAGCCGATCCAGCAGCTCCCGCCCATCTGGGTGGGAGGCGGCGGCGAGAAGAAGACGCTGCGCATCGCGGCGCGCCACGCCGACGCGACCAACTGGCAGACGGGCCTCCCGGAGTTCGTGCACAAGTCGCAGGTCCTGCGGGAGCACTGCGAGGCGGAGGGCCGCGACTTCGAGAGCATCACCCGCACCCACGGCCCCGATTGCCGCCTCTTCGATTCCGACGCCGACCTCCGGGCGTGGCTCGACACGCCCGACGGCGGCGCGCTGTGGGGGAGTGGCGACCCCGACGAGTACGTGCGCGACAACTTCGTCGGCACCGTCGAGCAGGTCGCCGAGAAGGTGCAGGGCTACGTCGATGCCGGCTGCGCGGAGTTCGTCCTCTGGTTCCGCGACTTCCCGTCGTCGGAGAGCCTCGAGCGGTTCATGGCCGATGTCGTGCCCAAGGTGACCCGGTGACGACGACCGACGAGGCAGCACCGACATCGGGATCGGCCGGCACGCCGGCACCGACGCGCGACCCGCTGCTGCTGACGGCGGTCGTCGCCGCCATCGTGCTCATCGGGATCGCGTTCCGGTTCGTCATCAAGTCCGATCTCTGGCTCGACGAGGCGCTCGCGGTGAACATCGCGCACCTGCCCGTCAAGGAGATCCCGCACTGGCTGCGCCACGACGGCGCACCACCGCTGTACTACCTGATGTTGCACTACTGGATGAAGGCGTTCGGCACCTCCGATCTGGCCGTACGTTCGATGTCGGGCATCTTCGGTGTCGCCGCGCTCCCGCTCGCATGGTTGTGCGGCAAGCGGACCGGCGGTCGCGCAACCGCGTGGATCGCGGTCGTCGTTCTCGCCGCGAACCCGTACGCGATCATCTACTCGACCTCGGTCCGCATGTACTCGATGGAGGTCTTCCTGGTCTTCGCCGGGATCCTGGCGGTACGGCGCGCGTTCGAGCGACCGTCGCTCCCACGCGTGGCGTTGCTGACGGTGCTCGTCGCCGTGCTCGTCTACACGCAGTACTGGGGCTTCTACGTGTCGGCGGCGCTCGCACTGTTCCTGTTGGTGACCATCAGGCGATCGCCCGAGCACCGCGACGCGGCGGTACGGATGGTGATCGGCATCGCGGTCGGGGTCGCGACGTTCGCTCCGTGGATCCCCACGTTCTTGTACCAGGCGAAGCACACGGGCACGCCGTGGGGCAAGCCGCTCCTCCCGCCGACCCCCATCGGGCTGACCTTCCAGGACTTCTCCGGTGGCGCGCAGCACGAGGGCTGGATCATGCTGATCGTGTTCATCGTGCTCGTCTTCCTCGGCACGTTCGGCATGGCGGTGAACGAACGGCACATCGACGTCGATCTCCATGCACAACCGACGATCCGTTGGGAAGCCGCCGTCGGTGCGGCCGCGCTCGTGATCGGCACCAGCGCGGCATTCGTGAGTCGCTCGGCGTTCCAATCCCGCTACGCGTCGATCGTCTTCCCGTTCTTCGTGCTCGTCGTTGCCCACGGCATCAGCTGCTTTGCCGACCGGCGGTGGCGCGTCGGGGTCGTCGCGCTCGTCGTCGCTCTCGGCTTCGTCGGCGGGGTGCGCAACGTGGAGTCCAACCGGACGACGGCCGCAACGGTCGCCACGATCCTGCGCAGGGCGGCGAAACCCGGCGACGTCGTCCTCTACTGCCCCGACCAGCTGGGCCCGGCCGTCCATCGCCTCGCCCCGCCCGGTCTGGACGAGATCACGTATCCGAAGCTGCGGCGGCCGGCGTTCGTCGATTGGGTCAACTACAAGGCGGTCCTCCGCCGTCACAAACCGGCGGTCGTCGCCCAGCAGGTGCTGGCTCGCGCCGGCAGTCACACGATCTGGTACGTGTCGGCGCCGGGCTACCTCACGCACCTGGGGATCTGCGACGCATTGTCGGCCGACCTGGCGAAGTCCCGCACGATGCGCGTGCGCTACGTCGCGCCGTTCACCTCCTTCGAGAAGCCCGGGCTGCAAGAGTTCCCGGCGCGCTGACGATGCCGCGACGTTCGCGGTCGGAAGGTTCGGGCCCGGTCGAGCCTTCGACCGCCACCGATCTCCGTGTCGCGGCGATGCCGTGGCTGGTGTCGCGCGTGCTCGTGGTCGCGTCGCTCGGCGCGGCACGACATCTCGTCGATCACCTCGGCGCGGTGCGCCGCCCGATCGCGTTGCGGCAGGGCCTCCTCGGCTGGGACGCCGCGTTCTACGGCGACATCGCGCGCGGCGGCTACTCCGCGGTCACGCGCGATGGCCTGCGGTTCTTTCCGCTGCTCCCGTTGGCGGGGCGCGTCGTCGGGCTGTTGCCGTTCGTCGACGCGCGCGGTGGCGTGGTGGTGGTCGCCAACCTGAGCGCCTTGGTCGCGGCGACGCTGCTCGTTCGACTCGTGACGATCGAGACGGGCGACCGCGCGCTCGCGGCGCGGTCGGCCGCGGTGTTGCTGCTGGCTCCCCACGCGTTCGTGTTCGTGATGGGCTACGCCGAGTCGCTGCTCTGCGCGCTCGCGCTGGCCGTGTTCCTGGGTCTGCGTCGGGAGCGCTGGTGGTTGGCCGCGGCGGCCGGCTTCGCGGCCGGGCTCTGCCGTCCGGTCGGCATCATCCTGGTGTTGCCGGCGGTCGTGGAGACGATCCAGGCCGCGCGGCGCGATCGGCGACTTCGGGTCGCGCCCGTGATCGCGGCGATCGCACCGGTGGCCGGGCTCGCGACCTATCTGCTCTGGGTGCGTGACCGCACCGGCGACGTCTTCCTCGTCCTGCGGCTGCAGAACGCCGCCAATCTCCGGGGCGGAACCGTGTCACCGGTCACGAGTGTCGGTCACGCCTTCCACGAGCTGCTCTCCGGCGATCGTGTCGGCTACGGCCTCCACGCGATCACCGCCGTGGTGGTCGTGGGGCTCGTCGTCGTGGTCGCGCGGCGGCTGCCGCTCTCGTACGTGGTGTACGCCGGCGGCTCGGTGATCGTCGCCCTGTGCGCGCGGAACCTCGATTCGGTGGAGCGCTACTCGCTCTCGACCTTCCCGTTCGCCATCGGTGCCGCCGTGCTGCTGCGACGGCCAGCGCTCGAGCGGGCGGCACTGCTGCTTCTCGCCGGGGCGCTCGTCGTGGCCGCGATCCTTGCGTTCACGGGCTCGTTGGTGCCCTGAGCGCCCCGGATGGCTGCCGTACACTCGACCCCGATGGAGCCGTCCGCGACTCAGGGCGCGGTGCGCGGCACCCGCAGCTTCCGCCGGTTGCTCCTATTCGCCGTGGCTCTCGCCCTCGTCGTCCGGGTCGGTTACGTCGCCGGCGCGAAGAAGGGCCCCTGCGAGATCGCCCGGGACCGTTGGATCCCGACCGAGTGCGCGGTCGGTGACCAGACCTTCTACAACGGCGAGGCGAACCGGCTCGCGATGGGCGACGGCTTCGTGGAATGGGGTATCCCCGGCAAGCACGCACCACCGGCGGCCGACCATCCTCCGCTCACGGTCGTGGTGCTGGCGCCGATGGCGTGGCTCGTCATGCACGGACCGTTCTCGTGGGTGAACGACCCGAGCGGGGTGACCGAGGAGCGCTACTACATGGCCCTCATCGGCACCGTTCTCGTGCTGCTGATCGGGTTGCTCGGAAGACGGATCGGGGGCGAGCGGGTGGGCCTCGTCGCGGCGTTTCTCGCGGCGATCTATCCGAACCTGTGGGTCAACGACGGTCTGATCATGTCGGAGACGATCACGTGCGTCACGGTCGTGCTCGCGTTGCTCCTCGCGTACAACCTGCGTGATCGCCCGCGCGTCGCGACCGCGTTGGGCTGCGGCGCGATGTGTGGGCTCGCGGGTCTCGCCCGCGCCGAGCTCGGCTTGTTCATTCCGCTGCTCGCCGTGCCTGCCGCGCTCGCGGCGCGCGGTGTCGACCGGCGGGCGCATCTCCGGCTCGCGGCGACGGCGGTGGCCGCGGCGGTCGTGGTGATGAGCCCGTGGGTGATCTACAACGAATCGCGGTTCAAGGACACGACCTTCGTCTCGACCAACGACGGCCTCGCGCTCGCGGGCTCCAACTGCGATCACGTGTACTACGGCTCGGCGATCGGTCTCACCTTCCTCCAACCGCCGTGCATCGATGATCCGCAGCCCGCGGGCGACCAGTCGCAGGTCTCGGCGATCTACCGTCGTCGGGCCTTCGACTACATGAGCAACCACCAGAGCCGAATGCCGCTCGTGGTCGCGGCGCGGATCGGTCGCACGTGGAGCCTGTACCGACCGCTCGACATGCTGCTCTACAACCTCGCGGAGGGGAAGGAGCGCTTCGTCAACATCGCGGGCATCGTCGCCTACTACCCGCTTGCCGCGCTCGCGCTCGTCGGTGGTTGGCTGCTGGTCCGGCGCCGGCGCGGCATGCTCTGGCCGCTCGTGATCCCGGCCATCGCGTTGACGGTCGGCGTCGCGCTCACCTACGGGCAGACGCGCTTTCGCTCCGCGGCCGAACCGTCGATCGTGATCCTCGCCGCGATCGCGGTGACCACGGGGTGGGACGCGTTCCGCCGCCGGCGCGAACGCCGTGCGGGGACCGCCGTCACGACCTGACGCAGGCCGATACCGCGTAGAGGTTGAGCCGCGGCAACCCGACGTATCCCGTTGCCACGAGCAGCGCGTCGTTGCCGGCGTGGGCCCGCAGCTTCGGGAACTGCCGATCGGACAGGCCACTGCGATCGATCGTGTATCCCTGCCTTCGCCAGTACGTCTCGATGCCGGGCAGGAGCGCGGCGCCGTCGGACCCGCCCGTGACGGCCACCGAGACCGGCACCTCCGCCTGGTGCGCGCCGGTGTCGCCCACGGAGTAGCCGAGGAACTTCTTCCTGCACGGCAGCTCGTCGGCCGACTGCGCGGGGACGAACGAGAGGCGCGAACCGACCGACCGGCCGGTGGCGTTGACCAACGCGACGACGCGCGCCTTGGCGTCGGCCAGGTGCCCCGATGCGATACGTGGGGTGCCCGCGCATCCCGCGCCGAGCACCACCGCGAACGCGGCAGCGACGAACGGTGCGGATCGCGGCTTCGACATCGCCTCCGTTTACCACACTCGACCTGCCGGTAATGTGCGCGGCTCCGACCGGGGAGCAGGAATGCCCGACACCACCGCACGAACGCTGCCGAGCCGCGGCGCGCTCGGTTGGGCGGCCTTCGCGGTGGCGTCCGTGGTGTTCGTGGTCGCCCGGGCGATCCCGTTCGCGCACTCGCGGGTCGCCCTGGTGTTCGACTCCTACGACTACATCAAGCTCGCGCACTCGAAGTCGCCGCTCGCCGCGCTCGCCGCGAAGCGGCCGCCCGTGTTCCTCCTCGTGATGAAGATGCTGAGCGGTCGCTGGCAGTTCGTCACCTGGGCCCAGTTCACGATCGCCGTCGCGGCATGGATCCTGCTCGCCGCGGTGGCCGCGCACGTGTCGCGGTCGGTCGCGGGCAAGGTCGCGGCCGTCGTGACGGTGTTGCTGCTCGGCTCCTGCCTCGACGTCGTGCAATGGGATCGGTTGATCGGTACCGAGTCGCTCACGATCTCGCTCGGTGTGCTCCTGATCTCGGCGTGGTACCTGGTGCACGAACGGTTCACGCCGTGGCGCATGACGTTCGTGGTAGTGCTCACGGTGTTGTGGGGCATGTTGCGCGACGCGAACGCGATCGTCGTCGGGGTCGTGGGTGTCGCGTTGGGGCTCTGGATGCTGGTGCACCGATCGAGGGTGCGCGGACGCGTCTTCGCGGTGGCCGGGGTGTGCCTGGTCACGCTGGTGTTGTCGTTCGTGTCGGGCGACATCGGCGCGCGGTGGGAGGAGCCGGTCAAGAACGTCGTGACCATGCGCGTGCTCCTCAGCCCCGAGCGGCGCGACTTCTTCCTCGCGCACGGCCTCCCGCTCGACCGACGCCAGGTGCGGAGCGTGGCCGGCCGCTGCGTGAACCCGGCCGGGGCGTTCTTCTGCAAGAAGGTCACCGACCCGGCGTTCTACGACTGGATCGACCACCACGCGCGCGCGGTCTACTTCCAGTCGTGGTTCACCTTCCCGGCGACCTCCCTGTGGGAGCCCCTCGCGCACTCGCGCCTCACGATCGGCACCCAGCTCCCGCTCGGCCTGGTCGCGTTCAACGGGCTCGACGACCCGAGCGGGCGGTCGATCGAGCGCTGGGTGTTCCCCCGCAGCCCACGGGTGCTGATCGGCTGGCTGATCCTCGACGCCCTCGCACTGGTGTACACGGTGCGGCGGCGTGGCTGGCCCCGGGCGGCGACCCTGCCGGTCGTGCTCGTGGTGCTCACCTACCCGCACCTGTGGGCGGTCTGGACGGGCGACGCCTTCGACGTCACCCGCCACGCGCTCGCCGCGTCGGTCCAGCTCCGGATCGGGCTGTGGCTCACGGCGGTCGCCCTGTTCGACGGCTGGTTGTCCGTCCCGGCCCCGGACGGGGGTCCGGCGGCCGTTCCTGACTCGGCCACGCTCCGCTAAACTTGCCGTCCGCTGTGCGTCGGGCGGCGGTCGCCCGGGAGTGCTTCCCGGCCTTCTCCGCCCGTCGGCCGGCCGACCGATCAGGACCCGCATGCCTGCCGATCACGACGATCACGCTCAACCCGACCCGGCGGCGCCCGCGGCCGGATCCGAGCATGCCGGGCCCGATTCGCCGGGGCCCCGGGTCGTCATCGTCGGCGCGGGCCCGGCCGGGCTCACAGCGGCGTACCAGCTCATGAAGGCGGGGGCCTCGAGCACGATCCTCGAGGGCGATTCCGTCGTCGGCGGCATCAGTCGCACGGTCGAGCGCGACGGCTGGCGCTTCGACATCGGCGGCCACCGCTTCTTCACCAAGGTGAAGCCCGTCGACGACCTCTGGCACGAGATCCTCGGCTCCGAGGAGTTCCTGCGGCGCCCCCGCATGAGCCACATCTACTACAAGGGCAAGCTCTACGACTACCCGATCAAGCCCTTCAACGCGCTGCGCAACCTCGGGTTCATCGAGGCGACGCGGTGCATGGCCTCCTACGCGTGGGTGCGGATCCACCCGCCGAAGGACACGAGCAAGCTCGAGGGCTACATCGCGAGCCGCTACGGCTGGCGCCTCTACCGGCATTTCTTCAAGACCTACAACGAGAAGGTCTGGGGTGTGCCCGCGTCGGAGCTCTCCGCCGATTTCGGCGCGCAGCGCATCAAGGACATGTCGATCGTCGCCGCGGTCTGGGAGCCACTCCGCGCGCGGCTCTTCGGCCACCGCTCCAAGGGCAAGCAGGTCACGAGCCTGATCGAGGAGTTCAACTACCCGAAGTACGGGCCCGGCCAGATGTGGGAGACGGCGGCCGAGAAGGTCACCGCGGCGGGCTCGCAGCTCCACTTCCGCCACGAGGTCGTGAAGGTCCTGCACCGGGGGGGCGCGGCGCAGGCGGTGGTCGCGCGCGACAAGGATTCGGGTGAGGAGCACACGTTCGAGTGCACGCACGTGATCTCGTCGATGCCGATGGGCGCGCTCCTGCGGGCGATGGACCCGCCGGTGCCCGACCCGGTGCGCGCCGCGGCCGACGGTCTCACCTACCGCGACTTCATGACCGTGGCGCTCGTCGTGCCGCTCGAGTACTCGTTCCCCGACACATGGATCTACATCCACGACCCCGACGTCGAGGTCGGACGGGTGCAGAACTTCGGGTCGTGGTCGCCGTTCATGGTGAAGGAGGGCCGCACCTGCCTCGGCCTCGAGTTCTTCGTCCACGAGGGCGACGAGATGTGGTCGAAGTCGGATGCCGAGCTGATCGAGCAGGCCAAGCGCGAGCTCGCCCATCTCGGTCTCGTCGACCCGACGAAGGTCGAGGCCGGCTACGTGGTGCGGGTCCCGAAGGCGTATCCCGTGTACGACGAGACCTACACGGCGAACGTCGAGGTGCTGCGGCGGTGGCTCGCGTCGGACGCGCCGAACGTGTTCCCGACCGGGCGAAACGGCATGCACCGCTACAACAACCAGGACCACTCGATGCTCACCGCGATGCTGTCGGTCGAGAACATCCTCCTCGGCGAGCATCACGACGTGTGGACGGTGAACGTCGACGCCGAGTACCACGAGGAGCACGCCGATCCGGCGAAGAACGGCTCGACCGGCCGCGACGCGCCCGTGCTGCCTCGTGCCGCGCTCGACGCCGCGGCGCAGCGCCGCACGGAGCGGCGCGCGGAGGCGTCGCCTCACCCGTAGGCTGACGCCCGTGAGCCGGCGTTCGGGCGAGACGGTCGCGGCGGACGCGCAGGGTGCCATGACGGCCGCCACCGCCGAGCGACCCCACTTCCCGTGCTTCGACGGGCTCCGCACGATCGCGGTGTTGAGCGCGATCATGACCCACGTCGGGTTCGTCACCGGCGCGACCGAGCAGGCCCGCTACGGCGTCTACCTGGCCCACCTCGAGATCGGGCCGGCGCTCTTCTTCCTCATCTCGGGCTTCCTGCTGTATCGCACCTACGTCGCCGGCAGCTTCGCCGATCGCGCGCCGTTGCCGGCCGGGCAGTTCTGGTGGCGCCGCGTGCTGCGTATCTTCCCCGCGTACTGGCTCGCGCTCACGGTGCTCATCGTCGCGTTCGGGCTCCACGTGTCGGGCCTGCGCGACCTCGTCACGTACTACGGGCTGCTCCAGATCTACGACACCCACCGCTTCCTCGGCGCGATTCCCCAGGCCTGGACCCTGTGCACCGAGGTGAGCTTCTACGCGTTCCTCCCGTTGTACGCGTGGGTGCTGCGTCGCGCCGGTCGGGGGCGGCGACTCGAGGTGCGGCTGCGGGTCGAGCTGGCGGGCGCCGCCGCCCTGATCGCGCTCTGCTACGTGTACCGCTCCGCGGTCTACGCGATCGACGGTCGCCACGCGGTCGGGCGGATCGCGACGCACTGGCTCCCGGGTTACCTCGACGTCTTCGGGATCGGGATCGGGCTCGCCGCGATCAGCGCGTACGTCGCGATCCGCGGGACCCCTCCGATCCTCGAGTGGGTCGGGCGGGTGTCGTGGCTGTGGTGGATCCTCGCGGCCGGCTCCTACTGGTTGATCGCGCAGGCGCTCGGCCTCCCGCGCAGCCCGCAACCCCAGAACACACCCATTGGCTGGCAGGCCGACCAGCAACAGATCCTCCAGGCGCTCTTCGCGGCCTTCGCGTGCCTGCCGGCGGTGTTCGGGCCGCAGGACCGCGGGCTCGTGCGGGCATTCCTGCGATGGCGGCCGGTGGCGTACACGGGTTTGGTGTCGTACGGCGTCTACCTGTGGCACGAGGGTTGGCTCGACAAGTGGCTGATCTGGGCGAACCGGCCGAACGTGTTGCAGCTCAACGAGCAGGTGCACCTCCAGCGCTCGACGTACCCGCTCATCCTCGGGCTCACGGTGCTCTCGAGCCTCGCGATGGCCACGCTGAGCTACTACCTCGTCGAGCGGCCGGTGCTGCGGCTGAAGGACCACGCGCCGCGCTTCCTCCGGACGGGCGTGCTCACGACCGGGCGAGGACCGGCCGGGTGACGGCCGCCCGGATGGCGACACCGACCGATCGCGGTGTCGCGCCGACCGCACCGCCCACCGGCTCGCGGCGCGCGCACCCCGGCCGCGCCTTCGACTTCCCGTGCTTCGACGGCCTCCGCGCCATCGCGGTCACGAGCGCGATCCTCGAGCACGTCGGGTTCGTGAGCGGTGCCGAGTTCGGGAAGCGGGGGGAGTGGTACGCGCCGCTCGTCGCACGGCTCGAGATCGGGCCCGCGATCTTCTTCATGATCTCGGGGTTCCTCCTGTACCGCACGTTCTGTGCCGCCGCGTTCGCGGAGCGGGCGCCGACGCGCCCTCGCCTCTTCTTCCGCCGCCGCGCGCTGCGCATCGTGCCCGCCTACTGGATCGCGCTCACCGGAACGCTGCTCTTCCACCACGCGACGACGATGACGGCCGGACTCGACGGCGGCTTCCGCGGCTTCACCGCGCTCCAGCTCGTGTCGATCTACTCGCTCACGCAGATCTACTCGCAGCATTGGTTCTACGGCGGCATGTCGCAGAGCTGGACGTTGGCCGTCGAGATCACCTTCTACCTCATGCTCCCGGCCTACGCGCTGGTCATGCGCAAGCTCGGCGCGGGCCGCGACGCCAACGCGCGTCTCCGGCTCGAGTTGTGGGGCGCGGCCGCGTTGTACCTGGCCAGCATCGGCTGGCGCACGCTCGTGTTCTACGGCGGGATCCTGCCGTCGATCGCGCAGCACTGGCTGCCCGGCTACCTCGACATCTTCGGGCTCGGCATGGCGCTCGCCGCCGTGCACGCGTGGTCGGCGCAGACCGGCGGGCACATCACAGCGTTCGAATGGCTCGGTCGCCACGCCGACCTGTGCCTCGCGATCGCGGTCGCGTGCTACCTGATCGTCGCGCTCGGCCTCAACCTGCCGCGTCGCATCGTCGAAGTCACCGGGGGCCGCGCGTACGCGCGCAACCTGCTCCACTCACTGGTCGCGGTGTTCGTGCTCATTCCTGCGGTGTTCGGCCCGCAAGACGTCTCGTTCTTCCGGCGCTTCCTGCGCTGGCAGCCGGTCGTGTACCTCGGTGTCGTCTCCTACGGCGTGTACCTCTGGCACAACAACTTCCTCGAGCAGGCGCGCGAGTGGGCCCGGTTCCCCGTGTTCAACGGCAGCTTCGTGATGCTCCTGACGATCGCGCTCTCGTGGAGCCTCCTGCTCGCGTCGCTGAGCTATTTCCTCGTCGAGCTCCCGATCCTGCGACTGAAGGATCGTCCGCTGTTCCCACGCCGGCACACGGCGGCGAGCCATGAGTGACCCCGTGGCGGTCGTCGGTGCGGCGGGGGTGCGTGATCCCGACACCACGTTCCCGTGCTTCGACGGGCTCCGCGCGATCGCAGCGATCACCGTCGTGCTGCACCACACGTCGTTCTACTCGGCCGACATGGTGCACGGCCGGCTCGCGCCGTACTTCACACATCTCGACATCGGCGTCGCGGTGTTCTTCCTCATCTCGGGGTTCCTGCTCTACCGCCCGTTCGTCGCGGCGGCGCTCGCCGATCGCCCGGCGCCGTCGCTCCGTCGCTTCTTCCGGCGCCGGCTCCTGCGCATCTACCCGGCCTACTGGCTCGCGCTCGTGTGCGTGATCGCGTTCTTCGGGCTGCCGATGCCGGTGCCGGGCGTGCGCAGCTACCTCGAGTACTTCACGCTCACGCAGGTGTACGACCCGGCCCGGGCGACGGGCGGGCTCAACCAGGCGTGGACGCTCTCGATCGAGCTCTCCTTCTACGCGTTCCTCCCGTTCTACGCGTGGCTCTTGCGCCGCGCGATTCCTGCCACCGCGCGCCGGACGCGCGTGCAGGTGGAGGTGGCCGGCCTCGTGGTGCTCTACGGCATCAGCCTCGCGTTCCGCGGCCTGGTGTTCTCGCTGCACTCCGGTCGCGTGCACGCGGTCGGCATCTACTGGCTGCCCGCCAACCTCGACTACTTCGCGCTCGGCATGGGGCTCGCGGTCGCGAGTGCGTGGCTGGCCGGATGCGAGACCCCGCCCCGGATCTTCGAGCTGTTCGGACGCGCGCCGGTCGTGTGGTGGCTGCTGTCGCTCACCAGCTTCGTCACGATGGCGAAGGGCCTG
>DAIQOP010000275.1:0-5157 GCA_036787815.1 Actinomycetota bacterium
GGCATCGTCGACGAACTCGCCGTATCCGCCCAGCGCACGGGCCACCTCGTGGTACGGTCGCACGCCGAGCTCCGTCGCGACGGTGTGGCCGTGATTGCGCATCTGACCGTGGCGTGACATGCCCCACGACCCGTCGTTGCTCACGACGCAGACGATCGGGATGTCGTGGCGGGCTGCGGTGTCGAGCTCCATGGCATTCAGTCCGAACGTCCCGTCGCCGCACAGCAACACCACGGGGCGGGCCGGATCGGCGAGCTTCGCGGCGAGCGCGAACGGGATACCGACTCCGAGGCAGCCGAGGTAGATGCCGGTCGAGAGGAAACGCCCATCACCGTACGCGGGGAACGCGATCATCGCCCACGTGAGGGAGTCGCCGCCGTCGGCCACGAGCACCGCATCGGGCCCGGCGGCATCCACGAGCCCACGTACGAGCTGCAACGGATGAACGAGCTTGCCGTCGTGCCCGGTGGCGCGGGCCGCGAGCGCTTCCCTCGACGCCGTGTCCGCGGCGCGTAGCCGCGATCCCCAGGCGCGGCGCGTGTCGTCCACACCTTCGTCCCACGAGTCGGCGAGTTGCTCGCAGAACACGCGAACGTCGGCAACGGCATTCACATCGCCCGCTCGGTTGTGAACGGTCTCGGCCGCGTCGAGGTCGACGCGTACGACGCGCGAACGCCCGAAGAGGGCGCCGTTCATCAACGGGAAGCCGAGCCGAACGCCGAGGCAGAGCACGAGGTCGGCATCCAGCGCTTCGACGAACGCACCGCCGATCGGAGACGGAGGGCCGAACGACCACTCGTGCGCGTCGGGCAGCACACCTCGCCCGGCGCTGATCGAGAAGATCGGGAGCCCGACGCTCGACGCGAGCAGCGCGAGCGCCTCCCCCGCACCCGCCCAGTGCGCGCCGCTGCCGACGAGCGCGATCGGACGCTCCGCGGCCCGAAGCTCGCCGACGATCTGCGCGAGCACCTCGGGAGCGGCGCCGGGCGCCGAGACGGGTGTGACGCACGGCAACGGGTCGGGCACCTCGACCGTCTGCGTGAGCACGTCGACAGGCACATCGAGGTACACGGGGCCCGGTCGGCCGCTACGCGCCTGCGCGAGCGCCGCCGCGACGTACTCGCCGGCGCGAGTCGCGGTCGCGCACGAGCGGGCCCACTTCGTGATCGGCTCGACGATCCCGAGCTGATCGAGGTCCTGCAGCGGCCAGGTGTCGGCCTCGGCGAGCGGACGCGCACCGGCGAGGCACAGCATCGGACTGCCCGACATGTACGCGTTCGCGATCCCCGTCACCGCGTCCGACAGACCCGGCCCGGCAGTCACGACGCACACACCCGTCTCACCGGTCGCGAGGGCCCAACCTTCCGCCATATGCGCGGCAGCCTGCTCGTGACGCGTATCAACGATACGGATTCCCTCCGCCTCGCATCCGAAGAGAATCGGGTCCACGTGGCCGCCCTGCAGACAGAACACGTGGCTGATGCCCGAGGCGCGCAGCGTCTTCGCCACCACCCGGCCGGCCGGAACCCGCTCACTCATAACGCCCCCTCCGGTTTCGTCGTGCCCCAAAGCGTCGTGCAGTGGGCGACTCGCCGGACAGAGGCGGAAGGCCTTCTTTTCCGACCCGCCGTGGGGTCGTTCGTCGCCGCGGCGCTCGTGACGTGCCAGAGTGGTCCGGTGGCGGACCTTGTTGGCGAAAGCTACGACGCGATCTACACCGCGTGGCCTTCCAGCCCAAACCTGCACGCGATCTGGATGCATCACGCCGTCGACGGGCCGTATCCGGCAGGCTTCGAGCACATCAGCTTCTCGACAGGCGAAGAGCTCGGGCAAATCGCCAACGCGCTTCACCTCCACCCCGGCGAACGGCTGATCGACCTGGCCTGCGGCGCGGGGGGACCCGGCCTATGGACGGCACGCGAAGCTCGAGCGGTACTCGTCGGCGTCGACCTGTCTCGGATCGGGCTCCGACTCGCCGCGCGGCGTGCCATCGACCGGGCGATCTCTCGCACGAGCTTCATCGTCGCCCACGCGGCCGCGCTCGGGTTGGCCGACGGTTGCGCGGCCGGGGTCATGAGCATCGACGCGTTGCAATACGTGCCGGACAAGCGCGTGGCACTTGGCGAGGTCGCTCGACTGCTCTCGCCGGGTGGCCGCCTGGTATTCACGGCGTTCGAGCTCAATCCCGATCGAGTCGCCGACCTGCCCGTGTTGGGCGTCGATCCCATTTCCGACTACCGCGCGTTGTTGAGGGAAGTCGGGTTCCGCGTCGACTCGTACGACGAGACGCCCGGTTGGAGGGATCGCGTCGACCGCACCTACTCCGCGCTGCTCGCGGCCCGCGACGCCCTGGCCCCCGAGATGGGTGAACAAGCGCTCGGTGCGCTGCTCATGGAGGTCACGCTCACCCTCGAGGTCGGTCCCTACCAGCGCCGCATCCTTGCTGTCGCCGTCAAGCAAGAACCCTGAATGCGGCGGACTCAGGCGTAGGGCGCGCCGCGCATCAGGGCGACGATGGCATCAACCGCGTCCGCGAGATCGCCGGCGTGGGGCGCACCGCGCTCGACGCGCACGCGTGCGATCACGTCGCCGGTGACGTCGCGCTCGGGAGTGGCCTTGCTCGTCACGACGATCTTCGGCCACGGCGACGCGTGGTACCCCTCGACGAGCACGACGTCGCAGCCGAGCGTGACGAGGTGCTCGAGCATCGGTGCGGGATCGTCCGGGGCCGCGCGCGTCACATAGACGCGCCCGTTGCCCACGACCGCGACTGCCGACGCGCCGGCAGTCGCGAGGCGCGCCGAGTCGCTGCCGGGACGGTCGAGCTCGAATCCGTGAGGCGCGTGCTTGAGGTAGCCCGTGCGCACCCCCCTTGGTGCGAGCGCCCCGACGAGCTCTTCGGCGACGCGCGTCTTGCCGACGCCGCTCGGCCCCGCGATCCCCACGATCGTGCCCACCGTGCCTCCCGGTCGAATTGTGAAGCCGACGCCCGCGTACGGCGAAAATAGCCCTTCCGAAGCTCTCATCAACGGTGCCAACGTCAATGAACATCGCCGCGGTGTGCGGGTTGACGATCGCGCGACCGCAACGCGTGGCTGCAAGATTGCATCGCTAGGGTCGGATGGCCCTGATGGTCTGGCGCGCCGACCTTTGAGAATCCCGATGAGCACGTCTAGATTCCGAAGTGCTCGTCGGAGGTGCGGTCGTCATCGGCCGCGGATCGCCGGAGGTGAGGCGCGGTGGCCGAGGAGGCGCTCATCGAGGTGACGCTCGTGGTCGACGGGCAGCCGGTGCCTGTGACCGACTTCGTCGCGAGGTTCCTGAGCGGCACCGTCGACGGGATGATCTCGGTGCTCAAGGGCGTCCCCGATCGGCCAGGCACAATCGAGCTCGTCGTTCGTCGTCGTGAGCGGCTCGCGCCGTGACAAGCCCGTCGGTTCGGACCGAGGCGCGCACGGGAGCGCTGGAAGAGGACGGCCATGACGACGACACCACCTCGGATCTGGGAGCACAGGAATGACTGACAAGTCCGTGTTCAGCCACGCCGAGTGGCACGCGCTCACCGACGCACCGCTGCTCGTGACTCTGGCGATCTTCGTCACGGGCGAGCACGGTCCGATCTCGATGGTCAAGGAGGCGAGCGCGAGCGCTCGCGCGATCGCGCGACCCGGGGATCGGGGCTCAGCCGACGCGCTGATCGCCGAGATTGCGGCAGACGCCGAGAGCAAGGAAGCGCGTCACGACATGAAGGAACATCGGGGCTCGTCAATGGACGAAGCGCTGCAGCATTCGTTGGCCGACCTGCAGCCGGCGGCCACGGCACTCGCGAAGCTGCCGCCCGACGAGGCTGCGCAGGTCGGCACCTGGCTCGTCGACATCGCCAAGGCGGTTGCAGGGGCGGCCAAGACCGTGAAGCCCGCCGAGCAAGCCGCGATCGACAAGATCGCGACGTTGTTTACCCCAACGGCAGCCTGACCAACCGAAGCGACCGTCCCCCGGTCCGAGCGCAGCGGCCTGGTCGACGGGCGCCTGTCGAAGTTGTGTGGCTCATACCGTTATGGCAGAGCGAGCACCGGTCAGGTCTCGCGCAGCGCAGCCACGACCTCTTCGATTCGGGCATGGTCGGTGCTGTCGGCATCGAGGTGCTCGTAGCGAACCCGATCGCCCGCGCCGATCACGAAGGTTGCCCCAATCTGCCTCACCCGCTTGCCGGCCCTGTGGACGTGGTGTGCACGTTTCGACGTTTCCCGGGTTGCCTTCCACGTGCGCGGATGCAGGAGCTGGAACCAGTTGAGCGTTCGCAGCGACGCCGCGTGCGCAGCCGCGGCGTCGTCGTCGACGAGGACGAGGAACGGGATCCGCTCGTCGCGGACGAACGCTTCTGCGTAGCGGCGATCACCCGTGCCGATCGCGACGACACCGGCGCCCAGACCGGTGATCTCGTCGTGGCGCTCGCGGGCCAGACGCCGCACCCTATGCGTGCCGAAGGAGGGCACGCCGGGTAACGACTTGTCGTGCCGCGCAGAGACAAGTCGTGGATCGCCGAGTGTCCCCGAACACGTGTCCCCGAATCTCGCGCCCGGGGTATCTCCGACCGCCGGGACCGTGACGTTCGCGATCGTTTCCGATCGAACATCGGAGGCACCCGCGTCGACGCCTCCGAGCCGATGAGAAGCTGCGAAGAGGCCGTCTTCGGTGAGGTCAAAGCGGACTTGTCGCGGTCGTATCAACCGCGGAGAACCGGGAAACGGTGCGGTTGATCTACTTGATGGCGGTGACCGCAGCGATGGCTGACGCTCCGAGATTGCTCTTGACCGTGATGCTCTGGGGGTTCGCTTCGCTGAAGAATGATCCCGTGTACTGACCGTTGCCGCCGGTGAAGAGCGTGCCGGTGCAGTTCTGACCGTTGCAGAGCGCCTGCCCGGTCGAAGTCAGCGACGCGGTCAGTGTCAGGTATCGGAGCGGGTCTGTTGACACGACGAACAATCGATGTTGGTGAGCGCTCCACCTCGCGCTGGTGATCGTCACGCCGTCCGGAGGGGTTGGCGTGCCCGGGTTGGTCGTGAAGCTGAAGGCCTGACGTGCGACGTCTCCGACGCCGTCTCTGATGCGAAGATTCTCGCTATGCGGCGGCGGGGTTGAGGGTGACCTCGTATC
>DAIQOP010000051.1:0-18181 GCA_036787815.1 Actinomycetota bacterium
CCACGATCGGACGATTCAACCGCAACGCACCCGTCGAACCGAAGAACCGCGCGTCACCGAACGAGAAGATCCCACCATCGCTCGCCACCAACCAGTACCCGCGCCCCGACGACGACGACGCCATCCCCACGATCGGACGATTCAACCGCAACGCACCCGTCGAACCGAAGAACCGCGCGTCGCCGAACGAGAAGATCCCACCGTCGCTTCCCACCGACCAGTACCCGTGACCCGACGGCGTCGCGGCCACGCCGACGATCGGCATCTTCAGCGCGAGCGCGCCGGTGGATCCGTAATACGAAGCGTCACCGAACGCGTAGACGTCCTGCACCTGCACGCCGACCGCGTGTGCCGTCGTCGGTGCGAAGGCGAGCGCGAGCACCGCTGCCGACGACATCGGGAGCAGGAGCAGAGCGAGAACGGAGAGCCGTCGCCGACGCGACCGGGGAGTCAAGAGAATCCAACGGTAGACGCGATCCGCCGTCGGCCTCCACATCCCTGTCACCGCAACGAATCTGACCGCTCGACGCGCTCAGCCGACGGCGGCGAGCACCTCGACGGCCGGGACGAAGAAGAACGAACCCGTCACCGGTCTCGTGAACGAGACGAGGCGGTCGGAGAGGCCGTCGCCGCTCGTCCCGAACATGCGACTCAACATGATCGCGAAGCGATCCAGATCCGCGCTGAACGCGATGAAGTACAACCCGAGCTCCGCGACCGTGCCGAACGGGACACTGCGGCGGAAGATCTCGAGCTCCTCACCGTCGTCGCCGTCGACGACGACGCGCGCGATGTGCGCGGTCGGCGGTTTGACATCGTCGGCGAGCTCGACGCTGTCGGGCTTGGTGCGCCCGATCACGCCCTCCTGCTCGCTCACTTCGAGCGCGTGGAACGCCGCGAGATCGTGCACCCACCGCATCGCGATCACGAAGCTGCCGCCCGCGCCGATCTCGCCTTCGGGTATCACCGCGACGTCGTGGGCCTCCGCGACCGGCGGGTTCTCGGTGCCGTCGATGAAGCCCGTGAGGTCGCGACTGTCGCGATAGGCGAAACCCGGATGCTCGAGCGCGAGCTCGGCGACGGGCGCGAGCTCCGCCACGACCGCGCGCGCGGCATCGAGCACGATGTCGTGCCCGGTTCCGTGCAGCCACACCCAGATGTCGCGCTGGGTCGCGGGCGCGACTCCGCCGGGCCCGTCGATCGCGGCGAACGATCGCAGCGCCGGCGGTGCCGCGTCGGGAGCGATCCGGCGCAACAGATCGGCACCGAAACCGACGACGACGTTGAGACCGCCCGCGGTGACGGTCGGTTCGCGGAGCCGGCCCAACGCGGCGCGGATCGCGTCGACCGACGCGTCGTCGACGACCGAGAACTCGAGCTGGTAGTGGGCGCGGGTGCCCTGGGCGAAGATCCCCTGCTGCGCGACGGCCATGGCCGCCAACCCTACGCGCGACGCCCGGTCGTCGGCCCGGTCGTCGGCCCGGTCGTCGGCCCGGTCGTCACCGCCGCGCGACGTGGGCGAGCGCGAGCACGCGCGGTAGCAACCACGACACGAGGAGGTTGGCCGCGGGTCCCTGGAAGTGCCGGCCGTCGCCCCGCAACGTGATCCCGTTGAGCTTGGTCAGGCACTTCCCGCCGGGGCAGATGTACGCGTCGAGATCGAGGTACCGGGCCCGCGGTTCGGACGCCACGACCGCGCGCAGCAGGCGGTTGAGGCAGTCGACGTCGCGGCCGTACGCGGCCGGCACCGCGATCCCCGCGCCGATGTCGATGAACCGGGGTGGATGCACGATGGACACGACGACCACGGGCGCACCGGTGGCCGAGAGCGCGGCGATCGACCGCCGGGCGCCCGCCTCGTACCACGGCGCGAAGGCCGCGTCGCAGGGGCCCACGTAGGTGCCGGTACCGATGTCGTACTCGTTCACCATCGGCCCGCCGACGAGCAGCACCGAGACGTCGGGCCCGAACGCGCGGATCGCCGCGCTCGAATCGGCGATGCACGCCGGATAGGTGGGAGCGGGGTCGCCACCGGCGTCACGTTCGTGCACCGGCTCGACGAGCGGGCACCCGAGGTGCGAGCGATTGAGCGTGACGACGCGTTCCTCCACCTGATGCTCGTCGAGGGCGGCGCCGATGAAGCACCCGACCGAGTCGCCGACCACGAGGATCTTCGGCTGACGGATGCGGCCGACGCTCTCGACCGCGGGCAACGCGCGGTCCGCCTCGCAGGTGTTGGTGAGCCGCGACCAGTCGCCCGGCGGGAGGAACGAACGGACGTCTGTGCCGGGCGAGATCTCGGCCGTCGCCCGTGGCCACCCGCGCCCGGCCGACACGCCGGGGCCCGACACGGGATTCCCCGGAACCGCGACGTGGGTGGTGACCACCAGGGCACCGACGATCAGCACCGTCGCGGTTCCGAGCGCGACGAACGCGCGGCTCGGCCGGAGCGCGCCCGCGCGGATCGGGTGCTCGACGAGCGCGTACGACAGGATCGCGACGGCCGTGCTCACGACCACTCGCGTGCCCAGCAACGGGTAGCCCGACAAGCCGGTGCGCGCGTGCGTGAGGACGAGATAGATCGGCCAGTGGAACAGGTAGAGGCCGTAGGAGATCAGCCCCGCGCCCACCAACGGCGGGAGCGCCAGCACCTTCGCGATCGGACCGCGCTCGGGGTGCGCGGCCGCGGCGATGACCACGGTCGCCGCGAGCCCGCACAGCAGCAGCGGCCCGCGGTAGAGGGCGAGCCCGTCGCCCGACTGGTGTGTCCACGCGTACGCCAGGTACGCGCTGCCCGCGATCCCGACGCCCTCGAGCGCGATGCGCGCCCGGCGCGAGGTGACGGTGCCCCACAGGGCGACCGCGGCCGCGAGCGACGCGCCCATGAGCAACGCGGGCGCGCGCGACTGCGTGCCGTAGTACAAGATCCGTTGATCGACCTGCCGCAGCGCGGCGACGACTGTGAAGGCCGCGCACGCCGCGCCGAGCACGAGCGCGACGCCGAGGACCGCTCTGGCCGAACGCCGGATCGAGAGCACCGCGACGACGACCAGCGGCCAGACCGCGTAGAATTGCTCTTCGATCGAGAGCGACCACGTGTGCTGGAACGCCGACGGCGAGCGGAAGATGTCCCAGTAGCTCTGCTTCGAGACGATGTCGCGCCAGTTGGCGAAGTAGAAGAGCGTCGCGATGCCGTCCCAACGGATGCGCGGTAACTCCGACGGGTGGGCCCATACCGCGGCGTAGATCGCGACGCCCGCCAGCGCGAGACCCATCGCCGGGAGCAATCGTCGGGCCCGCCGTTCGTAGAAGCGCGGGAGGCGCACCCGACCGTGATCGCGGTGCTCGACGAGCAGGAGCGAAGTGATCAGGAAGCCCGAGAGCACGAAGAAGAGGTCGACGCCGAGATATCCGCCGCGCAACCGGCCGTCGTGGAACAGCAGCACCGCGAGCACCGCGACGCCGCGCAGACCGTCGAGCGCGGGCACCCGCGTGAGGTGGACGCCGCCCGCGGTGCGGCTCGCGGGCTCCGCTCCTTCGCTTCGCGCCACGTCGAGGCCGTCGGCCACCCGCACTCCTCCGACCCGTTCGGGAATGGCCAACGCTATGCGGTCGGTGGGTAGTGGCTCAGTCTGAGCTTGACGTTCGCGCGGCTCCGCCTACCCTGAGGAGCGTGCCGAAATACGAAGAGTGCCCAGACTGTGGGCAGATGACTCTGAAGATCACCGGGGTTCCGGTCGTCATCGACCAGGGGGACATTCCGCCGATCGTACGCACGTCATGTATCAACCCCGACTGCCCGAGCGTCCGAGGTTCCTGATGGCGACGTGTGGACGTGGACCGCACTCGACGCCGACACGAAGCTCATCCCGTCATGGCTGGTCGGTGAGCGCACCACGCCCGACTGCTACGAGTTCCTGCGCGACCTTCGCTCGCGGTTGCTTCCTGGTCAGCGCATCCAGTTGACCAGCGACGGGTTCGGTTCGTACCCGCCCGTCGCGGATGCCCTCTGGCGCGGGAACATCAACTACATGCAGGTCATCAAGGAGTACAAGAACGCCGGAACCGAAGAAGCTCGTCGTTACTCGCCGGCAACCTGCACCAGCGTGCAGAAGAACGCCATCATGGGCGACCCCGACCCGCGCTCCGCGAACACGTCGTACGTGGAACGGCAGAACCTCACGATGCGCATGGGGATGCGCCGCTTCACCCGGTTGACCAACGGGTTCAGCAAGAAGATCGAGAACCACGCCCACGCCGTGAGCCTGCACTTCATGCACTACAACTTCGCCCGCCCGCACAAGACACTCACGAAGCGTTACGGGAAGCCGACCACGCCCGCGATGGCCGCAGGGGTCGAGACTCAGCCGTGGTCGGTCTCCCAGCTCTGCGAACTGCTGGAATCTGCGGCATGACAAACCGCATGTGCGAAGTCTGGACCGCGGAACTACTCGACTACGGAACAGACGGCGCGCCGTGCGCATTCTCAGGAGCAACCCCGTTCATGTTGCTCACGACCTGCTGGACCTCGCCGTCCGACGCGACCTCGTAGACGTTGTAAGCGCCAGGCTTTCCGGTCCAGCACCACGCCGCGGCGTTCGTGGGCGGGAGTTTCGGGAACCGGTGGATCTGCGCTGGTCCTCGTGTCCCGATCGTCGTCTTGCGGAAGTCGGCCACGGACGTCACCCAACTGCTCACGAGATGGCCGGGGACGTAGCGGCGGCAGATGTAGTCGGCGTTCAGCCTCGTGCCTTCACCGTTCCACGCAGTGGTTTGGCTACTGCTATGGCTGCCGTGTGAGCACCCTGCCAGCACGACCACGACTAGGACCAGGATTCGGCGCATCCCCATCAGACGAAACCGTACGCCCGAAGGTTCCCAGCTCGAACTGAGCCACTACCGGTCGGTGCGCCGGGGCGTCGGTTGGCTAGCGTGCCCGGATGCGCGTCTCCCACCTCGGCCGGCTCGAGGTCTCGTGCATCGGGCTCGGTTGCATGGGGATGTCGCAGTCGTACGGCGCACCCGAGGATCGTGACGAGGTCGAGTCGATCGCCACGTTGCACCGCGCGCTCGATCTCGGTTGCACCTTCATCGACACCGCCGACGCGTACGGGGCCGGCGCGAACGAGGAGTTGGTCGGCCGCGGCCTGGCCGGCCGGCGCGACGAGGTGGTGCTGGCGACGAAGTTCGGCCTCCTCCCCGGCCCCGGCACGAGCCGCGGCTCCCCCGCCGGCATCGACGGCAGCCCGCAGCACGTGCGCGCGTCGATCGACGCGTCGCTCCGGCGTCTGGGCGTCGACCACGTCGACCTCTGGTACCTGCATCGCCTCGACCGGCGGGTGCCGATCGAGGACACGGTCGGCGCGATGTCGGAAGCGGTCACGGCCGGCAAGGTCGGGCACCTCGGGCTCTCGGAGGTGTCGGCGGCCACGCTGCGCCGCGCCCACGCGACCCACCCGATCGCCGCGGTGCAGAGCGAGTGGTCGTTGTGGACCCGCGACCCGGAGACGAGCGTGCTGCCGACGTGCCGCGAGCTCGGCGTCGGGTTCGTGCCCTTCAGCCCACTCGGACGCGGGCTCCTCTCGGGTGAGCTGCGCAGCCCCGACGACTTCCCCGAATCCGACTCGCGTCGCGCGCTGCCCCGATTCCAGGGGGAGAACTTCGCGCGCAACCTCGACCTCGCGGCCAAGGTGCGCGAGCTCGCGTCGGCGAAGGGCGCGACGGCGTCGCAGCTCGCGCTCGCGTGGTTGCTCGCGCAGGGATCCGACATCGCACCGATCCCGGGCACGAAGCGCCGTACCCGTCTGGAGGAGAACCTCGGCGCCGCGACGCTCGAGCTCTCGGCCGCCGACCTGCGCGCCATCGACGCGGTGTTCCCAGCCGACGCCGCGTCGGGTGATCGCTACGCCGACATGAGCCACATCGACCGCTGACGCGCGGCACTGCGCCGCGGGGCACTTCGAGCGAGGGCCGGGGCTCAGGCGAGACGGGTCTGCGGGGTCTGCGAGAGCTCGCCGCTCTCCATGAGCTCGAGCACCGCCGGCACCGGATCGGAGTCGGCGAAGAGCGAGCGATCGCGCGGGTCGGCGTCGCGGCCGGTCGCGTCCTCCACCCAGAACGACGCCTCGAGGGCGATGCCGTTCGGATCGGTGAAGTAGATCGAGCGGATGAACCCGTGGTCGACGACGGTCGTGACCTCGCAGCCGAACCCGTCGAGCCGCTTGCGCAGCAGCTCCAGGGCGTGCTCGTCGGCGACGTTGAACGACACGTGGTCGAACTGCACCGCGCGTGCGTCGGGGATGCCGGCCGGCTTCGCGAAGGTCGCGAGCGGTTCGCCGGCGTACTCGAAGAACGCGACCGTGTTGGCCTCGCCGATCTCGAAGAAGTAGTGGCGGAAGTCGGGGGTGCCGATCGTGGCCACCAACCGGGCGCCGAGCACGCCGTGGTAGAAGCGCACGGTCGCGTCCATGTCGTCGGTGATCAACGCCAGGTGGTTGATGCCCCGCCAACGCGGGTTGTCGATGGGTTGTGCCATGGCGCAATGCTAGCGACGCGGACGGACCACGGAAACGCGCACCGACGCCCGGCGACGGGTCACAAGACGTGCGCGCGATGGAGCGCGAGGAAGATCGGGCCGGCGAGGCCGCGAGAGAACGTCGCGGTGATATGTGACCAGTCTCGCTTCACGATGACGTTGCCGATGACCGCGTCACAACGAGGAGGTCTCGGGCACACGAGGTGATCGAGATCGATCGAGAAGACGTTCGGCTGCGCGGCCATCGACCGCACGTAGCGCTCGAACGGAGTCGGCACACGATTCGCTTCGTACGCGCAGAGAGACGGAGCCTTCCCGGTCGACAGACAACTGAGCGGATCGGACGAGACCGCCGTGAGCGGGATCGGTTCGAAGATCACGATCTTGCGGCCGGGAGCCGAGAGACGCCGAAGCGACTGCGTCGTGACGTCGGCGAGCGCGCGCTCATAGGTCGTCGCGTTCGTGTAGTGGCGCGGCGTGATCGCGTGGACGTCGAACACGGGATCGTCGAGGGCACGGTCGGCGAGAACGACGATGTCGGGATGAAGGCTCGGGATGATCCGGTCGTACCAATCGGCCTGCGCGGTCCGGCAGCCCGCCGACGAGTTCTGGTAGTAGAGCCCGCGCTGCCAGGGGCACGCTTCGCCGACGACGACAGAGAGCGTCAACGAGAACCGCTTCGCGATCAGCTCGAGCGGCGGTATCCAGGTGATGCCGACGCTGTCGCCCACCAGGACGACGTGGGCACCCGGTCCCCGCACGACGGTGCAGCGGTCGACGGATGTGTGGACGCAGTCGGGGAAGGCCGGCTTGTCGTACCGCGCGACCTTCCAGTCGAGGAGCCGGGCGCCGGAGCTCGGACCGCTCTGCGCCGCCAGCGTCGAGACCTGGGTTGTCCCGGCATCGAGGACCGGCGGCACGACGACGGCACCGAGCAGGATGCTCGCCGTGAACCCGATCGCGATGACCTGCACGCGGTACCGATCGAGGACCGGCGCGGTCCGCACCGGGTGCTCGAGCACGCGGAAGCTGATCGCGGCCAGCCCGGTCGCCAGGAGAACCACGGTCACGAACAGCCCGAACGGGTTGCGGTGCCCGGCGTGCGTGAGGAGGACGATGATCGGCCAGTGCCAGAGGTAGGTGCCGTACGAGATGCGGCCGAGGTAGGTCACCGGCGGCATCGAGAGCATCCGTTTGGCAACACCACCGCGCGCGTTCTCGAGCGCGACGATCGCGATCGACGCGGCGAGCGCCACCAGCACGCCTCGGGAGATCGCGCCGAGACCGCCCAACGAGGTCGCGAGGAGCAGGACGGCGCCCAGCGCGAGCGCCGCGACCGCCGACGCCACCCGGCGTCGGCGCGCCGCGGCGGCACCGACACGGAACAGCTGGGGCGTCAGCGCGAGCGCGGCGCCCGCGAGCAACTGATAGGCGCGCGTGTCGGTGCCGTAGTAGGCGCGCGAGAGGTTGGATCCACCCAGGTGGAGCGCTTCGAGCGCCGAAGCGGCGGCCGTCGCCACCACGGCGATCCGCATGACCCACCAACGGCGCGTCCCGGCGCGACCGCTCACCGCGTACAGCCCGGCCAGGATCGGCGGCCACAAGAGGTAGAACTGCTCCTCGACGGCAAGCGACCAGAAGTGCAGCACGGGGTTGGTGTTGACGTTCGCGGCGAAGTAGTCGGTCGCCTGGTGGAGGAAGTACCAGTTCGCGAAGTAGAAGAACGCGGCGCTGAACCCCCCTCGCGCGTCGAACACCTCGAGCGGTGTCGCGATCGCGGCGTACGCGAACATCGTGACGACGAGGACCACGAGGGCGGGCGGAACGATTCGGCGCACGCGCCGGGAGTAGAAGCGGCGCCACTCGATGTGACCGCGGGACGCGAGATCGCGCATGAGGATCCGGGTGACCAGGAAACCCGACAACACGAAGAAGACGTCGACACCCACGAACCCGCCACGGAAGCCCGGCAGCCGCGAATGGAACGCGACCACGAGGTACACCGCGACCGCGCGCAGCCCGTCGAGGTGCGGGCGGTAGGTGAGTCGGCCCGACGCGCGCGGATTCGCCTCTGTCGACGTCACGAACGGGTCGGCCACCGCTGCACGGTAGGTCGCGAGACGCAACGCGCGGAGTGGTGGCCGGTTCGTGGGTGTCGGGGTCGTGCGTCACCCCGCGGCGGAAAGGGCCCTTCGGCTCTAGCCGAGCGCGAGGCCGCTCCCTACCGTTGGGGCAGCGGGGGGATCGCGCCAGCGCCTGGCCCCCCAATTCCGCTTAGTGCGGTCCCCCCGCCCCCCCTCGGCTCGCAGCCAGGCCGGCACTTGACGGGGCCCGGCACTTGACGGGGCCCGGCACTTGACGGATCGAGGCTCTGGCGAGTGTGCTCCGGTCGCCGGGCGACCGCGCTCGGCGCAGCCGGCACGGAGCACCGAGGAGACCGCGATGATCTACAACGAAGACGACGGTGATCTCGGCGCGCTCGACGGGCAGCGGGTGGCGGTCGTCGGCTACGGCAACCAGGGTCGGTCGTGGGCTCTCAATCTGCGCGATTCGGGCCTGAGTCCACTCGTGTGCGTGCGCCAGGACGCGTCGCGCGAGCAGGCCGAGCACGACGGGTTCGAGGCGGCCGAGCTCGCGGCCGCCAACGCCGCCGACGTGATCTGCGTGCTGGTGCCCGACGACGTGATCCCGTCGCTCCCACTGCACCCCGGTGCGCAGGCCTGCACCATCGTCGCGAGTGGGTACACGCTCGCCTTCGACCGCTTCTCACCCGAGGGCGACCTCGGCATGGTCGCACCCCGCATGCTCGGGCCCGAGGTGCGCCGGTGCTACCAGGAGGGCGCCGGGTTCATCACCGCGGTCGGGGTGCACCGAGATGTCACCGGCACCGCGCTTGCCCGCGTGCTCGCGGTCGCGAAGGCGATCGGCGGCTTGCGCGAAGGCGCGATCGAGCTGACTCCACGCCAGGAGGCCATCCTCGACCTGGGTGTCGAGCAGGTGCTCTCACCCGCGCTGACCGCGGTGAACAACGCGTTCGTCGCGACGATGCTCGAGCACGGCATTCCCCTCGAAGCGGTGATCGTCGAGCTCGTGCTCTCGGGTGAGGTCGAGCGCACCTACCGGCTGCTGCGCGAGGTCGGCTTCGCCGCGCAGTCGGAGTTCCACTCGCCCACCAGCCAGTACGGGCAGCTGTCGCGCCGGGGCCGCTACGACCATCTCGACGTGCGGGCGACCATGGAGGAGCTCACCGCCGACATCGAGTCGGGGCGCTTCGCCGATGAGTGGGACGCCGAACGCGACGCGGGCTACCCGACCCTCACCGCGCTCAAGCAACAGCACGCCGGGCCCGGAGTGCAGGCCTTCGAAGCCGACATCCGCGAGAAGCTCGGTCCGAGCGCGCGCCGGTAGCCGCCGTCGGCGTCGATACGATCCGCCGTTGTGACCACCACCGTGTACACCGACGGCGCGTGCCTCGGGAACCCGGGGCCCGGTGGATGGGCGTGGGCCGTGCCCGACGGCGCGCACGCGAGCGGCGCCGACCCGCAGACCACCAATCAGCGCATGGAGATCCGCGCCGCGCTCGAAGCGGTGACCTCGATCCCGGGGCCGCTCGAGGTCGTCAGCGACTCGAAGTACGTCGTGCAGTGCTTCACCGACCGCTGGTACGTGAAGTGGGAGGCCAACGGCTGGAAGACCTCGAACCGCACGCCCGTGCTCAACCAGGATCTCTGGCGACCGCTGGTGGACGCGTTCCACGACCGCGACGGTGAGCTCGGCTTCCGTTGGGTGAAGGGTCATTCCGGCGACTTCATGAACGACGTCGTCGACCGCCTCGCCACCGAGGCCGCGCGCCGCCAATCCGGCGTCTCCGGGAGCGCACCACCGACCGAGCTGGGCGCGGCCGACGAACCCGGGAGCACACCGCGCACCGCGACGGCGGCGGCGAACGCGCCGGCCGGCCATCGTTGTGTCGTCATCGGCCACCGCCCGCCCGAGCTCGGCGGCTACGGGGACAACCCCGTGGCCGCGGCCGTGCGCCACAAGCTGACCGAAGTGCTGCGCGGCCTGCGCGAGGTGCACCACGATCTGGTCGTGCTCACCGGGCTCGGTCTCGGAGCGGAGCAGCTCGGAGCGGAAGCGGCGGCCGAGGCCGACGTCCCCTACATCGCGGTGCTCCCCTTCCCCGATCCCGATTCCGTGTGGCCCTCGACGAGCCGTGCCACCTTCCGGCTGCTCGCCGACGCCGCGCGCGACACGATCGTGCTGTCGCCCTCGAAGCCGGCGACGAAGCAGGCAGCCGGCATCGCGATCGGCCGGCGCAACGCCTGGTTGGCCGCGAACGCCGACGCCGCGCTCGTGGTCTGGAACGGCACGGACCGCGTGTTGCGCGACGACGTGAAGGCGCTCGAGCGCAAGATCCCCGACGACGTGTGGATCATCGCCCCCGACGGGGCCTGAATCCCGGGCCGAACGACGGGCCGACTCAGCCCGCGATGCCGACGACCGGTGGTGTGGGCGAACCCGCGAGCGATCCGAAGAACGGGGCGTCGCCGAACGTGAAGATGCCACCGTCGGATGCGACGAATCGGTAGCCGCTCCCACCCGGCGAGCGCGTCATCCCGATGATCGGGCTCGCGAGGTGCAGGTGGCCCGTCGAGCCGAAGAAGCGGGCATCGCCGAAGCTGAAGACGCCGCCGTCGGACGCGACGAGCCAGTAGCCGAGCCCCGTCTTGGAAGCGGCCATGCCGACGATCGGCTGATTGAGCTTCATCGCGCCGGTCGAGCCGAAGAAGTGCGCGTCGCCGAAACCGAACACACCGCCGTCGGACGCGACGAGCCAGTAGCCGTTGCCGCTCGGCGTCGCGGCCATGCCGACGATCGGCTGATTGAGGCTCATCGCTCCGGTCGAGCCGAAGAAGTGCGCGTCGCCGAAAGCGAACACACCGCCGTCGGACGCGACGAACCGGTAACCGCGGCCGCTCGTCGCCGCGCTCATGCCCACGACCGGCCGGTTCAGATGCATCGCTCCCGTGGAGCCGTAGAAGCCTGCGGATCCGAACGCGAACACGCCGCCGTCGCGGCCGAGCAGCCAGTACCCCGCGGCGTCAGGGGTCGGAGCCATGCCGACCACGGGGGCGACGTCGGGGAAGCCGAGGCCCTGGAGCTGACCGAAGAAGCCCGCATTCCCGTAGGGGTGCACGCCGCCCGCCGAGTCGCTCAGCACGTATCCCGACGTGGCGTGCGGGTAGTAGGGAACGCCGATCGCGAGCTGCGTCCCCGAGTTCGGGAACCGGTCGACGTGGGAGCCGCTGAAGGCCGCCGGCGTCTCCGCCCACCAGTGGAACTGCGGCGCGCCGATCGCCGCGGCGGAGAACCCGAGCTCCGTGTCGCCCCCGAGGGCGAGCTCGAAGAAGTCGGCACTCCCGACCGTGGTCCAGGTGGCGGGGTCGCACGAGGGCGTGGCGGACACGGTGGCGACAAACCCCGACGGGCCGGTGCGACCCGCGACCATGCGGGTGGATCCGTTGCACCCGCCCGCGGCGCCGGTCGAGATCCAGATGCGGAGCCAATCGCCCGTCGCGTTGGCGGGGAAGCCGGGACTTGGCGCGATCGCGAGCCAGAACTTCAGCGTGGCGCAGCTGAACGTGAGCGAATAGGCCGCGACGTCGGGGTCGGCGTCGCCACGAGTGTCGGTGTACTCGCGCCGCCAGCAACCCGCGTCGGGCGCTTGCGAGGCGCTTGCCGACGCGACGACGGCCCGCCCACCCGCGGTGGATGCACCCAGCGCGGGAGCGAACCCCATCACGACCATGCTCACCGTTGCGAGCGCAACGGCCGTACGTGTCGGGCGATCCATCGACTTCTCCCTGGTGCGGAGTTGGCGGCCGGCCGATGTCGGCCGGCCGCCGACTCCGTCGGATCAGCCGTTCAGCAGCGAGGTCGGCGAGAGCGCGGCGGTCTTGCCGCTGTCGTCGATCAGCGAGCCGATCGGGTTGGTGTGGCCCTGCGAGACGCTGTACTGGATCAGCTGGAAGTCCTCGCCGAGGAACCAGTCCTTGGCCGAGGTGCTCCACGACGAGCCCGAGAGCTGGAGGCCGACACCCGTCGCGCCGTCGAGCGTGCGCGCGGTCTCCATCACCGCGGAGCGCGTGAGCGCCGGCGAGCGGTGCAGGATCTCGGCGAAGAGCGCGGCGGTCGACCAGCCGTACGCCACGATGCCGTCGGCGGTGTCGGCCGTGGGCTGGTACCTCTTGACGTTCGTCATGTAGAGCTGCATCGCCGGGTTCGACGCGTTGTTCGGGTCGGCCGGGTCGAGCAGCGGGGTGACGCTGATCACCTTGTCGGAGTTCTGGTGGCCGGCGCCGAGCAACAGCTTCGACACGCAGGTACCCGACATGTAGGTGATCGGGTGCCAGCCGGCGGCACCTTCGGCGTTGAGCGCGGCCGGGCACGCGAGCAGCGTCGCACCGATCACGAACGCGTCGGCCTTCGTCGCCGCGAGGCTCGTGACCTGCGACTGCACGTTCGAACCTTCGGGGTCGTACGACTGCGTCTGCAGGATCTTGAGGCTCGTGCCCGCGATCATGGTCTTGAGCGCCTCTTCGTACGACTGGCCGAAGTCGTCGGCGGCCTTGAGCAGCGCGATGGTCGCGTTCGGCTTCTTCGCCTTCAGGTAGTCGACGAACGCACGCATCTCGAGCGGGTACGGAACCAGCTCGGAGCCGAGCATCCACGGGTACTTGGTGTTGCCCCACTGCACCGCGCCCGACGCGATCAGCATGTCGGGCACGCAGCGCGTGTTGACGGTGTTGCGGATGGCGAGGTTGTTCTTCGTGCCGACCACGTTGAACAGCGCGAAGACCTTCGTGTCGTCGATCAGCGACTGCACGTTGGTGACGGTCTGGCTCGCGTTGTACTGGTCGTCTTTGTCGACCAGCTTGATCTGGTACTTCTTGCCCGCGACCTCGACACCACCCGACGCGTTCAGGTAGTCGAAGTAGGACTTCTCACCCTTGAGGATCGCGCTGAAGGCCGCGTACAACCCCGACTCGGGGAGGCTCGTGCCGATCGTGATCGTGTTCCCCGTCACGCCGACCGTGTCGCTCCCGGCCGGGCACGCCGAGGTGTCGATCACCTTGCCCGACGGCGCCGTGGTCGATCCGCCCCCTCCACCCGAGGTCGTGGTCGACGACTTGCGACTGCTGCCGCACGCGGCCGCGATGATCACGGCAACGAGCAGCAGTGTGACGAGACGGAGCGGGTTCGACCCGCGGCGCCGCGAAGGACGGGAGAGATTCATCGGGTGTGTCCTTTCACATTCTTTCGAGAATGTCAGGGTGTTGCGAGAGCTCAGTGTCTTGTGAGTAGCCGCTGCCGCCCGGAGCCCCACAATCTCCGCACGCCGCCGACCAGACCGTCGGGAAGCACGAACACGAACAGGATGAGCAGGATGCCGAAGATCGCGGGCGAGCTCGCGGGGTTCGCGATCACGCGCCCGACCGTGCCGGTCGAGGAGACGTGCTTCGGGAGCGTGGCGGAGATCGCGTGCTGCACGAACACGACGAGCGCGCCGCCGACGAGCGGACCGAGCACCGTCGCGGTGCCACCGATCACGACCGCGACGAGGAACTCGATCGAGATCTGGAAGGTCTGGACCTTGTCCGCGCTGGCCTGCGTGAGGATGAGCACCGAGCACGATCCTGCCACCCCGGCGTAGAGCGCGCTGAGCGCGAACGCGAGGACCTTCACGAAGGCCACGTTGATGCCGGCGGTCTGCGCGGCGGCCTCGTGGTCGCGGACCGCCACGAGCGCCCGGCCGAACCGGCTGCGCACCAACGCCACGAGCCCGGCGAAGAGCAGCAGCGTGCAGCCGAACGTGACGTAGTAGGCCCATTGGTCGTCGCGACCGATCGCGGAGACGCTTGTCGGCACCCAGGCGGGCGGGGTGAGCCGCTGCGTGTCGAGCGAAACGAGGTTGGTGCCGCCGGTGACGTGCACGTAGTGCTTGGTGAGATCGGGGAACAGCACCGCGAGGCCGAGCGTCACGAGCGCCAGGTAGAGGCCCTTCACCCGAAGTGCGGGGAAGCCGACGGCCACGCCGACGGCGAAGCACATCGGCGCGGCGACGAGCAACGTCGGGATGAACTGCCAACCGTGCTGCTGCATCAACAGTGCAGTCGTGTAGGCGCCGAGCCCGAAGAACGCGCCGTGGCCGATCGACACCTGCCCGTTGTACCCAGTGAGCAGGTTGAGCCCCATCGCGGCGACGCCGATGTAGAGGGCCTGCGCCCACAACACCGTGTTCGTACGCCCGTAGTGGTGCGGGAGCGCGGCAAGGAACGCGACGACCACGACCGAGCACACGAGGCCGACGATGGTGCGTTGGGTGCGGCTCATCACACCCGCTCCACACGGCGGCTACCGAACAGGCCCGACGGGCGGATCAGCAACACGAGCAGGATGAGCCCGAGCGGCACGACGAGCACGATGTCGGACAACGCATGGATGTACTGCGTCGTGAGCGACTGCGTGACGCCCACGATGAGCCCACCGACCACCGCGCCGAGGGTGGAGTCGAAGCCTCCGAGCGCCGCGGCGGCGAACGAGAACACCAGGATCGACTGCATCGACGCCGCGCTCAACGCCGGTTGCGAAGCCGGCACCGCGAGCGCGCCGGCGAGCGCGCCGAGCGCCGCGGCGAACGCCCAGCCGAGCATGAGCATCGTGCCGACGGGGATCCCGAGCAACGAGCTCGATTCGGGGTTCGAGGCAACGGCCCGCACCGCGAGCCCGAGCTTCGTCCGCTGCAGGATCAGGTAGAGGACCACGCACTCCAGCACGAGCACGCCCACGAGCACCAACGTGTCGGCCGAGATCTGCACGTTGCCGGGCAACCACGTCTTCCCGGGGTACGCACGCGGGAGTTGCTTCGCATCCGAGCCGAACTGCACCTGGGTGATCGAGTTGATCGCCAGGAACATGCCGATGGTCACGATCACGAGCACGAGTGGCGACGCCTTCTCGACGGGGCGGATCACCACCCGTTCGATGAGCGCACCACCGACGAACGAGATCGCCATCGCGAGCAGGATCGCGATCCACACCGGGAAGTTCCGGTCGGTGAAGAACCACACGAGATAGGTGGAGTAGAGCGCCATCTCGCCCTGGGCGAAGTTGAGGATGCCGGTCGTGCGGAAGATCAGCACCAACGCCAGCGCCAACGACGCGTAGACCGCGCCGTTGCCGATGCCGTTCATGAGTTGGGTCAGGAACAGCGACATCTACAGCCCCAGGTACGCGCGTTGCACGTCGTCGTTGTCGGCGAGCTCGGCGGCGGTTCCGGACACCACGATCGTGCCCGTCTCGAGCACGTAGCCACGTTGGGCGATGCCGAGCGCGAGCGCGGCGTTCTGCTCGACGATCAGCATCGACACACCCTGCTCGCGGTTCAGCTCCGCGAGCTTGCGGAACAGCTCCTGCGTGATGAGCGGGGCGAGCCCGAGCGACGGCTCGTCGAGGAGCACGAGCTTCGGGCGCGCCATCATCGCCCGGGCGATCGCGAGCATCTGCTGCTCGCCGCCGCTCATCGTGCCGGCCTGCTGGTCGCGCCGTTGGCCGAGGCGCGGGAACGCCTCGTACCAGTACTCGATGTCGCGCGCGACGTCGGAGTCGCGGCGCCGGTACGCGCCGGCCCGCAGGTTGTCGTCGACGGTGAGGTCGACGATCGTGCCGCGCCCCTGGGGAACGTGCCCGATGCCGGCCTGCGCGATCTGATCGGACCGCCGGCCCAACACGTCGCGGCCGTCGAACTTCGCTTTGCCCTGCGCGTCGATCATCCCCGACACGGCCCGCAGCGTCGTGGTCTTCCCCGAGCCGTTGGCGCCGAGGATGACGACCACCTCGCCTTCGTCGACCGTGAAGTCGAGCCCCTCCAGCACCCGCACGGCTCCGTAGCCGGCGCGCAGACCGCTGACCTCGAGAAGGGTGCGCGAGCTCGCGGGTGGTGGCGAGGCCGAGAGTGGTGAGGTCGCGGTCACGAGACCGGTGTCCCGAGGTAGGCCTCGATGACCTTGGGGTTGTCGCGCACCTCGGCGGGGGTGCCCTCGGCGATCTTGCTCCCGAAGTCGAGGACGACGATCTTGTCGGAGATCGCCATGACCATCGCCATGTGGTGCTCGACGAGCAGCACGGTGAGGGCGAGGTCGTCGCGCAACGACCGGATGAGGTCGCTCAGCTCGTCGACCTCGGAGTGCGTGAGCCCCGCCGCGGGTTCGTCGAGCAACAGGAGCCGCGGGTGGGCGGCCATGGCACGCGCGATCTCGATGCGCTTGAGCGTGCCGTACGGCAACCCGACGGCGTGCCGGCCGGCGAGGGCGGCCAACGACAACCGATCCAGGATCTCCATCGCCTCGGCGCGCCGCTTCCTGGCCTTGATCCGCCGCGAGTACCCGCCGACGAGCACGTTGTCGAGCACCGTGAGCGCGGGGAACAGCGCCAGGTTCTGAAACGTGCGCGCGATGCCGGCGCGGGCGATGCCGTGCGCCGGGAGGCCCAGCAGCTCCTGATCCCGGAACACGATCCGACCGGACTTCGGCTCGTACAGCCGGCTCACGCAGTTGAACAGCGTCGTCTTGCCGGCGCCGTTGGGGCCGATCAGCGCGCAGATCTCGCCGAGCTCGACGGAGAACGAGAGATCCGAGAGCGCGATGATGCCCCCGAATTCGGCTCGCAGCTCTTCTACCGACAGCAACGACACTCGCGCTCCCCCGGGGCTCGGGGCATCGTAGCTACGGGTGGCGGCCGTTTCCTGCTTCAGTCGTGCGTCATCGGACCACCGGCCGCTTCGCGGCGATGGCGACGATCGGTCGGTGGAGCACGATGCCGTAGGTGAGGAGCGAGCCGACGAACCGCACACCGCCGAAGCCGAAGACCCCGCCGTCGGCCGCGGCCAACCAGTAGCCCGGACCCTCGGGGTTCACGGCCATGCCGACGATCGGTGCGTTGAGGCGCATACCCCCGGTCGACCCTCCGAACTTCGCGTCGCCGAACGAGAACACCCCGCCGTCGCCGGCGTAGAGCCAGTAGCCCTTGCCGTCGGGCGTCGCGGTGATCCCGATGATGGGCTTGACGAGGTGCAGCGCGCCGGTCGATCCGTAGAACTTGGCGTCGCCGAACGCGAACACGCCGCCGTCGGACCAGACCTCCCAGTAGCCCTTGCCGGTGGCGGTCGCGGCCAGGCCGACGGGGTGGCCGTTGAAGCCCTTCCCGCTCTTGCCGGCCAACGTGACGGTGTCGCCGAAGAACCCCGCGTCGCCGAAATGGTCGACGGCACCGAGGCCGCTCAGGCCCGACTCGTACACCCAGTAGCCCTTGCCGCCGGGCGTCGGGACGATCTTGAGGAAGTTCGGGACGAACTCACGGCCGACACCCGCGAACTCGGTGGCCGGCTGGCCGTACGACCCCGCGGTGCCGTACGCGTAGATCACGCCGGTGTCGCCGTTCAGCACCCAGTACCCCATGCCCGAGGGCGTCATCGCCATCGACCAGCAGGTGCCGTTGGGTTCGTTGCGATCGGTGACGTTGTCGGCGCAGCGGCCCGGCACGCTCGCCGGGATGGCGAAGTTCGCAGTCAGCCAGTTCCACCCG
>DAIQOP010000052.1:0-18167 GCA_036787815.1 Actinomycetota bacterium
CTCAGCGACGCGTACTACACGAAGATGGTGCGCGAGTGCGCCGAGTTCCTCACTCCGCTCATCGAGCGCGCACCGGTCACGCAGGGAGCGTAGCGACGGCGGCCTGCGGGGCGAGGTGTCCGGGACCTCGCCCCGCAGGTTTGTCGACCCGCACCCCGTTCAGAGCGCGTACACGCGGCGGGCCGTGTCCGAGAAGACCTCGCGGCGCACCGCCTCCGGCTGCGACCCGAGCGCGTTCTTCCAGGCGCCGAGCAGCGTGCCGTAGTCGGTCCAGAGCTTCTCGATCGGGAAGTTGCTGCCGAACATGCACCGCTCCGGGCCGAAGCGCTCGAGGCTCGCGCGCGCGACGAGCTCGATCAGCTCCTCGTCGACGCGATGCACGAACGTGCCCTGTCCGCTCAGCTTGACGGTGAGGTTCGGCTGCTCTGCGAGCAGATCGAGCCCCGCCAGCCACGGAGCCACGTGCTCCTCGGCCGCGCTCTCGAGCATGCCGGCATGGAGGAGGACGAACGTGACCCGCGGCAGCGCCGCGACGAAGCGCGCGGCGTCGGCCATCTGCGAGGAGAACACCTGCAGCTCGAAGACCAGGCCGAGGTCGGCGAGGCGGGCGACGTTGCGGCGCAGCACCGGGTCGTTCATCCGATCCGGCGCGGAGGCGAAGCGGAAGCGCTCGTCCTCGTGCCAGTGCAGCTGGAGCCTGATCCCGCGCAGCAGCGGTGAGGCAGCCAGCTCCGCGGCGATCACGCCCGCGGCCTCGACGGCGAAGAGGTCGGCACACCCGACGATCGCGCTCGGCCAGCCGGTCTGCTCGTGCACCTCCTGCACCCAGCGCACCTCGTCGAGCGAGCGCTCGAGCGGCCAGTTCGTCTGAACGTAGACCGAGGCGGCGACGCCGGCGGGAACCGCGTCGGCGAGGTACTCCTCGATCGGATAGTCGCGGCGGATCGGCTCGTACGCGCCGAAGATCCGCGGCACCATGGGGCCCTGCAGCCACGCCAGGTCGGCGCGCCGCCAGATGTGGTGGTGGGCGTCGACGAGCCCGCCGGCGCCGTCCTTCCCGCTCGTGGTCATGTCGCTCCTTCCGCTTCGCGGGCGGCTCTCCACGCCCGCGCGGCGCCCTGCCGCGGCCCGGAGGCCGTCACCGGCAGGCGGCGCACTGCCTGGAGCGCCGAGTCGAGGTCGCGTACACCGGAGAGCTCGTCGAGGCTCGCGAGCACGCCCTGCATGCCGCGCGTGACCGGCCGGTAGCCCGGGCTGCACGCGAGCGGCGACCACCAGACGAGGCGGTGGCCAAGCAACCCGAGGCGATGTGCACCACGAATCATCGCCTCGCAGTCACCGCGCTCGAGGCCGTCCGAGAGCACGACGACGAGTGCGCCGCGGACGAGCGGGCGGTAACGGGCGTTGCCGAGGAGCCCATCGAGCGCTGTGCCGATGCTCGTTCCGGCGTCGGCGTCGTGCACGATGCCTGCGAGCGCGTCGAGAGCGCAGTCGACGTTCGCCGCGCGGAGCTGCTCGGTGACGCGGGTGAGCCGCGTTCCGAACGTGAAGACCTCGACGCGGGGCGCCGCTGCGACCGCCGCGTGTGCGAAACGGAGCAGATCGGGGCTGTGCTGCTTGACCGAACCGGAGACGTCGACGATGAGGACCACCTTGCGGGGCCGGCGCGGCCGGCGCCGCCAGTAGAGCCGAACGACCTCGCCTGAAGTCCGGTTCGCCTCGCGGCAGACGCGCTGCAGGTCGAGCTGCCGTCCGCGCCGGGAGCGGCGCAGGCGCCGTGCCTCGACCGTGGGCAGCGCGTCCGGCAGGGTCCTGCGGAGCTGTCCCAGCAGGTCCCGCGCCTGCGCTCCGGTTGCCGGGAATGTCTTGCGGGAGACCACCTCGACCCCGCTCGCCTCGAGCCCCGATCCTTCCCCGAGGCTCTCCGCCGGCAGCTCGCCCTCGCGCTGTGCGCGGGGCGCTGGCGTCTCCCCACTCTCGTCCAGGGCGGGGAGCCGGACCTGGACGCGCGGCGCGGGCTCCTTCCGAAACCAGGCGTCGAACACCCCGTCGAAGGGCTGGGCGTCCTCGAGCCGCGCGAGCAGCGTCACCCTCGCGATCCAGTAGAGGCCGTCGACGCTCGCCGGCGGGAACAGGGCCAACGCTCGCAGGAAGTCGGCGCGCTTCGGGACCGGCACGCGGACCCCCGCGTCGCCGAGGCTGCGCAGGAAGCCGTCCAGGTGATCGGCAGCGCGTCGCGTAGACGTCGCGTCAATCGCGGACACCGAGCACCTCCTCCGCGTGTCTCTCGACGAGCGCGAGGTCGTCCTCGTCCTTGACGAGCAGCCCAAGCGCGCGCCGCAGCGCCACCGGCCACGGGTCGCCGTCGGTGGCGAGGACCGTGGCACCGTGCGCCCAGTCGATCGCCTCGGCGATCCCGGGCCGCTTCAGGAGCGGTAACGAGCGGATAGCGTTGACGGCGTCGACGAGCGCACCCGCCGCAGCCTCCTCGACGCCCGGCGCGCGTGCGCGGATGATCGCTCGCTCGCGCGCCGGCTCGGGCAAGGGAATCCAGTGATAGAGGCAACGCCGCCTGAGCGCGTCGTGGAGCTCGCGCGTGCGGTTCGAGGTGATGACGACGACCGGGGGCTGTGCGGCACGCAGCGTCCCGAGCTCCGGGATGGTGATCTGGTACTCGCTGAGGAACTCGAGCAGAAACGCCTCGAACTCGCTGTCGGAGCGATCGATTTCGTCGACGAGCAGCAGAACTCCCGCCGGCGAGCGCACCGCGCGCAGCAGCGGTCGCTCGAGCAGGAATCGTTCGTCGTAAATGTCGCCGATGTCGGCACCTCGCGTCTCGGCGGCGCGCATGGAGAGCAGCTGCTTCGGGTAGTTCCACTCGTAGAGGGCCTGCGTGGGATCGAGGCCTTCGTAGCACTGGAGGCGGATCAGCTCTCGTCCGAGCACGCGCGCGAGCACGTTGCCGACCTCGGTCTTACCGACGCCGGGCTCGCCCTCGAGGAGGAGCGGCCGGCCGAGCGCAAGTGCGAGCCGGATCGCGGTCAGCAGCCCTGCGTCGGCGAAGTAGCGCTCGCCCTCGAGCCGGTGCTCGAGCTCGGTCACAGAGTCCGGAACGCCGACGGTGCCCGGCTCCGAGCTCACGTCAAAGCTGGCGATACTCGGTCGTGACGAGGTGGACGCGCTCGGACGCGTGCGCCGCCGCGTCGGCCGCGACCGCCTTGCCCAGCTCCGACGCGAACGCGGCCGCCCGCGCCTCTTCGTCGTCGAAGTACAGCTCGTTGACGCAGTCATACGCGCTGTCGCCGTCGCCGGGAAGGCTCACGGTGTAGGAGCGCAGGCCCGGCAACTGGCGCGCGAGCACGACGTGCTCGTCGAGCACCCACGACCGGAACTCCTCCTTCGACATACCCTCCGGACGGCGGAGCAGCGAGATCAGCTTGAGCATCGGTGAACCTCCTTGCGTAGGCCGTTACGCGTGCGTGCCGGCGCTCAGCGCGTCGAGCCCGCGGAGCACGCGCTCCGGCGTGAACGGCATGGTATCGAGCCGCACGCCGCAGGCGTCGAAGATCGCGTTGCCGATCGCGGCGATGGGCGAGTTGGCCGTCATCTCGCCGAGCCCCTTCGCGCCGTACGGGCCGGTCGAGGCGGGTCGCTCGATGACGACGCTCTGTATCTCCGCGATGTCGGCGGGGCCTGGCATCAGATACTCGCCGAAGTTCGTCGGAGCGTGCTCGCGGGACGGGTAGTAGGGCTCGGTGGTCTCGAACAGGGCGTGCGACATGCCCATCCACGCTCCGCCCTCGATCTGCTGCTTCACGAGCGCCGGGTTGATCGCCCGGCCGACCTCGTAGACGTTGAAGAGGGAGAGCACCTGCACGACGCCGGTCTCGTCGTCCACCTCGACGTCGGCGACCGTGCACGCGTGCGCCTCGCAGGAGTCGGGGTCCATCTCGCCCGTCTCCGGCACCGGATTGCTCTTCTGCTTGAGGAAGATGCCGCGTCCGGAGAGCGTACGGCCGTGCTTGAAGTGCGCTGCGAGCGCAAGGTCGACGATGTGGATCTTCCTCTCCTCGGCACCGCGGACCTTGACGAAGCCTGTGCCGTCGGTTTCGAGATCGTGCGCGTCAACCTCGAGCTCCTCGGCCGCGATCTCGAACATCGCCTCGCGCGCCTCGCGGGCGGCCATCATGACCGCATTGCCGACGCGATGCGTGGCACGGCTGGCGAAGGTGCCCATGTCGTGCGGCCCGGTGTCGGTGTCCGCGGTGTCGACGAGCACGTAGTCCATCGGCAGCCCGAGCGTCTCCGCTGCGATCTGCGCGATCACCGTCTTCAGCCCCTCGCCGAGATCGGTGGCCGAGAGCGAGATCACGAACGTGCCGGTCGTCGTCGAGTGGATCAGCGCCTGCGACGGGTCTCCGCCGAGGTTCATGCCGGTCGGGTAGTTGACCGCGGCGTAACCGCGACCGCGCAGTCTGGCCATCAGACCCCAACCCCTTCGTGCGTCAGCGAGGACATCTCTCGGTATCTCTCCGGCAGCTCGTGGCCGACGAGCTCGGCCGCGCGCTGGATCACCTCGACGAGCGCGGCGCCCTCGGTCACCTTGCGGTGCGCCTTGAGGTCGCCGTCCCGGTACGCGTTCATGAGCCGCAGCTCGAGCGGATCCAGGTCGAGCGCACGGGCGATCCTGTCCATCTGCGTCTCGAGGGCGAAGTCGGCGATCGTGACGCCGAAGCCGCGCATCGGTCCGGTGGGCGTGCGGTTCGTGTAGACGCAGTGCACGTCGGCCCAGACGTTCGGGATCGAGTAGGGCCCCGGCATGTGCGCGGCGGCCTTCGTCACCCCGTACGGGCTGTGGCCGGAGTAGGCGCCGGCCTCGAAGAAGTGGGTGACCTTGCGGGCGATGATGTGGCCGTCGTCCATGACGCCGTCTTTGACGACGAGGCGCTCCGCCGCACGGGGGGACGAAACCTGCATCTCCTCCAACCGGTTGTAGACGTACTTGACCGGGCGGTTGGTCGCCATCGCCGCGATACACGCGATCGGCTCGACGATGACGTCGACCTTGCCGCCGAAGCCGCCGCCGACGGTGCCGCCGACGACCTGGAGCTTGTTGAAAGGCGTCTCGAGGATCAGCGCGGTGTTGTCGAGCGTGAAGAAGCACGCCTGGGTGTCGGTGTGGATGCGCAGCCGGCCGTTGGGCTGGGGCACGACGATGCACCCGGTGGTCTCGACGGTGGCGTGCTCGATCGGCGACGACTGGTAGCGCCACTCGAAGATGTGGTCGGCCACCGCGAATGCCGCCTCGACGTCGCCGAAGCGGATGCGCCGGCAGTGATGGCCCTCGTAGACGAAGTAGTTCGTGCCGTGCGGCTTGATGATCGGCGCGCCGTCGGCGAGCGCCTCCTCGACGTCGAGCACGGCGGGCAGGTCATCGTAGTCGACGCGCACACGCGATGCGCCCTCGACCGCGGCCGCCTCCGTCTCCGCAACGACCGCGCAGATCGCCTCGCCCTTCCAGAGCACGCGGTCCTCGGGGAGCACGGGCTGGTCGTTGGGCTCGACGCCGATGAGCCGCAGGACCGTGTACCAGTTGCTCGGCACGTCTTCGTGCGTGAGCACGCGCACGACACCGGGCACGGCCAACGCGGCGGAGACGTCGACGCTCTTCAGGAGCGCGTGGTCGCGCTCGGAGCGGTGCATCTTCAGATGCAGCATGTCCGGCAACCGCAGATCCTCGAAGAACTGCGTGCGGCCGGTGACGTGCCCGAGCGCGTCGGCGCGCTGGACAGAGGTGCCGACGACGTGGAGGTCGGCGGCGCGCTCCTCTGCGAAGTACGTGGTGTCAATCGGGTCGAGATCCGCTGCCATGGGCTCCGTTCCTCTCAGCTCGCAACCGGCGCCGCCGCCGTCGACTCCCGCCGCCTGGCGGCCGCGTCGAGCACTGCGTCGATGATCGACGTGTACCCGGTGCAGCGGCAGACGTTGCCGGAGATCGCGCGGACGACGTCGTCCCGCGTCGGATTCGGGTTTTCTGCGAGCAGCCCCTCCGCCGCGACGATCATCCCCGGCGTGCAGAAGCCGCACTGCGTCGCGAATCCCTCGAGGAACGCCGCCTGCACGTCGCTCAGGGAGCCTCCCTCGAGAGTCATGCCCTCGAGCGTGCGGACGGCCGAGCCGTCGACGGTCTCGACCGGCACGAGGCACGACATCACGGGCTTGCCGTCGAGCAGGACCGTGCAGGAACCGCAGCTGCCGACGTCGCAGCCGCGCTTCGCGGCGGTCAGCCCGAGCGTGTCGCGCAGCGCCATCAGGAGCGACGTGCCGGGACGTACCAGAAACGTCCGCTGCCTGCCGTTGACGACGAGCTCGACGACGCGCGGTGCCATCTCAGGCCTCTCTGGAGGAGTGGATGCCGAGCCGCTCATCATTCTCCGAGCAGCGCGCGGCGGAAATGCACGGGCAGAACGCGGGCGCGATACCACGCGCTCGAGAAGGCGTCGTCGAGGGGCGCCGCATCCTTCAGCGCCGCGGCCGCGGCCACGTCGACGGTCGCGCGGTCGAGGGGCTTGGCGAGGAGCGCATCCTCGGCGCTCCGCGCCCGCACGGGGCGCTCCCCCGCGCCGCCGAGCGCGATCCGCGCCGAGCTGACGACGCCGTCCTGCACCGTGACGACCGCGGCCACCGTGACGACCGCAGCGGAGGCGAGCCGGAGCCGCATCGCCTTCGTGTAGAACCACGTGCCCGGCGCCGGAATCGCGAAGTGCACGGCGGTGACGATCTCGCCCTCACGAACGCCTGCGGCGAACACGTCGGAGACGTCGGCGGTGCGCGTGCCCGCCGGGCCTGCGATCTCGGCAGTCGCGCCGAGCGCGAGCAGACACACGGCGAGATCGCCGCCGGGCTGCGGCACGAACAGGTTGCCGCCGACGGTCGCGAGGTTCCGTAGCGTCGGTGACGCGAACGTCTCGACCACCGGCCGGAGGAACGCCAGTTTTTCGTCGGCTCCGAGCTCGGCAATCGTGGTCGTCGCGCCGACGACGGCTGTCCCGTCGGTGACCTGGATGCCGCCGAGCCCGGCGCGGCGCAGGCTCACCAGCTCGGTGAAGTCGAGCGCCTGCGTGTTCACGACGCCCATCACCGTCGTGCCGCCCGCGATCACCCGGCCGCCGCTGCGAAGCGCGCTCAGGGCATCGTCAACCGATCTCGGTGTGTGAACGACTCCGAGCACTGGCAGAAGAGTCCATCATCGGTCGAGCCGGCGCGTCGGTGTTTTCGCGCAGCCTCGATCGTGGGATTTGCGGATTCAACGCGAGAGCAACGCGTCGAGCGCCGGTTCGATTCCGGCCGCGTCGAGCGAGCTGACCTCGACGCGCTTGAACGACCCGTTCGTGAGGCCGACGGCGAACGACGGCGTCTGCTGGATCCCAGCGGACGCGGCGATGCTCGAGGCCGCCGCCAGCTGCGCCTTGACACCGGCGGAGCTCCTTGCAGCGAGCATCTTCTTGACGTTCAGCCCCTTCACCTTGCTTCCGATCGAACGCAGGAGCGGGTCCTTGACCCACCCAGAGTTCTCCTTGCCCTGATTGAGATAGAGGAGCTCCGCGACATCCCAGAAGTGGTTCTGCTGCCCTGCTGCGAGCGCGGCGCGGAAGGCCTTCGCCGAGTCTGTCCCGAGGGAGGTCATACCGACGAAGACGATCCTGACCTTGCCGGGCCGCACGTACTTTCGGATGATCTCCGGCAGCGTGCTGCGCGCCCAGCGGGCGCAGTAGGGGCATTGCAGGTCAGCGAACTCGACGAGCGTGACGGGTGCAGAGGCTGCGCCGAGTGCGACACCGTGCTGCGGGACGCCGTGCAGGAGCACCGCCAGCTGCGTCGCGCCCGGAGGGCTGGAGGCGCGGGCCGGCGGCGCACCGAGGGCAAACCCGAGCGCGCCGGCGAGGGCTGCGACCGCGAGTAGCCGCTCAGCCCGCATCGTGCGCCGCGAGCGTCTCGATGCCGAGGTACCGCTGCTGCAGCTCGCGATCCGTCGAGAGCTGCTCGGCAGTCGTCTCGATCACGATCTCACCGCCGACCATCACGAGCTGCCGCCCGGCGAGCGCGGTCGCCACGCCGAGCTTCTGCTCGATGAGGAGGATGTGCAGCCCGCCTTCGGCGAGATTTTGGAACACGTCGACGAGATGATCGACAATCGCGGGCGCGAGGCCCTCGGAGGGCTCGTCCATGATCAGCAGCTTCGGGTTCGTGAGCAGCGCGCGCCCGATCGCAAGCATCTGCTGCTCGCCGCCCGACAGCTCGGCGCCGCCGTGGCGGCGCCGCTCGGCAAGCTGCGGAAAGAGCTCGTACACCTGCTTCGCACCCCAGACCCCGCGGCCGCGGCCGTTGAGCATGCGCAGGTGCTCGTCGACGGAGAGCGAGGGAAAGAGCCGCCGGCCCTGGGGGACGTAGCCGATCCCCGCGGCGGCGATCGCCTCGGGCGGGCGACCGACGAGCTCCTTGCCGAGGAAGCGGATGGATCCGCGCACCGACCCCCGCAGAGACGGCATCAAGCCCATGATCGCCGTGCAGAGCGTCGTCTTCCCCATCCCGTTGCGTCCGACGACGGCCACGGTCTCCTCGGCCATCTCGAAGCTGACGCCGTGAAGGACATGGGCGGACTCGTAGTATGCGTCGAGCCCTTCGACGCTGAGGACGGGCCCGCTCATCGCGCAGGCTCGACGGACATGTGCGCGCCGAGGTAGAGCTCGCGCACGAGCTCGTTGCTGCGAATCTCGTCTGTCGTGCCCTCGACGATGGCGCGGCCGTCGTGCATCATCGTCACCTTCTCGGCAACGCGCAGGGCGACGTCCATGTCGTGCTCGATCAAGAGCAGCGTGATCGAGCGGTCGAGCGCTAACAGCAAGTCGGAGAGAAGCTGGCGCTCACCGCGGGAGAGGCCGGAGGCGGGCTCGTCGAGCATCAGGATGCGCGGCTTGACCGCCAGCGCCATTGCAATCGCGACCTGCCTGTGCTCGCCGTGCGAGAGCGAGCCGACGAGCTCGCCCAGCTTGCCGTCGATCGCGACCGCGGCCGCCGCCTCGCGTGCTCGCTCGCGCATCGCCCGGTCTCGACCGAGGTTGAACGGGCGTTGGTGCCCTCCCTCGACGCCCAGGATGGCGAGATAGATGCTGTCCCCCACCGAGAGGCCGCGAAGCGGACGGGCCTGCTGGTACGTCCGGGCGAGCCCCAGCCGTGCACGCTGCCGCGAGGGGAGGCGCGTCACGTCGGTGCCGAACAGCTCGACCGTTCCTGACGTGGCCGGTAGGTCGCCGGCGATCACGTTGAACAACGTCGTCTTTCCGGCGCCGTTGGGACCGAGGATCGCGCGCCGCTCGCCCGGGAGGATCTCGAGGTCGATATCGCGCACGGCCTCGAGCCCGCCGAAACGCCGGCCGACCCCCCGCAAGCGGAGGGTCGGCTCAACGTTCGAGGCAGGCGACACGGACTCGGTGGCGACCGCCGTCATGTGTCCTCTACTTTTGCAGAACGCCGTTGACGACCGGGATCTCCTTCCCCGTCCACGGGAGCTTCTTGTGGACGCAGGACGGGAACGAACGGCCCGGCGACGGCGTCGCGTGACTAAAGACACCGCCGAACGTCTGGTTCACCTGCGGAACCATCGCCACCGTCTTGATGGCGAGCTGGCCCTTGCTGTCCTTGTACAGCTGGTCCATGTAGACGTCCTCGATCGCGTTTCGGTTCGAATCGAGCGACATCTTGCTGTACGCGGTGGTGAGCTTCACCTTGGAGAGCGCTGCCTTCAGTGCGGTCTGGTTGTTGGACAGGTCGCCGTGAACGGCCTTCAGGGCCTGGATCAGCGCTTGGGTGTTCGTGTAGTAGTCGTAGAAGAAGATGCTCGCGCCCTGCCCCTTGCTGGAGCCGAACGGCGGGATCGTCTTGAACCACTTCTGGACGACGGCGTTGTAGTGCACCGCCGCCGGTGTCTTCAGGTCGCCGGCCTCTTCGCCGCCGCCGACATACGTGCCGGCGACGTCGTTGCTCAACGCCTGGAACTCGCCCGGCGTGCCCCAGAACAGGTTGCCCTCGGTCTGGCTCGCCTTGATCGGCCCCTTGGCCGTCTCATACGCCTTCAGCGCAGAGAGCAGGCCCGAGCCGCCGACGGCCCAGAAGACGCCGTTCGTGGCAGATGCGCCCGAACCCAGGGTGGGCAGCTGCTGGACATAGGACGAGTAATCGGTCGTGTTCAGAGGCGGGAACACCCGCTTCGTGATGTTGCCGCCGGCCGCGCAGAAGTCGGCGATAAAGCCGGCCGTGGACGTCCAGGCGAAGCTGTAGTCGTCGGAGATGACCGCAGCGTTCTTCCATCCCAGCTTGCGCACGGCGTAGTCGCCGAGACCGGCGTTCCACATCGCGCCGTCGCCGTTGAAGCGGAAGAAGTTCGGCGCCTGCACCTTGAGCGTCGTGTCCTGGGCGCCGGCGGCGCCGTCCACGAACGTCCACTGCTGGTGCGCCTTTGCGTAGTTGGCAATGGCGATCGACTCGTCACCCGAGAGCGGGCCGATGAGTATGTCGGCCTTCAGCTGCTCCATGAGGCGACGCGTCTGCGTGATGATCACGTCCGCTTTGTCGCTCCCGCAGCCGAAGCCGACGATCTTGATCGGGTGCCCGGCGATCGAGCCGCCGACCATCCCTGCGGACGGGTTGTTCGGGTTCTTCGGCTTCGCGCCCGCGAACTCGGAGAACGCCGTGATCGCGCCGCCGAGGTCCTGGTTGTAGAACGAGCCGAAGGCGCCCTGGCAGTCGGACACGATCCCGATCTTGATGGGCGTCGCAGAAGCGCTGGCCTTGCCGGTGTTGGCGGCCAACGCGCCCGAGGCGACCAGAGCCACAACCGCAATCGCAAACAAGGCACCCACGCCGGCGACGAGACGCTTCGTCCCGACGGAGCGGCTCTTCTTGATGAAGCGATCCATGCTCCTCCCCTTCCTATGTCCTTTGTGTGCCGCCCGGAGCCACGCTCCGGCTCGGCAGCCACCGATTCCCGGCGTCCCGCGACTTCGGCTCCGACCGCACACGGATCGTACGAACGGCTCGGCACCCGGACCGACAGGCCATGGCTCACACACTCTCACCGTCCGCCGCGAGGCACATCAGTGGCTCACCACAGTCCGCACTCGGCTAAATACGGATGAACCCAACACGGTCCCTACGATACGTTCGCCGGGTGACACTCATGAAGCCGGTGCCGCTGCTGAGCGATGGTCGCCCGTCGCAGCTGAGCATCCGCCTGAAGTCGCTCCTCGTCGGGAACGGATCGCGCAGCGCGATCATCGGGCGCACGTCGCTGCTGCTCGCCATCCTCTTCGCGATCGCCTGGATTCTGTTCATCGCGGCACCGCCTACGGAATCGGGAGTCGGGAACTGGCGCACGACGACGTTCGGCGCAGCCGTCCACGACCCTCGGGACTTCCTCTTCACGCTGCTCAACACCGTCACGTACGCCGGGCTGTTGTTCGTCGTTGCGAGCGGGTTCACGCTCGTGTTCGGCCTGATGCGCGTCGTCAACATGGCGCACGGCTCGTTCTTCCTGCTCGCCGGCTACATCGGCGTCCGGCTGCAGAAGAGCTTCGCGCACGCCGGCGTGTTCGGGCTGTCGAGCTCGCAGGTCTCCTTGTGGAAGGACTGGGTCCTCCCGCTCGTGATCGCCGTGCTCGTGGTCTCCGGGACCGGCCTCATCGTCCAGCAGTTGCTGTTGCGCTGGAACCAGGGTCAGGAGCTGCGGCAGGCGCTGATCACGATCGCGCTCTCCCTGATCATCGCCGATCAGATCGTCGCGCACTTCGTGCGTGGCGGCGCCGAGACCATGGCCTGGCCGAACGTCCTCGGCCCGGACAAGCAGCTTGCGATCGGCAGCTTCACGTACCCGTGGAGCCGATTGTTCATGCTCCTGGTCGCGATCGGCATCGGCCTCGGCCTGCTCCTGTGGCTGCACCAGACGAGGACAGGGCTCGTCATCCGCGCCGGCGTCGACGACCGGCACATGGTGCGGGCGCTCGGAATCCACATCGAGCGCGTCTTCGCAATCGCCTTCGTCGTCGGCGCCGCCCTGGCGGGGCTCGGCGGCGTGATCGGCGCCTCGTTCGCCGCCGTCGACTCCGGCGTCGACGGGCAGTGGCTGCTCAACTCGCTCGTCGTCGTGATCATCGGCGGCATGGGCTCGCTCGGCGGCGCCGCCGTCGGCGCGCTTCTCTACGCGTTTATGAGCAACTTCGCAGCGGTATACGTGCCGACGACGGGCCCGAACTGCTGCACCCAGTACTCGATCATCCTCACGTTCGCCCTCCTCGTCATCGTGCTCGCTATCCGGCCGTACGGATTGTTCGGAAGACCGGCGTGAGAACAGCCCTGCTCGTTCGCCCGTCGCTCAATCGCTCGATCGCCACGGTCGCGTTCGTCCTCGTCGCGCTCGGCCCCCTGGTCTTCTCCTCAGTCTGGGTGAGCTTCATCCTCACGCAGGTCTTCTGGTATGCGATCGCAGCCTCGAGCCTGATCTTCCTCAGCGCATACGGCGGCATGACCTCGCTCGCGCAGGTGTCGATCTACGGCGTCGCCGGCATGGTGCTCGGAAACGCCGTCACGACGGGCGAGACGAAGGGGCTCAATCTCGGCCTCAGCCCGTGGATCGGGCTCGTCGCCGGAATCGCGATTGCGACGGCCGTCGCCCTCCTGCTCGGCGCGGTCGCGAGCCGCTCCACCGGCATCTACTTCCTGATGCTGACGCTGAGCTTCGCGGTGATGGTCAACTACTTCTTCGGTCAGGTCACGGTCGTCTCCGGCTTCGGCGGCATCGGCGGCATCCAGAACCACACACCGTTCGGCCGTCCCGACCTGCATGCGAACCGGCTCTATTACATCGCGCTTGTCACAGCCATCGGTGTGTACGCCCTCCTCCGGTATGTGCTGCGCACACCGTTCGGGCTCGTGCTGCAGGGGATCCGCGACGACCCCGTGCGCATGTCGTCCCTCGGCTACAACGTCGCGCTGCACAAGACGCTCGCCTTCGGGCTCGCCGGCTTCGTGGCCTCGCTTTCCGGCGTGCTCTTCGTCTGGTGGAACAACCAGATCTCCCCCAGCTCGATGGACATCACCGCGGCGCTGAACCTGCTCGTGATCGCGGTCATCGGCGGCCTCAACCGGCTCGAGGGTGCGTGGGTCGGCGCCTTTGTCTTCGTGATCGTCAGCGACTACGCGCAGAGCGTGGGCTTCCTGCGCGGGATCGGGTTGACGCAAACGCGCTTCGAGACGCTGATCGGACTCGTCTTCCTGGTGATCGTGTTGCTGTCGCCCAACGGGCTGCTGGGAATCTGGGAGTGGGTCCGGGCCGCGGTCACCCGTGTGGCTCGGCAAATGCGGGGGCGGAAAGACGAGCCTCCGCAAGCGTCGCCGGCGTAGCGCCGCGACGCGGAAAGGAGCTGCTATGAACCCGATCGGTGTCTGCACCTGGATCTGGGTGTCGCCGTTCACCGACGACGATGCCCACCTCGTCGGGCATGCCAAGGAGCTCGGGGCCGACGTGCTCGAGCTCTGCATCGAAGACACGAGCCGCGTCACCGCCGAAGCCGTCCTCGCGGCGGCCGAGGGAACCGACATCGCCTTCTCCGTCTGCGGTGCGTTCGGCCCGGAGCGCGACCTCTCGCACGAGGACCCGCGCTACCGGCGTCTCGGCATCGACTATCTCGAGTTCCTCGTCGACCTCGCCGCCGCGATCGGGGCGCCGAACGTCGTCGGGCCGATGTACTCGGCCGTCGGCAAGGCGCGCATGCTCAGCGCCGACGAACGCGAGCAGCAGCGCGGCTGGGCGGTGGAGAGCCTGCGCGAGGCGGCGGACTACGCCGGAGCGAAGGGCGTCCGCTTGGCCGTCGAGCCGCTCAACCGCTTCGAGACCGATCTCGTGAACACCGCCGAGCAGGCGCTCGAGCTCTGCGACCGGATCGGCCGCGACAACGTCGGCCTCCTGCTGGACACGTTCCACATGAACATCGAGGAGAAGTCCGTCCCGGACGCCATCAGGCTCGCAGGGAGCAGGCTGTTCCACGTCCACTCCTGCGAGAACGACCGCGGCACGCCCGGCACCGGCCACGTCGCGTGGCCCGAAGTGTTCGGGGCATTGCACGACATCGGCTACGAGGGACAGCTCGTGATCGAGTCGTTCACGCCGGCCGTGCAGGAGATCGCGAAGGCGGTCTCGATGTGGCGGCCGCTCGATGCGACGGGCGACGAGCTCGCGCGCCAGGGCCTCGGCTTCGTCCGAGCCGGAATCCGCGCCGACGCCCCGAAGCCGGCGGTTTCCTGACCGAAAGGAGCAAGAAATGGCACGTCCCGTAACACTCTTCACGGGCCAGTGGGCCGACCTGCCGCTCGAGGAGCTCGCGGCGAAGACGGGCGGCTGGGGCTTCGACGGCCTCGAGCTCGCCTGCTGGGGAGACCATTTCGAGGTCGGCCGGGCACTGGCCGAGCCGAGCTACTGCGCGGAGAAGCGCGCGCTACTCGAACGGCACGGACTGCAGTGTTGGGCAATCGGCGCCCACCTCGTCGGCCAGGCGGTCTGCGACCGCATCGACACGAGGCACCGCGGCACGCTGTCCCCGGAGATCTGGGGCGACGGCGAGCAGGAGGGCGTCCGGCAGCGTGCGGCTGAGGAGCTGAAGGACACGGCCCGCGCCGCCGCAGCCATGGGTGTCACCGTGGTCACCGGCTTCACCGGCTCGCCCGTGTGGCATCTCCTCTACTCGTTCCCCCCGAACGACTTCGACGAGATCGAGCGTGGATACGAGGAGGTCGCCGAGCGGTTCAGCCCGATCCTCGACGTCTTCGACCACGAGGGCGTGCGGTTCGCGCTCGAGGTGCACCCGACCGAGATCGCCTACGACTTCGTCACGACCCGCAAGCTGCTCGAGGCGCTCGACCATCGCGAGACGTTCGGGATCAACCTCGACCCGAGCCACTTCGCGCACCAGTTCCTCGATGCGGCTGAGTTCGCGATCGAGTTCGCCGACCGCATCTACCACGTCCACGTCAAGGACTCGAAGAAGACGCTCGACGGCCGCAAGAGCATCCTCGGCGGGCATCTGAACTTCGGCCAGCGCGATCGTGGCTGGGACTTCGTCTCGCCGGGCCACGGCGACGTCGACTTCGAGGCGCTCTTCCGCTCGCTCAACGCGATCGGCTACGCGGGGCCGCTCTCGATCGAGTGGGAAGACTCCGGCATGGACCGCGAGTGGGGCGCGCAGGATGCACTCGCCTTCGTGCGACGCACTGACTTCGCTCCCTCCGCGGTCGTGTTCGACAAGGCCATGCAAAGGAGCACGTGATGGCGGACAAGGACGCAGCAAAGGGCGGCATCGGAGCCGCTCCGGAGGTCGCCGCCGCAGTCGACGTCGACGAGATCGGCGTCGGCATGCTCGGCTACGCGTTCATGGGAAAGGCGCACACGAACGCGTACCGGACACTGGCGTACATGACGTGGCCGCCGCCCCTCGTGCCGAAGCTCGTTTCGGTCGCCGGACGGAATGCGGACGCGGTCGAAGCCGCAGCACGGCGCTTCGGCTACGAGAGCTGGACCACGGACTGGCGCGAGCTCGTCGCCGACCCGAGCATCGGCCTGTTCGACAACGGCGGCCCGAACAACATGCACGCGGAGCCGACGATCGCGGCGGCCCGGAACGGAAAGCACGTCCTCTGCGAGAAGCCGCTCGGCCGCACGGCGGACGAGAGCTTCCAGATCTGGCAGGAGGTGGCGGCCACAGGCGTGAAGCACATGTGCGCCTTCAACTACCGCTTCGTGCCGGCGATACGCATGGCGCGCGAGATGATCGAGGCGGGCGAGCTCGGAGAGATCCGGCACTTCCGCGGCCGCTACCTGCAGGACTGGGGCGACGACGCGACGCTCGACACCTGGCGTTTCCACTCCGACGAGGCCGGCTCGGGCTCGCTCGGCGACCTCGGCGCGCACGTCATCGACCTGGCCCGCTTCCTCGTGGGCGAGATCGCCTCCGTCGCGTCGGTCACGCGCACGTTCATCCCCGAACGGCAGGTGGACGATGCGGTCGAGGCCGCCGCCGAGTTCGAAGCCGGTGCGGTCGGCACGATCGAGGCGACGAGGTTCGCGCTCGGACATCGCAACGGCCTGCAGTGGGAGATCAACGGCAGCAAGGCGTCGCTCGCGTTCGACCTCGAACGCCTCAACGAGCTCCAGCTCTACCGTGCCGACGGCGACAGGGCGCCCGGGTTCAAGACCGTGCTCGTCTCCGAGCCCGACATGCCCTTCTGGTCGTGGTGGTGGCCGCCGGGCCACATGATCGGCTGGGAGCACACCTTCGTCCACGAGATCCACCACCTCTTGACCGCGATCGTCGAGGACGCCGATGTCGCTCCGTACGGCGCGACGTTCGAGGACGGCTACCGCGCCGCCGAGGTGTGCGACGCGATCGTCCGCTCCGCCGGGTCCGGCGAGCGGGCGAAGGTCTCGTACCGGACATCGGTGAAGGCGGGTGCGTGAGATGGCTGCCCGTCGCGTGAACGTCGCCATCGTGGGGCTCGGCTTCGGCGCCGAGTTCATCCCGATCTACCAGCGGCATCCGGGTGCGAACCTCGTGGCGATCTGCCGGCGCAACCGGAAAGGTCTCAACGACGTCGGTGACGCCTTCGGCGTCGAGCGCCGCTACACCGACTACGCGAAGCTGCTGAAAGACCCGGAGATCGACGCGGTGCACATCAACTCGCCGATCCCCGACCACGCCTCGATGACGATCGCCGCTCTCGAGGCCGGCAAGCACGTCGCCTGCACGGTCCCGATGGCGACGAGCATCGCCGACTGCAGGGCGATCGTCGATCTCGCTCGGAGGACCGGGCTCCGGTACATGATGATGGAGACTGTCGTCTACGGCCGAGAGTTCCTCTGGCTCAAGCAGCTGTACGACGACGGTGAGCTCGGGAAGCTGCAGTTCCTCCAGGCGAGCCATCAGCAGGACATGGACGGTTGGCCGAACTACTGGCCCGGACTGCCGCCGATGTGGTACGCGACTCACTGCGTCGGCCCGATGCTCGCGCTGACGGACGCCTCGGCGGAGTACGTCTCCTGCTTCGGGTCGGGGACGATCCGGAAGAAGCTGGCGGAGAAGTACGGCTCGCCGTTCGCGGTCGAGAGCGCGCAGGTCAAGCTCAAGGACTCCGACCTCGCGGTGCGGATCTACCGCTCCCTCTTCGACACGGCGCGGCAGTACCGTGAGAGCATCGACGTGTACGGCTCGAAGAAGTCGTTCGAGTGGACGCTCGTCGAGGGAGAGAAGCACGTGCTCCATACGGCGAAGCTGCCGGAGCCCGAGATACCGACGCGGGTCAAGGCGCCCGACTTCGCCGCTCGCCTTCCCGCCCCGATCCGGCGCTTCACGACGAAGGGCGTCTACGACCTCGCGAAGCAAACGCATCTGAGCTTCACGCAGGGCGCAGGCCACGGCGGCTCGCATCCCCACCTCGTTCACGAGTTCGTCTCGGCTCTGCTCGAGGACAGGGAGCCGTTCCCGAACGCGCGCCGCTCGGCGAACTGGACCTGTGTCGGGCTCTGCGCGCACGAGTCGGCGCTGAAGGGAGGCCGGATCGTGAGACTGCCGACGTTCACGCTCGCGTGAGCGCGCCGACGCACCGGCCGCGCATGCTGTCGTAGTGAGACGCAAGGTCACGGCGATCCCGGCTGCGGTGCTCGCTGCCGCGCTCCTCGCAGCGTGCGGTTCCACGCAGTCGCAGCCAAAGGTGTACACGAGCCCTGCAGCACCGGGCTACGTCATGCCGGCGGGTCAGCACTTCCAGGGGCGCGGCTCGAAAACCCTCGGCACGATCGTCGTGCACAAGCTCTCAAAGCTCCAGTGGGCGTCCGACGGCGTCGTGTTTCAGCTCCGGGACGCAGCACAGCGAATCAAGGTGCGGACCCAGGAGCACGCCGGCACGCTCACGCTGAGGCCGGGCACCTACAAGAAGGTCGAGGTGCTCGCCTTCGGCAACTGGCTGATCACGATCACTCCCGGCTGACGCGGACGCGGGAGACGCTGCCGGCCGGGCACGAGCAGCGCAACGTGGTAGAGGCCTGTGTGCCCCGTATCCGGGCGCGC
>DAIQOP010000276.1:0-551 GCA_036787815.1 Actinomycetota bacterium
TACGACTTCGGATTGCTCAACGGCGTCCAGGACGTCAACCGTGCGCAGCACGATCGTATCGTCGACAAGATCGTGCACGCGGCCGGCGGAGACGTCGACGGACTGTGCGTTGCGGTGTGGGGTCTCACGTTCAAGGCCGACACCGACGACCTGCGCGACTCGCCCGCCCTCGTCATCGCCGATCGGTTGATCGATCTCGGCGCCAAGGTTCAGGGCTACGACCCCGCGGTCCCGGCCGGCAGCGGCCGCGTCGCGGCGGGCATCGAGGTGTGCTCCGACCCGTTCGAAGCGTGCGCCGGCGCGTACGTGCTCGCGGTGCTCACCGAGTGGGACGAGTTTCGCTGGCTCGATTTCGACCGGGTCCGCTCGACGATGGCGACTGCGGCGATCGTCGACGCCCGCAATCTCCTCGACCCGGCTGCGCTGCGCCGCCGCGGCTTCGTCTACACGGGCGTGGGTCGCTGATGGCCCGCGTCGTCGTCACCGGCGGTGCCGGCTTCGTGGGTTCGCACCTCTGCGAGTCGTTGATCCGGCGCGGCGACGAAGTCGTC
>DAIQOP010000276.1:561-5060 GCA_036787815.1 Actinomycetota bacterium
GGCGCGAGAACCTCGCCGATCTCGACGGCGAGCCGGGGTTCAGCTTCGTCGAGTGCGATGTCTCGGCCGAGATGCCGGTCACCGGTCCGGTCGACGCCGTGATGCACTTCGCGAGCCCCGCGAGCCCGTTCGAATACCTCGCCCACCCGTTCGAGACCCTCGACGCCGGGTCGCTCGGCACGCGCCGCGGTCTCGAGCTCGCGCGGGCCACCGGGGCCCGGTTCCTGCTCGCCTCCACGAGCGAGATCTACGGAGAGCCGCGGGAGCACCCGCAGACCGAGACCTACTGGGGCAACGTGAACAGCATCGGCCCCCGGGCCGTGTACGACGAAGCCAAGCGCTTCGCCGAGACGCTCACGATGACCTATCACCGGGAGCTCGCGGCCGACGTCGGGATCGTGCGGATCTTCAACACCTACGGCCCGCGCCTGCGCGCCGCCGACGGGCGCGTCGTCTCGAACTTCCTCGTGCAGGCCATGGACGGCCGGCCGCTCACCGTCTACGGCGCCGGCACGCAGACGCGCGCGTACTGCTACGTCGACGACGAGGTGCGGGGAATCCTCGCCCTCCTCGACTCCGCGCTCGTCGGGCCGATCAACATCGGCAACCCGGCGGAATGCACCGTGCTGGAGTTGGCGAAGCTCGTCCTCGAGGTCACCGGTTCGAGCTCCGAGCTCGTCTTCGAGCCGCTGCCGACCGACGACCCGACCCGTCGCCAACCCGACATCACGCTCGCCCGTGAGCTGCTCCACTGGGAGCCGACCATCTCGCTGCGCGAGGGGCTCGTGCGGACCCACGAGTGGTACCAGAAGGAACGGGCGCGCGACGCGTTGTCGTAAGCGGCCGCGCCCCTCCGCTCGTGGCGCCGGGTCCCAACGTAGAATCCGGCCTTCGTAGGATGCTCGCCCAGGACTGGGCGCGTGTCGTGAAGACGGACGCGAGGGAGCGATGTGGGACGACGCGGCACAGCCGATCGCGGCCGGGCGGGATTCGATGAGGAAGGTCCGGGATGCCTGAACAGTTCGCGCTGAGCGTGGTCTGTCCGTGCCTCAACGAGGAGGCGAACCTCCCGCTCCTCGCGGAGCGGCTGTTCGTTTCCACGAAAGAGGCCGGAATCACGACCGAGCTGGTGATCGTCGACGACGGCAGCACCGACGGCACCGCGAACGTCGTCGAGAACCTGAAGCTCGAGCATGGCGACGCGGTGCGGTGCGTCGCCCACGAGCGGAACCGTGGCATCCCCGCGAGCTGGCGATCCGGGGTCGACGCGGCTCGCGGTGCGTACGTGTGCCTGATCGACGGCGACCTGCAGAATCCGCCCGAAGAGGTCGTGACGCTGTATCTCCGGCTGCGCGGGAGTGCCGCCGACCTCGCGCAGGGAACGCGATCGAGCATCGGGCGACTGCGCGACTCGCGTCTGCTGATGTCGAGGTTGCTGAACCTCCTGCTGAACCTGGTGTTCGGCATGCGGGCGAAGGACAGCAAGTCGGGCTTCGTGCTCGGACCGAAGTCGGTCATCGACGATGTCATCACGCACCGCAGGACCTACCGCCACTTTCAGACGTTCATCTCGGTGTCCGCGCGTGCGAAGGGGTATTCGATCCTCGAGGTCGAGACGCTCTTCGAGAGCCGGTACGCGGGAGAGTCGTTCCTCGCCGGACAGTCGTTCGGCACGAGCCTCGACGCGATCGCCGACTTCGTCCCGGCGATCATCGAGTTCCGCCTCGGCGCCCATCGGAGGCGCAACAAGGTCACCGCTGCGGAGGTGGCTCCACCGCGCGCGGCCGGGCATCCGTACCGCGGCTGGCGCCGCGCCTGGTTCGAGCTCTACTTCGCCACCATGCCGCTCCACAAGTGGCTCATCCGGCGCACGGCACGCGACGTGTACCTGAAGCTCAAGGAAACCGAGTGGCTCTCGAGAGACGATCTCGACGCGCTCCAGCTCCAGAAGCTGCAACGCCTGCTCCAGCACGCGTACGTGCACGTTCCGTTCTACCGCGACGCCATGCTGGCCGCGGGGGTGCATCCACTCGAAATGGCGTCGCTCGACGACATCCGCCGGCTTCCGATGCTCTCGAAGGACGACGTGCGGCGCAATCTCTACTTCGGGTTGTTCGCCGACGATCACCGCAAGCGCCAGATGCTCAAGATCTCGACGAGCGGCTCGACCGGTGAGCCCTTCACCACCTATGCCGATCGCCACCAGCTCGAGGTTCGGTTCGCGACCACGCTGCGAGGCCTGGAGTGGACGGGTTGGCTCTTCGGCGACCGGCAAGCCCGGTTGTGGCACCAGACCATCGGCATGACGAAGCTCCAGGTGTGGCGTGAGCGTCTGGACGCCGTCTTCATGCGCCGCCTGTTCGTTCCCGCGTTCGAGATCGACGCGGAGAGCATCGAGCGTTTCATCGACGGCATCCGTCGTCAACGACCCGTGCTGGTCGACGGGTACGCCGAGTCGCTGAACTTCCTCGCCACGTACGTGCGCGAAGGGGGCAGCCCCGGCTTCTCGCCCGCGGCGATGATGTCGTCGGCGCAGGCGCTACCGGACAACGTCCGCGACATCATCGAGAAGGGCTTCGACACCAAGGTCTACGACAAGTACGGGGCGCGCGAGTTCTCCGGCATCGCGTATCAGTGCGGCTACTCGCCGGACCACCACGTGATGGACGAGTCGTATCTCGTCGAGCTGCTCGTCGACGGCCGCCCCGCCGAGCCCGGTGAGATCGGCGAAGTCGTGATCACCGACCTGAACAACTTCTCGGTCCCGCTCATCCGTTACCGGATCGGCGACCTCGCCGTCGCCGTCGACAACTCGCAGCCCTGCGGCTGTGGGCGTCACCTCTCGCGGATCGGCCGTATCGAAGGCCGCACGCAGGCGATCGTGCACTGCGCCAACGGCGCGTGGCTACCGTCTTCGTTCTTCCTGCACTTCTTCAAGGACTACGAGCACGCGATCCGTTTCTTCCAGATCCGCCAGGACCGCCGCGGCGAGTTCGTCCTGAAGATCGTCAAGAACCGGCGCTTCACGACCACCGAGTTCGACGTCATCATGACGAAGCTGCGCCGGTTCGTCGGCAACGACACCACGATCGACGTCGAGTTCTGCGACGCGATCCCGCTCCTCGGGACGGGCAAGCGTTCTCCGGTCGTGTCCACGGTTCACGAGGACTTCCAGTCACTCTCGAGCGCGCCGCGTCGTGACGACGTGTCGTGACCGGGGGACGACCCGCTCGGCGCAAGAACTTCCTGCAGCGGACCACGATCTGGATCCCCGCCGGTGTCATCGGGTTGCTGATGCTCCCGCTCGCGGCGACGAGCCGGACGTTCGGTGACGACTGGACGTTGCACCTGTGGTTGGTGCGTCAGCAGGAGATGAACATCCGGGCGAACGGTCGGCCCGGTCTGTTCCTCTCCGCGAAGCCGCTCGGCGCGTTCTACCCGGTCTTCGCCTTCGTCGGCTCCGGCCTCTACAACGTCGGCGGATACCTCGCGATCATGCTCGGCGACCGTCCGATCCTCGCGTACAAGCTCCTGTATCTCGGCGCGTTGTGTCTCGCGTACGGCGGGATGACCTGGCTCTCGTGGCTGGTGGGTTTGCGGGGTTGGCGGTCGCAGATGCCGGGCCTGGTGTTCGTGACCGGCGCGTACTACGTCACCGACATGTTCGCGCGGGGTGATCTCGGTGAGCTCATGGCGCTCTCGGCGATCCCGTTGCTGATCGCGGCGGTCACCGCGGTCGCGGTCTCGCGGCGGTTGGAGCCGGTCCACCTGCTCGGTGTGGTGGTTGCCGTGTTCGTGTTCACGGGGAGCCACAACATCACCTTGCTGTACGGGACGATCTTTCTCGTGTTGCTTGGTCTCGTGCTCCTCGGTGCGTTCGGGCCCGTTGGGCGTTCGTTGCTGTCGCGGCTGCCGTGGAGACGACTTCCTGCTCTGGTCGCCGCGGGCGCGATCGGTTTGGGGCTCAACGCGTGGTATCTCGTCGCCGACCTGAAGTACGGCACCCGTACCGCCACCGCGAAGGTGAACCAACACGTCGTGCCGACGACGAGCCTCTCCCAATGGCGATTGCTGCTCAATCCGCTACGCCCATCCGATCCGTCCTTTGCCGACACGACGCACGACCTTCGGATGTCGCTCCCGTGGCTGTTCACCGTGTGGGCGATCGTGTTCGCGGTGATCGCGTGGCGTCGGATCGACGGCGTCGGTCGCCGCTTGATCGTGTTCCTCACCGGCCTCGCCGCGCTCTACCTGTGCCTCATCGTCTCGCAGACACCGTGGAAGTCGTTCCCCCACGTTCTCTACAACATCCAGTTCACCCTGCGCCTGCATGCCTACGTGCTGCTCGCAACCGCGCTGCTCATGATGGTCGCGCTCGTCTGGCAGGCCCGCTCCGACGAAGCCACCCGCCACGCGACCAGCGCGGCCCTCGCCATCATCGCCGTCTTCACCGTCGGCGCAGCAACATGGCAAGCCTGGATCGTCCCATCGACCTACCA
>DAIQOP010000053.1:0-18080 GCA_036787815.1 Actinomycetota bacterium
AAGGTGCTGTGGGGCAACTGTGGCATGGGCCGCACCGAGCAGAGCCTCACCAAGGCGCTGAGCGAGATCCCCACGATCCGCGACGAGTTCCACAAGAACGTGCGCGTGCTCGGAGAAGGCGAGTCGTTCAACCAGTCGCTCGAGCGCGCGGGCAGGGTGAGCGACTTCCTCGAGTTCGCCGAGCTCATGTGCCTCGACGCGCTGCACCGCAAAGAGTCGTGCGGCGGCCACTTCCGCGAGGAGTACCAGACGCCCGAGGGCGAGGCGCTCCGCGACGACGAGAACTTCGCCTACGTCGGCGCCTGGGAGTTCACCGGCGTGGGCACCGAGCCCGTGCTGCACAAGGAACCGCTCGTGTTCGAGAACGTGCATCTCGCGACCCGTAGCTACAAGTAACCGGAGCAGGTAAGCGGTCAGCTCGCGAACAACGACAAAGCCTCATGCCGCGACGAGCGAGCATGCGACCGTACTGGCGGAGCAGGTAAGCGGTCAGCTCGTGAACAAACGACAAAGCCTCATGCCGCGACGAGCGAGCATGCGACCGTACTGAAGGAGCGGCACTTCCATGCACCTCACGCTCAAGGTGTGGCGTCAGACCGGGCCGAACGCACCCGGCCGGTTCGAGACCTACGACGTTCCCGACGTCAGCCCCGACATGTCGTTCCTCGAGCTGCTCGACGTCGTGAACGAGCAGCTGCTCACCGACGGCAAGGAGCCGATCGCCTTCGATCACGACTGCCGCGAGGGCATCTGCGGCTCGTGCTCGATGATGATCAACGGCCAGGCGCACGGCCCCGAGCGCGGGACCGCGACGTGCCAGCTCCACCTGCGCAAGCTCGAACAGCGCGGCGTGCGCGAGGTGACGGTCGAGCCCTGGCGCGCGGCCGCGTTCCCGATCATCAAGGATCTCTGCGTCGACCGCTCGGCGTTCGACCGCATCATCGAGGCCGGTGGCTACATCACCGCGCCGACGGGCTCGGCGCCCGATGCCAACCTCATCCCGGTGCCGAAGGAGGCCGCCGACGCGTCGATGGACGCGGCGGCCTGCATCGGCTGCGGCGCGTGTGTCGCCGCGTGCCCGAACGGTGCCGCGCAGCTCTTCACCTCGGCAAAGCTCTCGCACCTCAACCTCATGCCGCAGGGCCAGGCCGAACGCTGGTCGCGCACGGTGTCGATGGTCGAGACGATGGAGACGTACTTCGGGTCGTGCACGAACCACCAGGAGTGCGAGGCGGCGTGCCCGAAGGAGATCAGCATCGACTTCATCGCGCTGATGAACCGCGACTACGTGAAGGCCCAGCTCAAGCAGCGGCGTCTCGCGGGCCAGACGTTCCCGTAGATCGGCGCCCGACGCATGTGGTGCACGCAATGCGGGGCGGAGTACCGACCGGGATTCACGGTCTGCAGCGACTGCAATCTCGCCCTCGTCGACGAACGACCACCGCCACCGCCACCGGAACCCGAAGCCGCCGCACCCGGCACCGGGCCCGACCTCGCCGGCCACGGCCTCGTCGAATACGACCTGATCGAGCTCTCCGACGAGGAGACGACCCTGCTCGAGCTGTTGCTCAGGGGCGCGGACGTCGAGTTCACCTGGGAATCGCCGCGCCGGCTCCTCGTCGCCGCGACGGCCGCCGACCAGGTCGACGAGATTCTCGACTACGTCGATGCGAGCTCGACGGCCGACGGTGGCGCGAGCTGACGAAGTCGAGGGCCGGGCGGAGATCCACGAGGAGATCGTCGGCCGGACCTCGCAGTCGCAATCAGGCTTTCGCTCGGCCCTTGCTTGCGACTGCGTGGCGGAATCGTTACTGTGCGCGTTCGTTTCACAGGAGCGGGCACCCATGCACACCTTCGTCGCACGTCGACTCGCGCCGCTCGTGGTCGCGGCCGGTCTTCTGACCTTCGTCACGGCACCCAACGCCACCGCGGTCGTGCCGAACGCGCAGGCCGCGGCTTTCGTCGGCACGTACACCGTCTTTGTCGACACGGGCTCCGGTTACAGCCACACGCCGATGACGCTCAACGCCGATGGCACCGGCGTCTTCATCGCCACGACCACCTGGGCGAACCAGGGCAAGATCCTCACGGTGACGGTGACGATCTTCGTTCCTCACACTCTGACCTTCACCGGCAACCGGACGAAGAAGGGCATCTGCTCGAAGCGGCAGCCGTGCACGACCTTCTCCGATGGCACACCGGACGGCGTCTGGTACGCGATCAAGACGTCGTAGCCGTGACGCACGAATCAGATACGCGTCTCAAGCGGCGGTTCCGTGTTCAGGTCCGGTCTGCGGCTGTTGGCAACGCTTGCGCTTGGTGCGACGATCCTGGCGTTCGCCGGGGCACCCACCGCAGGTGCGCGCACGCCCGATGCCCATGCCGCGAGCTTCGTCGGCGCGTACACCACACACGCCAAACTCGATGACCAGACGAAGTACGCGCGGTCCACGATCACGGTGAATGGCGACGGCACTGTCCTCGACAACAAGGACATGAAGTTCGCGACGCTGTGAAGGCGTCGTAGCGAGCTGCGGCCGGTCAGGCGACGGAGTCGAGGGCCTGAGCGAGGTCGCCGACGAGATCGTCGAGCGTCTCGAGGCCGACGGAGAGCCGCACGAGCGCGGCCGGCACCTCGAGCGGGGAGCCGGCCGTCGACGCATGGGTCATGCGGCCCGGATGCTCGATCAGGGACTCCACCGCGCCGAGAGATTCGGCGAGGGTGAACACCCGCGTGCGTGCGACGAGGCGGAGCGCGGCGGCTTCACCGCCGCGCGCAACGAACGACACCATGCCGCCGAACGCCCGCATCTGGCGCTGCGCCACGGCATGCCCGGCGTGGTCGGCCAGCCCCGGGTAGAGCACTCGCTCGACGGCGGGGTGCGCGACCAGCAGGTCGACGATCGCCGCGGCGTTCTCGCAGTGCCGGTCCATGCGTACGGCGAGCGTCTTCAATCCGCGCAGCACGAGGTAGCAGTCGAACGGCGACGGCACCGCGCCGACCGCGTTCTGCAGGAACCGCAGCTCAGCAGCACGCACGTCGTCGTCGAGCGCGACGAAGCCGCCCACGACGTCGGAGTGCCCGCCGAGATACTTCGTCGCGGAGTGCACGACGATGTCGGCGCCTTCGTGCAACGGAAGCTGCAGGTACGGCGTCGCGAACGTGTTGTCGACGACCACGAGCGCGCCGCGGGCGTGGGCCGTGGCCGCGACCTGCGCGATGTCGACGACCGTCAGCATCGGGTTGGTGGGCGTTTCGATCCACACCATCCTGGTGGTGTCGCGCCAGGCCACCTCGAGCGCGGCCGGATCGCCGAGATCGGCCGAGCTCCATTCGACGCCCGAGCGCCCGTGCACGCGCGACACGAGGCGGAACGTGCCCCCGTACGCGTCGTTCGGGATGACGACGTGATCTCCCGGCGCGAGCAGCCGCAGCACGGCGTCTTCGGCCGCCAGGCCGCTCGCGAACGCGAGCCCGTGCGCGGCACCCTCGAGCGACGCGAGGCACGTCTCGTACGCGCGCCGGGTGGGGTTGTCGCTGCGCGCGTACTCGTAGCCGCCGTGCTTGCCCACCTCGTCCTGCGCGAAGGTCGTGGCGAGGCTGATCGGGGTGACGACCGCGCCGGTCACGGGGTCGGGTGGTTGGCCCGCGTGGATCGCGCGCGTCTCGAAGCCGTCGGCCTCCTCGTTCATGGGTCGGGAACCGACGCCGCCGACGTGTGCGCGCTGAGGAACGCGAGCACGTCGCTGCGGGTGAGCACCGAGCACGGACGCCCGCCGTCGAGCACCACGACGGCCGGACCCTGATCGAGCAGCTCGACCACGCGCGCGACCGGCTCACCGATCCCGACCGTCGGCAGCGGCGGGCTCTGCACCTCGCTGACCGCACGGTCGAGCACCGAAGGGTCGCGCGAGATCTCGTGCATCAGCTCGAGCTCGCGCACCGAGCCCTCGACCTCCTTCGCCTGGAGCGGTGGCTCCTGGCTCGCGACCACGAGCTGGGAGACGTCGAGGCGACGGAGCAGCGCGACCGCTTCGCGGGCCGTCGAGTCCGGATGCACCCGCACCAGCGGTGGCAGCGCGTCGCTGCGAGCCTCGAGCACATCGCGGGTGGTCGGCCGGTCGGCTTCGCCGAATCCGTTCTCGAGCATCCACTGGTCGTCGTAGATCTTCGAGAGGTAGTTGCGCCCCGAGTCGGGCAGCAGCACGACGACGACGGCCTCGGGCCCGAGCTCGGCTCCGACCTCGAGCGCGGCATGCACCGCGGTGCCGCACGAACCGCCGATGAGCAAGCCCTCGTCGCGCGTCACGCGGCGGGCGGTGAGGAACGAATCGGCGTCGGTCACCTTCACCACGCGGTCGACGAGCGCCGGGTCGAAGGTGGTGGGCCAGAAGTCTTCGCCCACGCCCTCGACGAGATACGGGCGCCCCGACCCGCCGGAGAACACCGAGCCCTCGGGGTCGGCACCGATGATCTGCACGCCGGGGTTCCGGCTCTTGAGATAGCGCGCGACGCCGGTGATCGTGCCGCCGGTTCCGATGCCCGCCACGAAGTGCGTGATCCGGCCCGCCGTCTGGCGCCAGATCTCCGGGCCGGTCGTGAGCTCGTGCGACCGGGGGTTGGCCTGGTTGGAGTACTGGTCGGGACGGAACGCCCCGGGTGTCTCGCGCACCAGGCGCTCGGCGGTGGAGTAGTAGGAGCGCGGATCCTCGGGCGGCACCGCCGTGGGGCACACGACGACCTCCGCGCCGTAGGCCCGCAACAGCGCGACCTTCTCGTTGCTCATCTTGTCGCTCATGACGAAGATGCAGTGGTACCCGCGCTGGGCGGCGACGATCGCGAGGCCCGCTCCGGTGTTCCCGGACGTCGGCTCGACGATCGTGCCGCCGGGTTGCAGGAGCCCGGCCTGCTCGGCCGCGTCGATCATGGCGATCGCGGGCCGGTCCTTGACGCTGCCGCCCGGGTTCACCATCTCCACCTTGGCGAGCAACTGGCACGAGAGATCACGGCCGACCCGGCGGAGCCGCACGAGCGGCGTGTTTCCCACCAGATCGAGGATCGAGTCGGCGACGACCATCTCCGACGGCGTGTCACCCGATCCGACCGGTTCGACCATGCCGCGACCGTACCCGCGCCCCACGGCGGATTGGCACACCTCGGCATGGGCACATCGACCCGTTCCGGCCGGGACGTTTGGTCGCAGCACACACGGCGCGGTGGCGCGAGACTCGCCGTGATCCACCGACAGCCGGTCTGCGAAACGACGCCGGGAGCACCATGGCCGAGATCGTCCTGGAAGACGTCTGGAAGGTGTATCCGGGCGGCGCCGAAGCGGTCCGCGCCCTCGATCTCGCCATCGCCGACGGCGAGTTCATGGTGCTCGTCGGCCCGTCCGGCTGCGGGAAGACCACCGCACTGCGGATGGTGGCCGGACTCGAGCCCGTGTCGAAGGGCACGATCACGATCGACGGGCGCGTGGTGAACGACATGCCGCCGAAAGAGCGCGACATCGCGATGGTGTTCCAGAACTACGCCCTGTACCCGCACATGAGCGTGTTCGACAACATGGCGTTCGGCTTGAAGCTCCAGAAGGTGCCCAAGGCCGAGATCGACCACCGCGTCCGCGATGCCGCGAACATCCTGGGTCTCGGCGAGTTCCTCGACCGCAAGCCCAAGGCGTTGTCGGGCGGGCAACGCCAACGCGTCGCCATGGGGCGCGCGATCGTGCGCCATCCCCATGCGTTCCTGATGGACGAGCCCCTCTCGAACCTCGACGCGAAGCTCCGCGTGCAGATGCGCTCGGAGATCGCGCGGATCCAGAGCGACCTCGGTACCACGACCATCTACGTGACCCACGACCAGGTGGAAGCGATGACGATGGGCGACCGGGTCGCGGTGATCCGCAAGGGGATGCTGCAGCAGGTCGACACTCCCCAGACCCTCTACGACAACCCGGTCAACCTGTTCGTCGCGGGGTTCATCGGCTCCCCCGCGATGAACCTGCTCGAGGCGACCCTCGTACGCGAGGACGACTCGTTCGCCGTCGAGTTCGGGGGGTTCCGGCTGCCCGTGCCCGTCGAGGTGCTCGGCGCGCGCCCCGATCTGCGTGAGCACGTGGGCCGCACCCTCGTGCTCGGCATCCGGCCCGAGGACATGGAGGACGCGTCGCTCGTGTCGGACGCACCCTCCGAGCGGCGCATCACCTCGACCGTCGATCTGCGCGAGGCCCTGGGCTCCGACGTGGTGGTCCACTTCACGATCCACGCGCCCCTGGCGGTCACCGAGGACGTCAAGGAGCTGGCGGTCGACGTCGGGCTGGACAAGCTCGGACGCATGCAGGAACAGACCGAGGGCGGATCCTCGAGCGTCGTCGCCCGGCTCAACCCGCGGACGCTCGCCACCAAGGGTGAGCGGATCGAACTGGTCGTCGACACCCACCGGCTCCACTTCTTCGACCCGGAAACCGGAGCCGGTATCTACGGCGGTACGCAGAGGTGACATTGGGCCCTGTTGCGGGGTCCCGATTCCGGGTTTCCTCAATGAGGAACCCCTAAGGAGGGCATGAAATGCGCGTAAGAGCGTTAGCACTCGGCTTCGCAGCGGTGATGGTCTTCGCCGCCTGCGGAAGCAGCGGTAGCAAGAAGGGCTCGTCGACGACGAGCGGCCAGAAACTGACAGGCACCGTGCACGTCTTCAACGCGATGGAGCCGCAGGAAGCAACCGCCCTCCAGAAGGTGGTCGACGCGGACATCAACTCGAAGGTGGGATACAAGGCGCTGATCGAGCAGTCGTCCGACTTCGAGACGCAGGCGAAGATCCGGATCCAGGGCGGAAACCCGCCCGAGGTGCTGCTCTACCCGCAGCCCGGCACCGTGATCGAGCTCGCGAAGCAGGGCAAGATCAAAGCGCTCGAAGACCTCGGACTCGACGTGCCGGCGTTGGAGAAGACCTTCGGCACATACTTCATGTCGCTGGCCGAATACAACGGCAAGCACTACGGCATGCCGTCGAACATCAACCTCAAGAGCATGATCTGGTACCCGAAGAAGGCGTTCGACGCCAAGGGCTACAAGATCCCGAAGACGTTCGACGAGCTGATCGCGCTCAGCGACCAGATCGTGAAGGACGGTGCGTCACCCTGGTGCATGGGCTTCGAGAGCGGCAGCGCCACCGGTTGGCCGGCAACCGACTGGATGGAAGACATCATGCTGCGTACCGCGGGCCCCGACGTGTACGACAAGTGGGTGAAGCACGAGATCCCGTTCAACGACCCGTCGGTCAAGACCGCGGGCGAGGACTTCGGGAAGATCCTCTTCGGCAAGGGCTACGTGCTCGGCGGAGCGGCCAACACGACGTCGATCAACTTCGGCGACTCGGTGGGCCCGATGTTCGACAACCCGCCCAAGTGCTTCCTGCACCGGCAGGCGAACTTCATCAACTCGTTCTTCCCCAAGACTGCGAAGGCGGGGGTCGACTACGACTGGTTCCCGTTCCCGACGATGACGCAGCCGGGCACGTCCGCGCTGTTCGCCGGTGAGTTCTCCGTCGTTGCGAAGGACACGCCAGCGGTGCGCGACTTCATGCAGCGTTTCTCGAGCACCCAGGTGCAGTGCGACCAGGGCAAGAGCACGGCGACCTCACGTATCTCGCCGAACGTGAACGTCGGGCCCGACTGCTACGCGAACTCGCAACTCGCGGGCGCTTCGCAGGTGCTGACGGCCGCGCTCAAGGCGGGGACCGCCCGCTTCGACGCATCCGACCAGATGCCCTCGGCCGTCGGCAGCGGCACCTTCTGGACCGGGATGGTGAAGTACATCCAGGGCGGACCCAACTCGCTCGACGGTGTGCTGAACGACATCGAGAAGAGCTGGCCGAAGTCGTAGGAACGACGCCGAGCACGCTCGGCATGCAAGCGGGAAGGAGCGGCCGCGAACGTGGCCGCTCCTTCCCCGTATCTCGGGGGGAGGGGGAAGCACGTGAGCGGAACGAGCACCGGCGAGCAGACGGTGGTTCCCGAGCCCGTCGACGAGCCGACCGAGCCGGGCGAGCCCTGGTACCACAGCCGCGGCGTCCGGTTGCTCAGCACCTTCGCGGCTCCGATCGCCGCCGTGCTCGTGCTCTGGGTGGCCTTCAACTACCTGCGCCGGCCCAATCACAACCGGTTGCTGGTCGCGAGCATCGCAATCCTGGTCGGTGTGGCGGGCGTGTTCCTGCTCTTCTGGGCGATGAACCGGTTCGTCGACTGGCTGCCCGAGCATTTCCGCGAAGGCATCCGCCCGTACGTCTTCGTGGGCCCCGCGCTCGTCATGCTCAGCGTGTTCCTCATCTACCCGGTGCTGAACACGATCCTGATCAGCTTCAAGGACGCGCACGGAAAGAAGTTCGCGGGCCTCGACAACTACCGCTTCGTCTTCACCGACCCGAGCATGTTGAACTCGATCCGCAACACGTTCGGTTGGATCCTGTTCGTCCCGATCGTCGCAGTGACCATCGGGCTGGTCTTCGCAACGTTGGCCGATCGGCTCCGCCGTGGTGAGGCCGTCGCGAAGTCGTTGATCTTCCTGCCGATGGCGATCTCGTTCGTCGGCGCCGCCGTCGTGTGGCGGTTCATGTACAGCTTCCGGCCCCAAGGGTTCGGCAGCAACATCGGGCTCATGAACGGGATCGTGCAGGGCATCGGCCACAACCCGATCCCGTGGCTCCAGAAGAAGCCCTGGAACAACCTGCTGCTCATGGTGATCATGGTCTGGATGCAGACCGGCTTCGCGATGGTCGTGCTGTCGGCCGGGATCAAGGCCATCCCCGAGGAGATCATCGAAGCCGCGCGCATCGACGGTGCGTCGGAGTTCCAGGTGTTCTGGCGCATCACCGTGCCGAGCATCCTGCCGACGATCGTCGTGGTGAGCACCTACATGGTGATCAACGCGCTGAAGGTCTTCGACATCGTGTTCGTCATGGGCAATGCCGAGGCCAACGGCACCGAGGTGATGGCCGAACGCATGGTCAGTTGGTTCTTCATCAGAGACGACGACGGCAAGGGCGCGGCGATCGCCGTGGTCCTGTTCCTGGCCGTCGTCCCCGTGATGATCTGGAACATCCGCCGCTTCCGCGATCTCGAGGAGATTCGATGACGGTCATCGTTGCGCCGCCGAGCGCGGCGCCCGACGACAAGGGCGCGAAGGCCCGCGCGGTCGGCGAGAAGCCCGCCGGATGGTTCGTGCGCATCACGATCCTGGTCGTCGTGCTGCTCTGGCTGATCCCGACCCTCGGTGTGCTCATCAGCTCGTTCCGAAAGCAGAGTCTCGTCGAGAGCACCGGTTGGTGGACCGTGCTCGCGCATCCCTTCCGCGTCGCACAATGGACCTTCGGGAACTATCGCCAGGCGCTGTCGACGGAAGGCTTCGGCAACGCGTTCCTCAACAGCCTCGCCGTCGCGGTGCCGTCGACGGTCATCCCGATCACACTGGCCGCGTTCGCGGCGTACGCGTTCTCGTGGATGGAGTTTCGCGGCCGGTACCTGCTCTTCGTGCTCGTGGTCGGGCTCATGGTGGTGCCGCTCCAGATGGCGCTCATCCCGGTGCTGCGCCTGTACACGGGCGGAGCCCGGATCGGGGGCGTGCACGTGTTCCCGAACCTGCACCTGGGCGGTACGTACTTAGGGATCTGGCTCGCGCACGCCGCGTTCGGTCTGCCGCTCGCGACCTACCTGCTTCGCAACTACATCGGTGCGCTGCCGTCGTCGATCATCGAGTCGGCCAAGATGGACGGCGCCGACCACTTCACGATCTTCTGGCGCCTGATCGTCCCGCTCTCGGTACCGGCGCTCGCGGCGTTCGCGATCTTCCAGTTCCTGTGGGTGTGGAACGACCTGCTGGTGGCCTTCGTGTTCCTCGGCGGTAGCCACGACAACCAGGTGCTCACGGTCGCGCTGGCGAACCTCGTCGGCGCTCGCGGCGAGAACTGGAATCTGCTCACCGCAGCGGCGTTCCTGTCGATGTCGGTGCCCCTCGTCGTGTTCTTCTCGTTGCAGCGCTACTTCGTCCGCGGCCTCACCGCCGGTTCGATCAAGGGATGACCACCGTGACCGCAGAGGCCGTGCCGCAGCACCTCACACTGCCGGGAGGGATGGAGCCGCTGCCACCCCGCCGGAAGTGGCGGGCGATCACGGTCGCCACCATGATCCTCGTTCCCGCGTTCTGGGCGATCCTCGCCGGCCTGGTCGCCACGGCATCGAAGAACAACGACGCGGGTCCGAACCCGGCCGCGGCGATCGCGCTCGGGCTCGCGCTCGTGCCGTTCGTGTTCCTGGTGACCGCCTTCATGTCGGAGCACCCCCGGGCACCGAGCGCGGTCCTCAAGGCGATGGGCCTGGCGATCCTCGTCGGCATCCCGGTCTCGGCCGTCGCCGGCGATGCCGTCACCGGCTTGGTCGCGGGAATCGGCGCCGGCGGGATCTGCGCCCTGCGAACCGACGCGGCCCACAACTGGAGGGCGCGTGCCCTCGTCGTCACCGCCGCCTCTGTCTACACCTTCGTGCTCATCCGGACGGTCGGAGCGCCGGCGCTGCTCGTCGCGCCGATCTTCCCCCTGACCGGCATCGGGATCGCCGACCACATCTCGGAGTGGCGGGCGCAACGAGCGGTGCGGGCCGGCTGAGGGCCACCTCCGGTGTGCGCCCAACCGCTCTCATCCGGTTCTCATCGTTGCCCCCATACCCTTGCCTGATGCGAACCCTGGTGGTGGAAGACGAGCCGAAGATGGCGGCGCTGCTGCGCCGGGGCCTCGAGCGTGAGGGCTTCGCCTGCGACCTCGCGGTCGACGGCGACGAGGCGCTGTGGGCGGCCGGCGAGGTCACCTACGACGCGATCGTCCTCGACGTGATGATCCCCGGCCCCGACGGGTTCGAGGTCTGCCGCCGCCTGCGCGCAGCCGGCAACTGGACCCCGGTCCTGCTGCTCACCGCACGGGACGCCGTCGACGACCGGGTGGCGGGGCTCGACGCCGGCGCCGACGACTACCTGATGAAGCCGTTCGCCATGGGTGAGCTCTTCGCCCGGCTGCGCGCGATCACCCGCCGGGAGCCCGCCGCCCGACCGGTCGCCTTGCAGGTCGGCGACCTCGTACTCGATCCGGCCCGCCACGAGGTGCGCCGGGGCGGCAACGAGATCCGCCTCTCGCCGAAGGAGTTCGCGCTCCTCGAGTTCCTCATGCGCCACGCCGGCGAGGTGCTCGGCCGCACCCAGATCCTCGATCACGTGTGGGACTTCGCGTACGACGGCACCTCCAACGTCGTCGACGTGTACATGCGTTACCTCCGCGCCAAGGTCGATCGGCCCTTCGGCGTGGAGACCATCGAGACCGTGCGGGGAGTCGGCTACCGGCTGCGCTCCGACTCCAGCGACTCCAGCGACTCCAGCGACTCCAGCGATGCCGAGCGCGGAGCCGACGCGCCCGCCGAGGCGGCCCGCAGCTGAACGACCCCGGCGGGCGCGGCCACCGGCCAACCCGCCTCATAGGCTCACGCGGGTGACGCTGCCGACGGCCTTCCGATCGCTGCGGGTCCGGCTCGTCGCGCTGGCGTGCGTCGGTGCGGCGATCATCGTCGTGACGACGAGTGGACTCCTCGCCTTCAACCTCGATCACGCGCTCGACCGTGCCGTGAACGACGGCCTCCGCGCCCGCCTGCAGGACATCGAAGGCGGGCTCGACCAGGGCAGCCTCCAGCTGAGCCAGGAGGAGGCCTTCGCACAGATCGTCACGACGAACGGGACCGTGCTGTCGTCGTCGGCGACCATCGACGCCGATCGGCGGCTCCTCACGCCGGCCGAGCTCCACCGGGCGAACCTGCACGGCATCCGCATCGACCGGGCGATCCCGGGTCTCGCGTCGAGCGGCCGCCTCGTCGCCAAGGCCGAGCCGTACCAGGGTGGTCGCGTCGTGGTGATCGTGGGCGCCTCGCTCGAGACCGAGCGGCTCGCGCGCCGGCGGGTCGTGTTCTCGCTCGTGCTGGGGGCGCCGCTCCTCGTCCTCGCCCTCGGCGTCGTCGTGTGGATGGTGACCGGCGCGGCGTTACGCCCGGTCGAGCGCATGGCCGAGGAGGCGGAGGCGATCTCGATGTCGGAGCCAGGGAGGCGGCTCCCGGAGCCGGTCGGTGATCACGAGCTCGCCCACCTCGGGCACACGCTGAACGCGATGCTCGAACGCATCGAGGCGGCCTTCGCGCGCGAGCGCGCGTTCGTCGACGACGCCAGCCACGAGCTGCGGACACCGCTCGCCATCCTGCGCGGCGAGCTCGAGCTGACCGCCGGCGACGCCGACGATCCCGATGCGGTGCGCCTCGCGATGGCCAGCTCGCTCGAGGAGGTCGATCGGCTCGGCCACATGGCCGACGACCTGTTGACGCTCTCGCGCGCCAACGCGGGCGCGTTGACGCCGCGGCTCACGGCGACCGATCTGCATACGGCCGCGACCGACGCGGTGCGGCGGATCCCGCCCCCGCCGCCGGGCATCACGATCGAGGTGCAGGGCGAGGCCGTCGTCGCGCTCGCCGACCCCGATCTCCTGGAACGGATGCTGGTGAACGTGTTGACGAACGCGACGCGCTTCGCGCGCAACCGGATCGTGGTGCTCGTCGAAGGAGCCCCCGGCGCTCGTACCGCGACCGTGACCGTGGCGGACGACGGGCCGGGCTTCGCGGCCGAGCTCCTGCCGCGCGTCTTCGATCGCTTCGCCCGCGCCTCCGGCCCCCGCGGACGCGGCGACGGCGGCAGCGGCCTCGGGCTCGCGATCGTCTCCGCGCTCGCCGACGCGCAGGGCGCCACCGTCAGCGTCGGCAACGGCCCGCCCGTCTCCGGCGGCTTCGCCCGCCTCACCTTCCGTACGCCGTGACCCCGGGCCGTCACCCCGAAGTGAAGGCGTTTTCGCCCCTCTGCACCGACAAGAGGTCATCACTTCGGTCGACAACCACGCCGGCGGGCGCCGACCGTGGTGGGGGAACGGCCGAGCCCGCCGGCGCGGGGTTCGGGGACGCAATCCTCTGACCCAGGGGTCGTGGGCAGAGGCACGTGACCCCCGATCTCAGTGCACGACGTGCACCTTCAACGTGACGGTTCTCGCGTCTCTCTTGACGAAGATCGAGAAGCCGGTGGACGACGGGTCGCGCGCGTCGCGTGCGAGGTCCTCGGCGGTCGCGACGCGTGCGCGCCCGACCCGGACGACGATGTCGTCGGCGAGCAGACCCGCATCCGCGGCCGGCGAGTGGGGCACCACGGCGGCGACCAACGCTCCGCTCTCGACGGGAAACCCGTAATCGCGAGCGAGCGCCGGCGTGACGTCGATCGCCTCGACACCGAGCGCGTCGGCGGGAGCGCGGCCGGACTCGATCCGCAGGATCGCAGCACGGACGCGCGCGATCTCGATGGCGAAGCCGGGCGCTCGATCACCGTCGGCGGCGGTGGTGGCGATACCGACGACGGCACCATTCGCGTCGACCACCGGTCCGCCGGCGTACCCGGCACCGAGTCCGTTGGTGATCTCGAGGAGGTTCCCGAGCCGTGCCGGCCCGGCGGTCACCGTCGCCGCCGCGGTCGGCATCGCCACCGTGCGGTGCCGGGCCGCGACGACCCCTGTCGCCACGGTCGGGCCGCCGGGAAGCGCGAGCGCGTCGCCGAGCGCGACCACGCCGTCGCCGACGCGCAGCCGATCGGAGCCGACGAGCGGCGCGGTCGGAAGGCCGCGGGCCGCCACCTTGAGGAGCGCGATTCCCAGCGCCGCGTCGCGACCGATCACGGTGGCCGGCAACGTGCGGCCGTCGCTCAGCCTCACCGTGATCGGCGCCGGGCCGGCGGCGAGCGCGGAGGTGGTGAGGATCGTGCCGTCGGCCCGGATCACGACGCCGGTGCCCTGGCCGGCCGACGGCGACGTGGCGAACAGCTGGTCGACGCGGGGCGGGCGGCGACCGATCGCTACGACTGCCGGGGCGACGGCCGCGGCGACGCCCCCGGCGTCGGTGGTCGCGAGGTGCACGGCGTTGCCGGCGGTCGACCCCGACGCCGTCGACGTGGAGGTGGTGTGGAGGGCGACCACCGCTCCGGCGGCCGCGCCGCTCACCGCGGCGACGATCGCGACGGCGACCATCCGCAGCGCCGGCGAGCGGACCACGCGCGGTGGGCCCGGCGGCTCGTCGTGGCGCGCGACATGCGTTGCGGCCGACGATTCGCGCAGCTCCTGGGACACGGTCACGTCATGCGCGTCCACCCCGGTGGCCCGGCGCGGGGAGCTTCACCTCCTCGAGAATCAAGGGTGCGCCCCGCCCAATGAACGAACGGTGAGAGGCAGCTCACGCCCGGCACTGCCTATGCTCGGACTCGTGACCCAACCGCCGATCCCAGCGCCGTGGGGAGCACCGCCCGCCTCGGAACGCCTGCGCGTCGCGTGGCAGCAACGCCACGAGAGCGACTACATCTTCGAGTTCGCGACCGCGTTCGGCTGGTTGCTGCTCACCTGCGGGGTCTACGGCTACTACATCTTGTTCCAGCTGATGCGGCGATCGCGCGACCACAACCGTCGGCGCGTCGAGCTGCTCGACGCGGCCACCACGTTCGGGTGGGAGCGGGCCCAGGCACAGGGAGTGAGCGAGGAGCTGCGGCCCACGTTCCAGCGGATCGCCGATCGCATGGGCGTCCTGCACCGGCTGACGACCGAGTTCCGCGACCCGGCACTCTGGGTCGTGCTGTCGGTCGTCTCCAGCGGCATCGCGCAGTACGTCGGTTGGGTCTTCATCGACGGCGACCTCGTGAAGCACGACGAAGCCGAACACGCGATCGAGGCGGATCTCGCGGCGATCTACGCGCGCCTCGGCCAGCCGATCACACCGACCGATACGCCGCCGAAGTCGGGGCACAACATCGTCGGGAGGCTCGTGGCCACGGTCGCGTCCCTCGGCCTCTATTCGATCTGGTGGATGCGCGACCTCATGAACGAAGGCAACGCGCACTTCGAGCACAACTGGAAGTTCGAGGACGACCTCGCGCGCGCGTCGCAAGCGCTGCTGGCGGCCTGACGTGCAGCGCCACGAGTACTCGGTCGACGTGAACGCGTCGCCACCCGACGTGTGGGAGGTCTTCTGGTACCGCGGCCCCGACCGGCCGCAGTCGAAGATCGGGCGCATCGACATCCTGCATCCGGGTGACGCCGTCGGAGAAGGACTCGTTCGCCATTGCGAGTTCCCCGTTCCGAAGTGGCTCTTGTCGGGCGGGCGCGGGCAGTCGTGGGAGTGGCTCACCGAGGTGAACCCGTACGAGTCGTGGCGGTACGACGCGGTCGGCAAACCACTGTGGTCGCGAGCCGAAGGGCACACGCGCCTCGAGGATCTCGGCGACGGCCGCACGCGCATCCACTTCAGCGAGACGTACGAGGCGTTCAACCCGATCATGCGCGTGTTGCTCGAACGGGCGGTGCATTCCCGGATCTCACGCGACAACGACAGCATCCTCGCCGCCATCGAGGGTGGAGTGCGCTGGCACCGGCGCCGTAAAGAGCGAGAAGGTCAACCCGAGGCGTGATCCCCGGCCGGCCTTCGGCGCGGCGCCGTGCGATCCGGCGACGACCGAACACCTAGCCTCGGCGCCCGTGACCCAGGAATCGTTCGCTCAGGCGTGGTCGACCGTCGCCGATCTCGCGCCGGAACGACTCGCCATCGTGTGCGGTGAGCGCCGTCTGACGTTCGGCGACTTCGAGCGCCGCGCACGCGCGCTCGCCCACGCCCTGCACGCCGACGGTCTCCGCCCGGGAGACAAGGTCGCGATCGAGTTGGTGAACTCGCCCGAGTACCTCGAGACGTTCTTCGCGGCGCAGCTCCTCGGATGCGTGCCGGTCAACGTGAACTACCGGTACGTCGAGGACGAGCTCGCGTACCTGCTCGACAACTCCGACGCCGCGGCGATCGTGTACCACGACGAGTTCGCGAGCACCGTCGCGCACGCGATCACCGCGCGCGCCACCCGGAGCCCGATCGCGCGCTACGAGGTTCGCCATGCCGGCGACCCCGGCGGTGGCGTGTGTGACCCCGAGGTCCGCGACTATGCGGCCGTGGTCGCGACCGACGCGCCCGCGAGCTGGGAGCCACCGCACGCGCCGGGCGGTGACGACCTCGTCTTCATCTACACCGGAGGCACGACCGGAGCGCCGAAGGCGGTCATGTGGCGCAGCGGCGACCTCGCGCTCGCGTTGTGGCAGATGGCCCGGCCCGGGAGTGAGCCGCCACCGGCGCGGGTCACGATCGAACGCGGTCGGTCCGCAGCCACGGTCCTGCCCGCGTGCCCGCTCATGCACGGAACCGGGCTCTTCATCGCGCTCTCGACGCTCTCCGGAGGCGGCACGGTCGTGCTGATCGACACGCCCCGCCTCGACGCGACCGCGGTGTGGGACGCGGTCGAACGAGAATCCGTGCGCGTGCTCACGATCGTCGGCGACGCGTTCGCGCGCCCGCTCCTCCAGGCGCTCGAACAGGAACCCGAGCGCTGGAACCTGCGCGGCCTGTCGGCGATCACGTCGTCGGGTGTCACGTGGAGCCCCGAGACCAAGCGCGGGTTGCTCGAGCACCTCCCGGGAATCACGCTGATCGATTCGCTCGGGGCGTCGGAAGGGCTCATGACCCGCAACGAGGCACGCAGCGCAGCCGAAGTGCGGCCGGCGGGGTTCGCCGCGAGCGACCGCCTCGTGGTCGTCGCCGACGACGGCACGCTCTGCCGACCCGGAGACGATCGCGTCGGCATGCTCGGAGTCGGCGGCCCGATCCCGCTCGGCTACTTCAAGGATCCCGAGAAGACGGCCGCGACGTTTCGCGAGGTTGGCGGCCGTCGCTATTCGATTCCGGGCGACTACGCCCGCATCGAGCCCGACGGCATCGTCACGCTGCTCGGACGCGGCAGCGCGTGCATCAACACCGGTGGGGAGAAGGTGTACCCCGAAGAGGTCGAGCTGGTGCTGCGCTCGCATCCGTCGGTCTTCGACTGTGTGGTCGTCGGGGTCCCCGACGACCGATGGGGCGAGATGATCGTCGCGCTCGTCCAACCGAGCGACGACGCGCGCAGCCACGGCACGTTCGACGACGACGCGCTCGCCGCGCACTGCCGGGCACGGATCGCGGCGTACAAGTGCCCGAAGCGCTTCGTCGCCCTCGATTCCCTCGAGCGTTCACCGGCCGGGAAGGCCGACTACACCCGGCTCCGACGCCGAGCGGCCGAGGCGCTCACCGCGAGCTGACAGACTCTGCAACGCACCTGAGCCGAGAGAGACCTCACATGACCACCGCCGACGCACCCGTTCCCGAGGTCGGCCCCGAGGCGGGCCGCGAGCTCGTCGACGCCGGAGCCACGCTCCTCGACGTGCGCGAGCCCAACGAATGGCATGCCGGCCACGCGCCCGATGCGCAGTTCATCCCGCTCGGGGAGGTCGCGGCGCGTACGGGCGAGATCGCGAGTGACCGCCGCGTCGTCGTGATCTGCCGAGCCGGTGGGCGCTCGGAGCGTGCCGCCCGGTTCCTGATCGCCCGGGGCTTCGACGCCGTCAACCTCGCCGGCGGCATGCGGGCGTGGGCGGCGAGCGGTCTCACCGTCACGACCGACGACGGCTCGCCCGGCACCGTGATCTGACCGGGGTCACCGTTGCTCTTCCGCCGTCAGCCCGTTCCCATCGTCTCGCTCGGGACCGGCACGACGCTGCTCGCCAAGGACGTGCTCCTCGACGTGCGCGACGAGGCGGAGTTCCTCGAAGGCCACGTGCCCGACGCCTGGTTCTGTCCGGTGGCCGAGCTCGAGTCGATCCGCTGGGACCTGCCGATGAACCTCCGCATCGTGTGCCTCTCGCGCACCGGCGACCGTGGCCACGCCGCGACCGACCAACTGCGCCAGTGGGGCTTCAACGCCGCCAACCTCGAAGGCGGCATGCTGGCCTGGCGCGACGACGGCCGCCCCATCGTCCGCGAAGACGGCACACCCGGCCAAGTGCGCCCATCGACACCGAGCGACGACGGCCGCCCCATCGTCCGCGAAGACGGCACACCCGGCCAAGTGCGCCC
>DAIQOP010000054.1:0-18069 GCA_036787815.1 Actinomycetota bacterium
GCGCGCGACGGCGGGCACCGTCCAGGGGCGGCGCACGACCCGCGACGACGGGCCGCCTCTCGCCGTGCCCGCCGCGCCGCCCGGCGGTGTCGCGCTCGCGACGCGGTGGGTGGAGCCCGCGTACCTCGAGCCCGACGCATCGTGGTGCGCGCCCGGCGGCGAGCCCGCGTCGCCGCTGGCGAACGGAGGCGCATTCGGAGGGAAGACCGCGTCGATCGCGCCGGTCGTCGCCCGCGAGCTGGCGACGACGTTGGATCGCGCGGTTCGGGTCGTGCTCACGCGCGAAGACACCGTTCGACTCGGGCCGAAGCGACCGCCGATCGCCGCGACCGCCCGGTACGGCACCGACGGCATCGTGATCGCGGGCCGGGTCGTCCGGGGCGGCGAAACCGCGTTCGCCGGTTTGCCGTGCGCGTACGACGTGATGATCGACGCGCGCTGGGACGCCGTCGACGTCGCCGGGCCACCGGTGTCGAGCGAGCTCCGTGCGTCCGGTCTCGCCGAGCAGTCGGTGTTGATCGAAGGCGCGCTCGCCGAAGCGGGCGTAGATCGCGCGTCGATCGTCTCCGACCGCGCGGGGCCGGTGCTGCTCGACACCGCGGTCGTCGCGCGCTCGGGCGCGTGCGCGGGCGCGCGTGTCGCGATCGATCCCGAACGCGGGCTCCTCGAAGGAGTGGACGTGCGCGTCGCGGCCGGGGATCCGCTCGACGAGATCGTGCTGCGCTCCTACGCGCTCGGCGCGGTGCACATGGCGCTCGGATGGATGCTGTCGGAGGATCTCGCCGTCGATCGAGAGACCGGCGAGGTGCTCGATCTCACGATCCGGTCGTTCGGCATCATCCGGGCCCGGGATCTCCCGCCGATCACCGTCAAGGTCGTCGACGACCCGGGGCCGCCGCTCGCGCGTGCCTCCGACGCGGTGTTCGCGGCCGTCGCCGCCGCGACGTGGAACGCGCTCGCCGCGGCAGAGGGCGTCCGCCCCACAGCGCTGCCGGCGCGAGAGACGCGTGCCGCGCGCACCTTGCGCCGCGCGCTCTGACTCCACGCCGGGGCCACGACGATCGGTAGGCTCCGCCTGTGGCCGTCGAACCCCTGTCACCAGCCAGCGCACCCAAGGCGATGGGCCCGTATTCGCACGCGGTGCGGGCGGGGGAGTGGATCATCCTCTCCGGCCAGCTCGGGCTCGACCCGAAGAGCGGCGATCTGGCCGACGGTGCCGAGGCCCAGACCCGCCAGGCCCTCACCAACATCGCCGCGATCCTCGGCGACTGCGGGGCGTCGCTCACCGATGTCGCGAAGAGCCTCGTGTTCGTCACCGACCTCGCCGAGTTCGCGACGGTGAACGCGGTGTACGCGGAGGCGTTCGGATCGCACCGGCCGGCTCGATCGACGGTGCAGGTCGCCGCGTTGCCGGCGGGCGCGCAGGTGGAGATCGAAGTGTGGGCGTACGCCCCGGGAACGGGAGGCTGACGGCCGTGGCCGGAGCGATCATCATCCTCGTCGCGATGTTCGTCGTCGGCCCGATCGGCCTGTTCCTGGTCGGCGCGATCTGGAGCGCCCTCAACGGCTGGCTCCAAAGTGCCGACGCCGACGCCCGCGCCGAATCAGCGACGTCAGCCTCCGGCTGACGTCTGTTCAGCCTTCGGCTGAACCCCTATTCAGACCCGGTCCAGCGGGACTGGCCGAAGCGGTAGCCGACGGATCGAACCGTGTGGATCAGGTTGGCGTGCTCTTCGCCGAGCTTGGCCCGCAGGCGCCGCACGTGCACGTCGACCGTACGGGCGCCGCCGTAGTACTCGTAGCCCCACACCCGTGAGAGCAGCTGCTCGCGGGTGAACACCTTGCCGGGGTGGGTGACGAAGAACTTGAGGAGCTCGTACTCCATGTACGTGAGGTCGAGCGGGTGGCCGTCGACCATCGCCTGGTAGGTCTCGAGGTTCAGCGACAGCGACGTGTACGACACGATCTCGGGATGCGCACCGCGCCCGGCGCGGAACTGGAGGTGGCGCAGCCGGGCTTCGAGCTCGCGCGGGTGGAACGGCGAGAGGCAGAAGTCGTCGAAGAGGTCTTCGCGCAGCTCGAGCTCGGTGAGTTGGAGGCCGGTGACGAGCAGCAGGACCGCGCCGAGCGGCGTGTCGCCCTTGCGCAGCGACCGGCACACCGTGAACGCCGTCTCGGGCTCTTCGTCGGCGCAGATGATGGCACCCGACCAGCCCTCGGCCGGCTCCTGCTGGGTGGCGACCGACGCGTTGGCCACCGCCTTCCAACGCAAGCCGGCGAGGTCAAGCGTCTGGGCGAGCAGCGCGGGTGGCGGGTCCGGAAAGACGAGCAGCGGGGCCATGATCGGGTCCATTGTGCTCACAAACGGGGAAGGAAGCGCTCGAGCTCCCACGGCGTGACGCCCACGATGTAGTCGTTCCACTCTTGGCGCTTGTTGCGGAGGAAGTACTCGAACACGTGCTCGCCGAGGGTCTCGGCCAGCAGCTCGGAGCCTTCCATCACCTGAACCGCTTCCGCCAATGAAGTGGGCAGAGAGTCGATGTTCTCGGCGAGCCGCTCCTCCGGCGTCATCTCGAAGATGTTGTTGGTGGCCTCGGCCTCGAGCTCGTAGCCCTCGTCGATGCCCTTGAGGCCCGCGGCGAGGAGCACCGAGAACGCGAGGTACGGGTTGCAGCTCGGATCGGGCGCGCGGTACTCGATGCGCGTCGACGTCTCCTTGCCGCGCTTGGGCAGCGGCAACCGCACGAGTGCGGAGCGGTTGTTGCGGGCCCAGCAGATGTAGACGGGCGCCTCGTACCCGACCACGAGCCGCTTGTAGGAGTTCACCCACTGGTTCGTCACCGCGGTGATCTCACGCGCATGGTGCAGCAGCCCGGCGATGAAGTGCTTGCCGACCTTCGACAGGCCGTACTCGTCGCCGGGGTCGTGGAACGCGTTCACGTCGCCCTCGAAGAGCGAGAGGTGCGTGTGCATGCCCGATCCGAACGCGCCCGAGATCGGCTTCGGCATGAACGTGGCGTAGACGCCGAGATCCTGCGCCACCTCCTTCACCACGAGGCGGAAGGTCATGACGTTGTCGGCCATGCTCAGCGCGTCGGTGTAGCGCAGGTCGATCTCGTGCTGGCTCGGGCCGTTCTCGTGGAAGCTGTACTCGACCGGAATCCCCATGGCTTCGAGCGTGAGGATCGTCTGCTTGCGCAGCTCCGAGACCATGTCGTGGGTCGTGAGATCGAAGAAGCCGGCGGAGTCGAGGGGCTCCGGGTGCTCCGACGACTTGAAGTAGAAGAACTCCATCTCGGGGGCGGTGAAGAAGGTGAAGCCCTTCTCACGCGCCCGTGCGAGGTTGCGCTTGAGCACGTAGCGGGGATCTCCGGCGAAGGGCTCCCCGTTGAAGTGCTCGATGTCGCAGAACATGCGGGCCACGGGCGCGTCGCTGCCCCGCCACGGGAGCAGCTCGAACGTGGCCGGATCGGGGCGCGCGAGCACGTCGGCTTCCTGGATCCGGCTGTAGCCCTCGATGGCCGAGCCGTCGAAGCTCATGCCCTCCTCGAGGGCGCCCTCGAGCTCGGCGGGGGTGATCGAGAACGACTTGAGCTGGCCCAGCACATCGGTGAACCAGAGCCGCACGAAGCGCACGCCGCGCTCCTCCACAGTGCGCAACACGTACTCGTCCCGGCGCTCCATGTGACCAGTGTAGGGACGAGCGCCTAGCGTTCCCCCCGCCGGAAGGCCTCAGTAACAGAGCGTTCACATAGGGGCAACGGGCGAGAAATCGGGGACCGAAAGGCTCCGACAGGTATTCCTCCCGCGCACGGTTGACGAGCGCGGTTCGACGAGCGAGGAGCGTGGCGTGACGTTCAAGGCCGAATACATCTGGATCGACGGCACTCAGCCCACTGCACGGCTGCGGTCCAAGACGAAGATCCTCGCCGATGGCGCAGACCTTCCCATCTGGGGCTTCGACGGTTCGAGCACCAATCAGGCGCCGGGCAAGGCGTCCGACTGCGTGCTGAACCCGGTGTTCTCGTGCCCCGACCCGCTGCGCGGCGGCGACGACGTGCTGGTGATGGCCGAGGTGCTGCTCACCGACATGACGCCGCACGTCACCAACACGCGGTCGCTGCTCGTCCCGGTCGCCGAGAAGTACGCGGCGCACGAGCCGCTCTTCGGCATCGAGCAGGAGTACAACTTCTTCAAGGAGGGCCGTCCGCACGGCTTCCCGCTCGGCGGCTTCCCCGCACCGCAGGGCTTCTACTACTGCGGCGTCGGTGCCGACGAGGTGTTCGGGCGCGAGGTCGTCGAAGAGCACCTCGACGCGTGCCTCGCCGCGGGGCTCGGGATCTCGGGCATCAACGCCGAGGTCATGCCCGGCCAGTGGGAGTTCCAGGTCGGCCCGCTGGGCCCGCTCGCCGTCGCCGACGAGCTCTGGATGGCGCGGTGGTTGCTCTACCGCATCGCCGAGGACTACGGCATCACGGCCACGATCGACCCGAAGCCCGTCAAGGGTGACTGGAACGGCGCCGGTGCGCACACCAACTTCTCCACGAAGTCGATGCGCGCGTCGTACCCGCCGATCGTCGCGGCGTGCGAGGCGCTCGGCAAGAAGGCCGCCGAGCACGTCGAGAACTACGGCCACGGCATCGAGGACCGGCTCACCGGTCAGCACGAGACCGCGCCGTGGAACGAGTTCAGCTACGGCGTCTCCGACCGTGGTGCATCGGTGCGCATCCCGTGGCAGGTCGAGGTCGACGGCAAGGGCTACATCGAGGACCGCCGTCCGAACGCCAACATGGACCCGTACGTGGTGACCCGGCTCATCGTCGACACCGTGTGCAGCGCTATCGACGCGTAGGGCCACGTCTGATCTGATTCAGGCCGGCACCCCCACGGAGGTTTCGGCATGGAGCAACGCACGGCGAGCGACGTCCTGAAGCTGGTCAAGGAAGCGGGCATCGAGGTGATCGATGTCCGCTTCTGCGACCTGCCGGGCCTGATGCAGCACTTCTCGATCCCGGCCCACGAGCTGACGGCCGACGTGTTCGAAGAGGGCCTCGGATTCGACGGTTCGTCGATCCGCGGATTCCAGGAGATCCAGGAATCCGACATGCTCCTGATCCCCGACCCGAACACCGCGGTCGTCGACCCGTTCACCGAGCACGCCACGCTCGACATCAACTGCTTCGTGCGCGACCCGCTCACGGGCGAGTCGTACACGCGCGACCCGCGCTACATCGTGCAGAAGGCCGCGGCGTACCTCGCGAGCACCGGGCTGGCCGACACCGCGTACTTCGGGCCGGAGGCCGAGTTCTACATCTTCGACTCGGTGCGGTTCGATCAGAACCAGTTCTCGGGCTACTACTTCGTCGACTCGGTCGAGGGAGTGTGGAACTCGGGTCGTGAGCGCGAGCTCGACGGCAGCCCCAACCTCGGGTACAAGCCGCGGTACAAGGAGGGCTACTTCCCTGTTCCGCCGATGGACCAGTTCCAGGACCTGCGCTCCGAGATGATGCGCGTGCTGGAGCAGGTCGGTATCCCGATCGAGGTGCAGCACCACGAGGTCGGCACCGCGGGGCAGGCCGAGATCGACATGCGCTTCGACACCATCACGACGATGGCCGACAAGCTGATGCTCTACAAGTACGTGGTCAAGAACGTGGCGCGCAAGCGCGGCTATTCGGTCACGTTCATGCCGAAGCCGATCTTCATGGACAACGGATCCGGCATGCACGTGCACCAGTCGCTGTGGAAGGGCGGCGAACCGCTCTTCTTCGACGAGGCCGGCTACGCGGGCCTCTCCGACATGGCGCGGTGGTACATCGGCGGTCTCCTCGCGCACGCGCCCGCGATCTGCGCGTTCGCGAACCCCACCACCAACTCGTACAAGCGGCTCGTTCCGGGTTACGAGGCTCCCGTCAACCTCGTGTACTCGCAGCGCAACCGCTCGGCGTCGGTGCGCATCCCGCTGTACTCGAAGAGCCCGAAGGCGAAGCGGCTCGAGTTCCGTTGCCCCGACCCGTCGTGCAACCCGTACCTCGCGTTCTCCGCGATGCTCATGGCCGGTCTCGACGGGATCCAGAACCGCACCGAGCCCCCGCCCCCCGTCGACAAAGACCTCTACGACCTGCCGCCGGAGGAGCTCGCGAAGGTGCCGCAGGTGCCGGGCTCGCTCAACGAGAGCCTCGCGGCGCTCGCGGCCGACCACGACTTCCTGCTGAAGGGCAACGTGTTCACCCCCGACGTGATCGACACCTGGATCGCGTACAAGCAGGTGCGCGAGATCGACGCCGTGCAACTCCGCCCGCACCCGTGGGAGTTCTACCTCTACTACGACATCTGAGCAGCGCGGCGGCGTCACCCCGGAGCGCCCTGAATCTCCTCGGAGCCCTCAACCTCTTCACACCCACCGTCGCAGGTCGGCCGTTACATTCGGTTGATGCCATCGCAGGGTGAGCCCATATCGGCGGACGGCTATTGGGTCTGGAACGGCCAGCGCTGGCTACCCGCGCACTCGAACGCGACCTTTCGATGGAGCGGAACGGCGTGGAAGCCGATCGCATCCCGCGGCAAGACCTCGCCGAGTACGTGGGATCCGCCGTGGCGATTCCGCGACAGCCTCGGACTCCTCGCGTGGCTCGTCGTCGTTCCGATTGTGATCGCGGCGGCACTGCTCGCCGTTTGGAAGCCACTTGGCCTCGGCGTGACAGCGCCGGTCATCGCGGCATCGGGCGGATACGCCCTGTGGGCGACCATCGGCGGCGCGATCGTGCGACCGAACGCCCGCTTCCGCGACCTCGCGATCATCATCGCGATCGTCCTGCTCGTCGTGATCTCGGTTCCGTCGGAATGGCTCGCGGTGGCCGACGAGACAAAGAACGGAGGGCAGGGCCAAGACCTCGGTGCCGGACTCGGTATCGCATTCCTCTTCGTCGTGACGTTCCCGCCGACTCTTGCGTTCGCGGCGGCGGGGAGGTTCGGTCGTCGGCTCGCGCTGCGCCGGCACACGCCGTCGTAGTCGCGCAGCGCGTGCAGAGAGGCGCGGATCCCACGAGCGGGACTTTGGTCCTGCGCGCGACGGCACAAAGGCCTTTGATCGCGCGCTGCGCGCGCGATCCGCACAGGTTCGCGCGCGCACGGTCGACAACCGGTTCGCGGCATTTGCCGCGCGAACCGGATGGAGCACCAGATGGGCTCGAACCTCGCGTCCTCGTGGAAGCGGGGTACCCGGATCCATGCCGCGCTGGCGACCGCCGCCGTGTTGCTGGCAAGTTCGGCGGCTGTCGGGCCGTCGGTGTCGACCGGCGCGTCGACCGCGCCGTCGACGATCCAGAAGAGCGCAGTCGGTGTGTCGCCCGGTGCGGGCTTCTTCCTCGACCCGGTACATCTGCAACGCGGGCTCGACGACTTCAAGACGCTCGGCGCGCGGTGGATCCGTTCCAGCATCCCGTGGCACAACTTCCAACCTGCTGATCCGCGCTCACTTCCGGTCGGAGCGCCGCTGTACAGCTGGAAGGGCGTCGACGCGTTCGTCGCGACGATCAACAACGCAGCAAATGCCGGCCACTTCAGCCTCATCGTCACCGTCGACGGACCGCCCGCGTGGGCGCAGGTGAAGAGCCGGATCGCACCCATCGCGTGCGCCGATCAGGCACCGTTCGATCTCGGTTCGTACGCGTCGGCGATCGCCGCGTTGGCGGTGCACCTGCATGGAACCGCGGGCGTGTTCGAGCTGGAGAACTCGCCGAACATCGCGCTCCGCGGCGCCGCCCACGTCAACAGTGTGGCCGTGTGGCCGACCCCGAACCCGTGTGGCTACGCGCAGCTCCTGAAGCAGACGTACGCGGCGGTCAAGGCCGTGCAGCCCGATGCGATCGTTCTGGTCGGTGGAATCGGCGGAGTGCGCGACGTCGCCGGAGGCCGCATAGCCGCCGACGAGTACCTCGCGGGTCTGTACGCGAACGGAGCGCAAGGATCGTTCGACGGGGTGAGCTACCACCCGTACTCGACGCCCTCTCTTACGTGCGATCCCGCCGACGTGATCTGCACGTTCAACCCGTCGACGCTGAACAAGGATCCCTACGGCATGAAGAACGGCTGGGATCGCATGCTCAACGCCCGCGCCATCATGGTGGCGCACGGCGACGGCGCGAAGAGCATGTGGATCACGGAGTTCGGCGGAGCGACCCAGGGTCCCGTGGGCAGCACCGCCACCCTCACCGAAGCACAGCAGGCCGCCCTGCTCCTCAACGGTTTCGAGCGGGCATCGCAGTACTCGTGGGTGGCGATGATGGACTGGTTCACCTACCAGGACAAGGGCACCAATCCGCAGACCGACAAGCACGGCGACTGGATGGGACTCGTCCGGAGCAACTACTCGCGCAAGCCGGCGTTCGCCACCTACGTGGCGATGGTCGCCGCCGCGAGCTAGCCGAAGTCTGGGCCTCGCCGTCTTCGGACCGCCCGGCGAAGCCCACGGTGCGATGACGCCGGGTTCTCATCTCCGGCTCGGTATCGTCGTCGTCGATGCGGGTCGAAGCGGCAGTGCGGGAGTGGGGGCGATCCCGCCTGCGGCGACCGCCGCTCCTGATCGTGCTGGCCGTCACCGTGGCCGCCGAAGCTGCGATGGTGCTCGTGCCGCACCTCACCGGCACCGAAGGGCTCGCGCTCGCGGTCGTCGCTGCGGTCGCGTGGGGCTGCGTCGTGACCGACCCGCGCCTCGAGTCGAGACCGCGATGGGCCGCGACCGCGATCGTGCTCGCGTTCGCAGCATCGCTCGCGGTGGCGCCGCGAGGTTCGCACGACATGTGGTCGTACGTGATGTACGGCCGGACCGTCAGCGTGCATCACGCGAGCCCGTACGCGCATGCACCCGCTGCGTATCCGCACGATCCGTTCCTGCATCTCGTCGGTTCGGGCTGGCGCGGCACGAAGTCGGTCTACGGCCCGCTCTTCACCGGTGTCTCGGCCCTGCTCACCAAGATCGCGGGCACGTCGGTCCTCGGCGCTCGGCTCGCGTTCCAGGGGCTCGCGACGCTCGGCGTCGCCGCGACGCTCCTGCTGGTCTGGAAGCAGACCGGCAGCGTTCGGGCGCTCGCGTTCGTGGGCCTGCACCCGGCGATCGTCACCACGATCGTCAACGGCGGGCACAACGACGGACTCGTGGGTCTCGCCGTGCTGGGCGGCGTCGTGCTGGCCGCGCGCCGACGCTTCACCGCCGCGGGCGTCGTCGTCGGACTCGGCATGCTCGTGAAGGCGTCGACGGGATTCGGCATTCTCGGCATCGCCGTGTGGTTGCTGGTGCGCGATCGCCGCGACGCGTTGCGTTTCACCGTGGTGGCCGCAGCGACGACCGCGGCCGGCTACGCGTTCGTCGGGAGCGACGCGCTGCGGACCCTTGCGGGAGCGGTCAAGAGCACGAGCCGCGCGTCGATCTGGAGCCCGATCGCCCGTGCGGTGCCGTTCTCGATCGGCGGTGCGGCGTTGACGATGGTCGTGATCCTCGCGGTCGTGGCGACGTGGCGGTTCCGATCGGACCGTGCCCCCGCGGTGTCGGTCTCGGCGGGGTTCGCGGCCTTCCTCTTCGCCGGTGCCTACGTGTTGCCGTGGTACCCGGCGTGGGTGCTGCCCTCGGCGGCACTGGTGCGCCGGTCATGGGTCGCCGCGCTCATCGCCCTGCACGCGGCGTTCCTCGTCGCCGCCTACGAGCTCCCCCGCAGGGTCGCTCCGGGATCCGCCGCTGCCGTCGTGCGCGGAATCGTGTTCGGCACCGTGGCCGTCGCGGTGCTCGTGACCTTCGTCGTCATGCTGGCGCGGTCGACCGGGACTCCTCGCCGTCCCGGCGACCGGAACGGCGAGGCCGAGCCCTTCGAACGGGTCCCGCCCCCGAGCCCGGTGGTCGGCTCCGCGCCCGCGGCCTGACCCGGGATTGCCCGCCGGCGATGCCTCCGTGCGACGATGGGAGCCGATGAATCCGAAGCGGCCGCCGGCCACGCTCGTCACGCTCGTGGTCTGCGGGCTCGTCGCGCTGGGTGCGTGGACGTACTCGAGCGGTTCGACGTCGGTTGGCGGATCGCCGCCGTCGGTCGCCCCGCCGACGACGGTGAAGTCGGCGACGGGGGCGCGGCCGCCTCGGAGCACGTCGTCGACCGCAACCTCTGCCGCCCCGTCGACGACGATGGCCGCGCCGGTGACGACCGTGGCGGCGAACCCGCACGCATACGTGCTCGCGCTCTTCCACACTTGGCAGGTCCGCGATCGTCACTCGGCGAACACGCTCGCGACACCGGTGGTCGTCCAGTCGCTCTTCTCGCAGTTCTGGCACGCGTCTGACGGGTGGGCCGACAAGGGATGCCAGGCCGGTGCCGGCTGGTCGTTGTGCACCTTCACCAAGCCGAAGCGGCGGTACGTGTTCCAGGTGCGCACCGCAACGGCTGCGCTCCCGATCCTCGTGGTCGGATTGCAGAAGACCCACTGAACGCGGTCAGGTTCGACCGTAGAACACGCGCTCGACGACGGATCGGGCCCGGCGGGTGACGCGGCGGTACTCGTCGCGGAGGCTCGTCTGCGGCTGGTGCACGAACCCGAGCATGCGTCCGAGTGGTTCGGCCAGGTCGCTCTGCACGGGCAGCGACTCGCCGGCCGCGTTCGTGAGGAGGTAGCGCGCGTTGCGGGCCCGTTCGCACAGGCGGTACGCGTCGCGCAGGCTGTCGGCGTCGTCGTCGCCGAGCAAGCCGGTCGCGGTGAGCCCGTCGAGCGCGGCGCCGATCGACGTGACCCGCAGTTCCTCGTGCGCGGCGCCGTGCACGAGTTGCAGCAGTTGGACGGTGAACTCGATGTCGGAGAGCGACCCGCGACCGAGCTTCAAATGGAACTGCGGATCCTCGCCCGGTCGGATCCGTTCGCGCTCGATGCGGGCCTTCATCCGCCGAATCTCGCGCACGTCGGCGTCGGGCAGCGGATCGCGGTAGACGAACGGTCGGACGAGGTCGAGGAAGCGCTCGGCGATCGCCGGGTCGCCGGCGACCGGCCGCGCGCGCAACAGTGACTGGAACTCCCACGTGAGGGCCCAGTTGTCGTAGTAGCGCGCGTACCCGCGCAGTGAACGGGCGAGCGGACCCTGGCGGCCCTCGGGGCGCAGGTTGGCATCGATGCCGAACACCTGGCCTTCGGCCGTCGTCGCGCCGAGCGCCTGCACGAGCCCGGTCGCGAGCCGCTCGGCTGCGTCGAACTCGCTCGCGCCCTCGCCGTCGTACACGAACAGCACGTCGACGTCGGAGGCGTAGGAGAGCTCTTCACCGCCGAGCCGACCGAGGCCGATCACCGCGAAGGGGGCCGACGGTTCGAGCCCCTGCAGCGCGGCCTCGACGCACGCGTCGGCGACGTGCGCGAGCTCGCGTTGGGTCGTCTCGAGATCGGCGAGCCCGAGCACGTCGCGAGCGCCGATACGCAGGAGGTGGCGGCGCTTGAACCTTCGCAGCCCGGCTCGACGCGCGGGCTCGTCGGCGCGCCAGCCGAGGGCGTCGACGGCTTCGGTGACGAGCTCGGCGCGGGAGTGCTCGCGACCGAGGTGCTCGTCGTTGCCGAGCCGGGAGAGGAAGTCGGGTTGACGGTGGAGCGCCAACCCGAGGACCCGGCTCGATCCGAGGACGCGACACGCCCGCTCCGCCGCGATCGGCGTCTCGCGGAATGTGTGCGCGAGCGCGTCGGCGCGCGCCGCGCCCTCGGTGAGCCGTCGCAGCTGCAAGAGGCCGAGGTCGGGGTCCGGTGAGTCGGAGAGCCATCCGAGTACCACCGGCAGCAGCTGGTGCATCACCCGCGAATGGCGGGTGAGCCCGGCGCTGAGCTCGCGGAGCGCGGCGCGGGTGCGCGCGATGTCGGAGAAGCCGAACGCGCTCAGGCGCTCTTCGGCCGCCGCAGGGGTCAGCGCGCCGGCGCCCGAGAGCGTGTCGAGGATCGGCGCGAAGAAGAGCTTCTCGTGGAGGCCGCGCACGACCCCCTGTTGCGCACGGTGGCGCTCGTCGAACTGCTGGAGCGCCGAGCGGTGGGCGTGGTCGCGGAAGCCGAGCACGCGCGCGAGCCGCGTGCGCGCGTCGGTGGCCACGGGGAGCGTGTGGGTCTGTTGCTCGTCGACGAGCTGCAGGCGGTGCTCGACCGTGCGCAACCACACGTACGCCTCGACGAGGTGATCGGCATCGTCGGACGCGATGTAGCCGCCGGCGGCGAGCACCTCGAGCGCGTCGAGCGTCGTCGGGGTGCGGACGCGCACGTCGGTGCGGCCGTGCACGAGTTGGAGCAGCTGCACGGAGAACTCGATGTCGCGGATCCCACCGCGCCCGCGCTTCACCTCGCGTTCGTCGAGCCCGAGCCGCCGGAGCTCGGACTCGCTCCTGGCCTTCATCGCGCGCACCTCGCGGACGAGATCGGGGTTGGCCGCTTCGGGGAACGCGCGACGGCTCGCTTCCTGCAGGAACCGTGCGGCGAGGCCGCGATCGCCCGCGATCCCACGCGCCTTGAGGAGCGCCTGGAACTCCCACGCGCGCGCCCAGCGGTCCCAGTATGCGGTGTACGCGCCGAGCGGGCGGCTGAGCGCACCGGCCCGGCCCTCGGGCCGAAGCGCGACGTCGGTGCGGAAGACGATGCCGTCGGCGGTCTGGTCGCTCATGACGCGCAGGACGGCCTGCCCAACCCGGTCGGCTTCGCGCGCGTCGCCGTCGTGCACGAACATCACGTCGACGTCGCTCGCGTAGTTGAGCTCGCGTCCGCCGAGCTTTCCCATGGCGATGACGGCCATGGTGACGTCGGGCTTCGCGATGTCGAGCGCGACGGCGAGGCACGCCTGCGCGACGGCGGCGAGCTCGACGCCCGTGGTGCGGAGGTCGGCGATGCCGAGGAGATCGCGCGCCGCGATGCGCACCAACGAGCGGCGCTTCCGCCACCGGAGCTCACCCGCGGGGTCGTCGGCGCCGAGCGCGCCTCCCAGGAGCTCGGCGGAGCCGTCGTCGGTCGTGGCCGTCGCGAGCGCGCCCGGTTCGGCGACGACGGCGACCGCCTCACGATCCCGTAGCAATCCCGCGAACAGCGACTGCGACGCGACCGCGATGGCCGCGACGGCGTCGAGCAGGATCCCGCCGGCCGCGATCGCGTCGGCTCGATCGGGGTGCGCTTCGACGAACCGCTCGATCGCCGCGCCGGCCGCACGGGCGTCGGCGGACCGCTCGATCGCCCGCCGCACCGCAGGCGCGTCGGTCACCGGCGTGGCCATGACCCGAGTGTCGCACGCTTACCCCGAAATAGACTCACGCCATGCCGAGAGTGCGGGTCGCCGCCGCGCAGGTGAACACGGTCGTCGGGGATCTGGAGGGCAACGTCGGGCGCATTCTCGACGCGTACGAGGCCGCGGCCGCCGCGGGCGCGGATCTTGTCGTCTTCCCCGAGCTGACGATCACCGGATACCCGCCCGAAGATCTCCTGCTCCGACCCGCGTTCGTCGCGGAAGCCGCCGAGGCGCTCGAGAAGGTGGCCGCCCGCACCGGCGAGACCGCCGCGATCGTCGGGTTTCCCGAGCCCGGCCGCGACCTCGCGAACGCGGCCGCGGTGCTCGCCCACGGCCGGGTGCAGGGCGTCTACCGCAAGCACCTCCTCCCGAACTACGCGGTGTTCGACGAGCAGCGCTACTTCGTGGCCGGCGACGAGTACGGACCCTTGTTCGTGATCGCCGGTGTGCGGGTCGCGGTCTCGATCTGCGAGGACGCGTGGAGCCCCACCGGCCCGATCGCGCACCAGGCGGCGGGAGGCGCCGAGCTCGTCGTCAACCTCAACGCGTCGCCCTACTACGCCGGGCGCCTGCACGAGCGCGAGACGATGCTCGCAACCCGAGCCGCGGACGCGTCCGTGCCGGTGGTGTACGCGAACCTCGTCGGCGGGCAGGACGAGCTCGTGTTCGACGGCGGCTCGCTCGTGATCGACGCGCAGGGCGAGCTCGTGGGACGGGCGAAGCAGTTCGAAGAGGATCTGTTGGTCGTCGACCTCGACGTGCGCGCGGCGTTCCGCAAGCGGCTCCTCGACCCGCGTGGGCGGGCGCGCGCCAAACCCCTGCCCGAAGTCGCGGTCACGGAGGCGCACCTCGCGGAACGGCAATCTTCGGCGCGCATCGAGCCGGTGTTCGCGCCCGTGCGCGAGGTGTACGAAGCCCTCGTGCTCGCCACGCGCGACTACGTGAGGAAGAACGGCTTCTCCGACGTCCACATCGGGCTGTCCGGAGGGGTCGATTCGGCGATCGTCGCGATGATCGCGGTCGACGCGCTCGGCGCCGAGCACGTGACCGGCGTGCTGATGCCGTCGCGCTTCTCCAGCGAGCACAGCGTCACCGACGCGCAGGCGGTTGCGGCCAACCTCGGCATCGCGACGCTCATGGTGCCGATCGAACCGGCCCATCTCGCGTTCGAGTCGATGCTCGCCGACGTGCTCGCGGTCGGGCCCGCCGGCCTCGCCGAGGAGAACGTGCAGGCGCGCATCCGCGGCAACGTGCTCATGACCATCTCGAACAAGCTCGGATCGCTCGTGCTCACCACGGGGAACAAGAGCGAGATGGCCACCGGCTACGCGACGCTCTACGGCGACATGGCCGGCGGCTTCGCGGTGATCAAGGACGTACCCAAGACCCTCGTGTACGCGCTCTGCGCGGATCGCAACGAGCGTGCGGGCCGCGACCTCGTGCCCGCGAGCGTGCTCACCAAGCCGCCGAGCGCCGAGCTGCGCCCCGACCAGAAGGACAGCGATTCGCTGCCCGACTACGCGGCGCTCGACCCGCTGCTCGAGGGTTACGTCGAGGCCGACCTCTCCGCCTCCGACCTGATCGATCGCGGCTTCGATCCGGCGGTCGTGCGGCGCATCTCCGCGCTCGTCGACCGCAACGAGTACAAGCGGCGCCAGGCTCCGCCGGGGGTGCGGGTGTCGCCCAAGGCGTTCGGGAAGGATCGGCGGCTGCCGATCACCAATCGCTGGCCCGGCTGATGCGGCGATCCAAGAGCTAGCTGTGCCCACACGCGCCCCCGCGGCGTGGGAGACGCGCCGCCCGTTGTTGCCCGAGCTCGCGTTGATCTCGGCCACGATCGCCTACGGCTCGACCTTCGAGCTGGTGAAGAACGCGCTCCTCGACGTCACGCCCGTCGGCTACATGCTCCTGCGTTTCGGAGTCGCGGCGCTCGTCCTCGCGCCGTTCGCGCTGCTGGCCGGGTGGCGTAATCGTGAGGCCGGCGCCGCCTTGCTCCCCGGTGAACCGGCTCGCGACGACACGGCGTCGTTCGTGCGGGCCGCACTCGTCTTCGGCGCGATCGGCTTCGTCGGCTACTGGTTCCAGAACGCCGGGCTCCAGCACACGACCACCTCCGACTCGGCGTTCATCACCGGCCTGTTCGTCGTCTTCACCCCGGTCATCGAGACCGTGGCCCGCCGGCGGCTCCCGAACCGGCTCGTGATCGTGGCCGTGCTCACCGCCGCGGTGGGGCTCTTCCTCCTCACGGGCGCGCGCTTCGCGCTCGGGCAGGGCAACGCGCTCACCCTCGGGTGCGCCGCGTTCTTCGGCCTCTGGATCTACGTCGGCGGGCAGCTGGCCAACCGCTTCGACCCGGTCGCGCTCACGTGCGTCCAGCTCGCGACCATGGCCCTGCTGTCGGTGCCGTTCGTCGCGGTCGACGGCCTCGGGCGCCTCACCGGCCGGGTCTGGCTCGCCGTGGCCGTGACGGGCGTCGTCTGCTCGGCGGTCGCGTTCACGGTGCAGCTCTGGGGGCAGCGGCGCATCGAGCCGGCCCGGGCCGCGGTGATCCTGCTGTTCGAACCGGTCGTGGCCGGGTTCGTCGGCTACGCGGTCGGCGAGCGGCTCGGCCTGCAGGGTTACGTGGGAGCGGCGGTGATCCTTGGGAGCATCCTGGTCGCCGAGGCCCCGGCGTGGGTCTTGACCGCTCGGTCAAGCAATGGCGAGACTGACGGTCCGATGCCGATCGCGGGGGAGCAACCAGCGTGAGTGGTACAGCACGGGCGCCGTTCGCGCCCTGGGACCGCCGGGAGCTTCCGGGCCTCTTCTCGGTCGAGGAGTCGGCGCGCCGCGTCGGCAACTACAAGTGGGTCGAGATGCGCCTCTTCGAGGTGCTCGGCGGATGGGTCGCGACGGTCCCGGAGCTCGACGTCAAGCTCGTGCTCGGTCGCCACACGTACCACCACGCGTGGCACGCGGAGCTCTGGCACAAGCGGCTCCCGGAGCTGCGCGAGATGAACCCCGACCGCATGACCCAGCCGCCGAACGACGAGTTCGTCCGGTTCATCGAGGCCGTGCGCGAGCCCGAGGCGGCCGAGGACACGATCGAGAAGCTCGTCGGTGTGTACCGGGTGCTCATCCCCCGCAAGATCGCGGCGTACACGTACCACCTCAACGCCACGAGCCGGATCACCGACGCCCCGACCATCCGGTCGCTGAAGTTCGCGCTCCAGGACGAGTTCGAAGACTGGCGCGACGGCGAGATGCTGCTCCAGTCGCTCATCGACACACCCGAGAAGCTGGATCGGGCCATGGCCCGCCAGGCCGAGCTCGAGGCCCTGGTCCTGGCATCGGGTGGCATCGCGGGCCCAGGTAGCCTGGGCGCCGACGCGAAGGAGAGCGGACGATGAAGAAGATGCTTCCCGAAGCCGAGTTGGCCCGCGACGAGCGCTTCGTCCGCAGCCGGATCGAGGACGCGATCTTCGATCCGCGCGGCGCCCGACTCGCGACGCGCAACGTCGGTCCGGCCAAGATGGCCGCGGATCGACCGGCCGCCGCCGAGCGGTCCCGTTCGTTGATGCACGGCATCTTCGTCGGCGAGATCCAGGCGCTCGAAGGCGCGGGGCGCACCTGCTTCGACTTCGACGACGACGAGGCCCCGTTCCAGCTCAAGCTCGACATGGCCCGGCAGTGTTGGGACGAGTCGCGCCACTGCGAGATCTCGATCAAGCTCGGCGAGCACATGGGCAGCGAGATCGGCGAGTACAGCGAGAGCACGTTCCTCTACGCCGCGGCCTGCAACCCCGACCCGGTGCTGCGCCTCACGGGCGTCAACCGTGCGCTCGAAGGCCTCGCCATCGATGTGTTCAACTCGATGAAGGAGTTCGGCGAGTCGGCGAACGACCCGATCCTCACGTTCTGCGAGGACTGGATGCTCGCCGACGAGGTCACCCACGTGAAGATGGGCTCCGACTGGCTGCGCCGGCTCACCGAGAAGGACCCCGAGCGGCGTGAGCGCGCCCTCGAGTTCCAGCGCACGGTCGACAAGATCTTCAGCCTCGGCGGCTTCCGCGGTGAGAGCGAGGAGAACCCGATCCAGCTCGCGCGTCGCTTCCGCGAGCTCGCAGGTTTCACCGATGCCGAGAACGACGAGATCGCCGAGATCGCACGTCAGGCCCAGGCCGAGGCGCAGGCGATGTCAGAGGCGGCTCAGGGCGTCGACTGAATGGGCCGCGTCCACATCACGCCCAATCCGTTCACGGTCGTCCCGTACGAGATCCCCGTGATCGAGGGACTCGTCGAGGAGGCGGCCGCGCTCGTCGGCTTCCCCTCCGACGTCGAGATCGACCTCGAGATCGACGAGGATCTCCCGCATCCGCTCGTCGGCACGGCCTCCGACGTCGTGGGCGGCCGAGCCGTGCTGTGGATGTCGGGCGGCAACCTCGAGGACACGCACCGCACGCGGCAGTTCTCGGAGGCCGCCGCGCGCCGCGACCTCACGCAGATGCTGCTGCGCGCCAACGACCGCCTCTCCGAGGGCTTCGCGTCGGCACCTCCCGACGTCGACCTGACCCTCGCCGAGCGGGTGGCGTGGGACGTCTACGCGCACACGCGTGCCGGTCGCCTCGGCATCGCGACGCGGCCCGACAAGATGCGGTACGACTTCCGGCTCCAGCACGGTTTCAGCGATGCGGCCGACGCTTCGTTCGACCGGCTCTGGGACGCGCAGTCGCTCACCTGGGACGGCCTGCGCGAAATCTGCAAGGAGACCGGCGCCGCCGACCGCCCCGTCTCCAAGGTCCCCACCGACCTCTTGAGGC
>DAIQOP010000277.1:0-5009 GCA_036787815.1 Actinomycetota bacterium
CACAGATGCGCGGGGCGGCCGGCGGCGATGGGCCCACCGTGCTCCACGAGCGACGCGACCCGCGCGGGCCGCCACGACAGGAGCGCCAGGACCGACGAGAGCGGGAGCAGCCCCGGCTCGACCAACCGGGTGATCGCCAGCGCGAGCGCGGTCTCCGTTCCGAGCATGCCGGGCGGCGCCTCCTCGAAGGGCACGGCCTTCGTTTCCGGCGCATGGGGCGCGTGGTCGGTGGCGATGGCGTCGATCGTGCCGTCGACGAGACCCGCGATCACTCCCGCGACATCGTCGGCGGTGCGCAACGGCGGGTTCATCTTGAACACCGGGTCGAAGCCCGCACACGCTTCGTCGGTGAGCGTGAAATGTTGCGGTGAAGCCTCCGCCGTCACGCGCACACCGCGCGCCTTCGCCTCGCGCACGAGTGCCGCCGCGCCCGCGGTCGAGAGATGCAGCACGTGGTACCGGGCTCCCGCGCGGGCCGCGAGCGCGAGATCGCGCGCGACGATCGTCGTCTCGGCCTCCGCGGGCCGACCGGGGATGCCGAGCCGGCTCGACCACTCGCCCTCGTGCATGTGCCCGCCGACGACCAGGCTCGGGTCTTCCGCGTGCTGCGCGATGACCGCGCCGGGAAGCGAGGTGCTGTACTCGAGCGCCCGGCGCATCACCCCGGCATCGGCCACGCAGTCGCCGTCGTCGGTGAACACGCGCACGCCGAGGTCGTAAAGCTCTCCGAGCGGCGCGAGCTCGCGCCCCGCGCGACCGCGGGTGATGCAACCGGCGACGCGCACGTCGCACATCGAGTCGCGGCCCCGCTCGAGCACCGCCTGCACCACCGCGGCGTCGTCGAGCGGAGGGTTGGTGTTGGGCATGCACACGACCGCGGTGAAGCCGCCGAGCGCGGCCCCACGCGCACCGGTCTCGATGGTCTCGCTGTCTTCACGTCCCGGCTCCCGGAAGTGCACCTGGAGGTCGACCAGCCCGGGTGCGACGACCGCGTCGCTCGCGTCGAGCACTCGGGCGCCGGCGGGCACCGCGATCGACTCGGCGACCTCGACGATCATCGCGTCGCGCACGAGCACGTCGGCGATGCGTTCGCCGGTCTCGTCGATCACCCGCCCGCCCTTGAGCAGCACGGTATTCGCCGACGTTCGGCTCTCAGACAACTGGGCCTCCCGAGCCGAGGATCGCGTAGAGCACGGCCATGCGTACGGCGACCCCGTTCGCGACCTGCTCGGTCACGAGCGAGCGGGCCGAATCGGCGACCTCGTCGGCGATCTCGACGCCGCGGTTCATGGGGCCGGGATGCATGACCAGGGTGTCGGGCTTCAACCGGGCTGCCCGAGCCTCGGTGAGCCCCCAGCGGCTGCGGTACTCGCGCGTCGACGGGAACAGCGCCTCGGAGATGCGCTCGTTCTGGATGCGAAGCAGGTACACGAGGTCGGTCTGCTCGAGGACCGCGTCGAGATCGTGCGTCGCGACGGCCGGCCACCCTTCGAGCGATTCGGGGAGGAGCGTCGGCGGGCCGACGAGTGTCACCTCGCACCCGAGCTCGGCCCACACGCGCGCTCCCGAACGCGCGACCCGCGAGTGGCGGATGTCACCGACGATGGCGACGCGGAACCCGTCGAGCGACGGCCCGCGATGACGGCGCAACGTGAAGGCGTCGAGCAGGGCCTGCGTCGGATGCTCGTGCCGGCCGTCGCCGGCGTTCACCACCGACGCGTCGGTCTCCTGCGCGATGCGGTGGGGCGCGCCGGCGCTGCCGTGGCGCACCACGATCGCGTCGATGCCCATCGACTCGATCGTGCGCACGGTGTCGAGCAGGCTCTCGCCCTTGCGCACCGACGAGGTCGAGACGCTGAAGTTCATGGTGTCGGCCGAGAGCCGGCGGGCCGCGGTCTCGAAGGAGATCCGCGTGCGCGTCGAGTCTTCGTAGAACAGCGTGACGACGGTCTTGCCGCGCAGCGCCGGCACCTTCGGGATGTCGCGGCGGGTGACCTCGAGGAACGACTCCGACCGGTCGAGGAGCTCCTCGATCCCGGCCCGCCCACCGAGATCGCCGACCGACAGCAGATGCTTCATTGCCCGCCCTCCGGCGCGTCGGCCGGACCCCAGATCTCGACGGCGTCGACACCACCGTCGATCTCGCCGAGCCGGACCCGGACGTCTTCGACCGTCTTGGTCGGCAGGTTCTTGCCCACATAGTCGGCCCGGATCGGGAGCTCCCGGTGGCCACGGTCGACGAGCACGGCGAGCTGCACGCTGCGGGGCCGGCCGATGTCGACGAGCGCGTCGAGCGCGGCGCGAGCGGTGCGGCCGGTGTAGAGCACGTCGTCGACGAGCACGACCACCTTGCCGGTCACGTCGGTGGGAACCTCGGTGGGTCCGAGCGGGCGCACCGCCCGCAGGCCGATGTCGTCGCGGAAGAACGAAGCGTCGAGCGTGCCGACCGGTACCTCGACACCCTCGAAGGCCTGGATCGCCGTGGAGAGTCGCCGCGCGAGCACGACGCCACGGGTGTAGAGACCGACGAGCACCACGTCGTCGGCTCCCTGGTTGCGCTCGACGATCTCGTGCGCGATGCGGGTCAGCGCCCGACGGAGGTTCGCGTCGTCGAACACACCGGCTCTGAACGCGAATACGCGACCCTCGCTCGGGGCCGCGTCGCCTTCGGTTCTGAGCCCCGCGGGTTCACCCGGGACGGCGTCTCGCGCCATGCGTTCCTTCCGTAGGGATCTCTCAGGATCCCCGTGACGGTTCGTTCGACGGTACTACATCGCCGCGACGCCATGAGTCATCGGGAGCCGCTGCGGGCAAGCGCTCACACGCGCCCGCCGGGATCCATCAGGAGATCTGCGCGCCCGGCGGTCCCGCGGAACACCTGTTTCACCGATTGATGAACAACGTTGCAGCACCATCGGCGATGCGTGCGAGATCCACACTCGGGGCAAGCGTTGTCGCGCGAAGGCGGTCCCGCGGGACCGCCTTCGCGAGTGTGTGATCACGCGAGCAATACCGATTGGCAGATCTACGCTCGACCGGCGACTCGGAATCCACGCTGCAAAGATGTCCCCGTGTCGCCACCTGCTCATCTTCCCCAACCACCCCACCCGGCTGCGATTGATGAGGTCGCCGAGATTCTCGATCCCGTCCTCACCCCGCTTGGTTTCGCTCGGGGCCAAGGGGGAGCCTCCGAGCTACAAGGTCACGTGATCTTCTGCCGAGGCGACGTCGACAGCGCTGATGGCGGATGCGTCGATCTCGTCGTCGACCTCGGAGCAAAGCCGGTCTGGCGAATCACGGACGTCCGCTACTGGGGCTTCCCGAGCGACAGTTGGCACCTGGACTTCGACCCAGATGCCAATCTCTCAGAGCAACTGGCCAAGCTCGCTCGAACCCTGCCGATCAGTCTCGCCTAGACCCGTTCCGGGCGGCGCCAAGCCTGCACCGGCGACCTTCATTCGGCGTGCCGATCGGCAGATCTGCGCCCATCTCGCTCTCCCGCGCTCGCCCTCGGCGGGGTCACACGCGCTCGTGGAACCAGGGTGCATAGCTCAGTCCGATGAGCAATCCTTCGGGCCCGAGCAGGCGAGCGAGTACCTGGCCCCATGGCTCCGTGCGCTGACCGTGGATGAGCGGGTAGCCGTTGGACTCAAGCTCGCGTGCGCCCGCATCGACTGCTTCGATGCTTTCGACCTCGAACTCGATCGTGGCTTGTGGGACCGGGACATCGGAGGGCCACTCACGAACACCGAAGCAGGATTCGGCGGCATCGGCGAGGGGCCAGACGCCGAAGTGCTTCGCACCACCGAAGTCATCCATCGCGACGTAGTCAGGATTGTCGGCGTTCGTGACGAGCGGGAGGTTCAACGTGTCGCGATAGAAGGCTTGCGCGCGTGCCGGGTCGGGAACGATGGGAGCGAAACCGGCGATGAACTGGATCTCCACCAGCTCATTATTACCCGACCTCTCGCGCCCGCACGCCCACCTCGATCTGCAGTTCGGGGCGGCCTCAACGGTGTGCGGCGAACACGCAGCAGTGGCTCGACCCGCGTATCACGGTCCGTAGATCGTTGCCGTGCCGCTGAAGGTGAACCCGGTGACGGGAGGCGCGTCACACGAGCCCACGAGCGCGTACGTGATCAGGCCCCTGAACTGATTGCCTCCTCCGGAGAGTGGACCCGAAACAACATCGCCAGTCATGTCTCTCATGTCGGTGCCACCGTGGAGTCCCGCCCACGACACCGTGGCGATCGACTCACTCGTGCTCGACCAGTCGAGAGATACGGCGTTCGGCAACGGATGCTTCACACGGATCGGCTCCGAGCCAGGACTCGCGCACGACGCTTGGTACGCCTTGATCTTGCCTGTGAACGGGAAGCTCCCTTGGAAGGTGCCTGAGCACTTTGTCAATTTGCCCTTCAGGCGGATCCGGTCCCACTGAATCGGCGTCGTCGAGTCGAGTGGTGTCGCGAACGTTCCGCGACCCGTGAGGTTGCACTGTTCGTAGGTCGTGAGGGCGAGGCTGTGGTCCAGCCGACCTGCCGTCCCCGCACCGACGAGGACTGCAATGGAGAGCACGCGAACGGTCGATCTGAACACGCCTTCTCCTCACGTCGACCCGCCCACAATGCCCGATCCGCGCTCGTTCTGTCAGCAGCCGGAGCGCAGATCGCGCCGCTGAATCAGCCGGGCGCAGACGCCCTGCGTCGCCATCGGCGGGGCGCGCCTCGCTGCGGATCAAAGATCGGGTGAGCCGGCTGGGCCGGCTTGGTTACGGAATGGTGTAGCTGACCGTCTGCGCTGGGGAACCGGCGATGTGGGCGATCATCGTGAACGCGGTGAAGTTCAACGAGATCGACTCGAAGGGTGTCGTGCCGCCGCTACTCATCGAAAACGAGGACAAGGCCGCGTTCGTGACGTCGAACTCCAGGTACTTGACGAGGGTCCCGCTGACGTTGAGGTTCGTGAAATAGATCACGGCGTTGCCCGAGCCGGTACCCGTCAGCGAC
>DAIQOP010000278.1:0-4949 GCA_036787815.1 Actinomycetota bacterium
CGGGTTCTGACCGAGCAGGAAGTAGCCCTCGACCTTGCCGTCGAGCATGTCGACGATGGTCTGGTAATTGCTGTGGTCGGCGTTGATGCGCGGCAGCCAGCCGAAGCCGAAGTCGTTCTCCGGCGTCGCGGCGTCGCCCCACCATGCCTTGAGCAGGCTCACGATGTACGTGTCCGCCGCCGTCCAGAAGCCCTTCTGGCGGTCACTCTTGATCGATGTGAGGTAATCGTCGAGGGAGCCGTGCACACCCGCCTTCGGCATCGGGAGATAGCCGGGGAGCAGGTCGAACAAGGTCGGGATATCCGTGGAACCCTGGATGCTCGCGTGCCCGCGCAAGGCCAGGATTCCCCCGCCCGGACGGCCCATGTTGCCCAGCAGGAGTTGGATGATCGCCGCGCCGCGGATGTACTGCACGCCCACCGAATGCTGCGTCCACCCCACCGAGTACACCCAGGACGTCGTCCGCTCGCGACCGCTGTTGGCGGTGACGGCTTCGCAGACCTTGGCGAACTGGTCGGGTGGTACGCCGCAGATGCGCTCGACCATCTCGGGCGTGTACCGCGCGTAGTGCCGCTTGAGGATCTGGAAAACGCAGAACGGGTCCTCAAGGCTCTCGTCGCGCCGCACCTCGCTGTGCGGCAGCGCCGCGCCGCGGCCGCCGAGCTCGTCCCCTCCGCCGCCCGCCTGCGCCGGCGGCTGCTTGCCCGCGACGGCGCGCGACCCGGCGGCAGCGGCGGTCTCCATTCCCTCGTACGCCCAGCTCGTGGTGTCGTAGGTACCCGTTTTCGGGTCGAACCCGGAGAAGAAGCCATCGAGCTGGTCCGCGTCCTGAAAGTCCTCGCTGATGATCGTCGCAGCGTTGGTGTAGCTCACGACATACTCGCGAAAGTACTTCTCGCCGCTGAGGATGTAGTTGATGATCCCGCCGAGGAACGCGATATCACTCCCGGCGCGCAACGGCACGTAGAGGTCGGCCATCGCGGACGTTCGGGTGAAGCGCGGGTCGATGTGGATGACGGTGGCACCCCGCGCCTTGGCCTCCATCACCCACTGGAATCCGACCGGATGGCACTCGGCCATGTTCGAGCCCATGATCACGATGCAGTCGGAGTGCTGCAGGTCTTGTTGGAAGGTGGTCGCGCCACCGCGACCGAACGAAGTTCCCAAACTGGGAACAGTGGAGGAGTGTCATATGCGCGCCTGGTTCTCGATCTGGATCGCACCGAGCGCGGTGAACAACTTCTTGATGAGGTAGTTCTCCTCGTTGTCGAGCGTCGCGCCGCCGAGGTGCGCGAACCCGAGCGTGCGCCGCAACGGGCGGCCGTGGCCGTCGTGGTCCTGCCAACCGCGCGCCCGGGCGTCGAGCACGCGATCCGCGATCATGTCCATCGCGGTCTCGAGCGGGAGCTCTTCCCATTCGGTCCCGAACGGGCGCCGGTACTTCACCCGGTGCTCACGGCCCGGGCCCGACACGAGCTGACGGGTCGCCGATCCTTTCGGGCACAACCGGCCCCGCGAGATCGGGCTGTCGGGATCGCCTTCGATCTGGGTGATGCGGCCGTTCTCCACGAACACCTGCTGGCCACAACCGACCGCGCAGTACGGGCAGATCGACTTCACGACCCGGTCGGCGCGTGCGGTGCGCGCCAGGAGCGCGGCCGAGCGGGGCGACTGCGCCGAGGGGCCCAGACCGCGCGCGTCCCGCGCGCGGATCTGGCGCACGACCCCCCACGACGACAGCCGCTTGCGAACGCCCATGCTCTTCTTCCCGGGATCTTCCGACCGGAGTTGAGACCGCCGCGCGTACCGACGCTAGCTGCACACCGAGCGGCGGAAAGTAACCTTTCCGACGCGGCACGCCGGAGGAGATGCACCGTGAGCGAGCTCGATTACCAGGCGTTCGACGCCGACAACCACTACTACGAGGCGCTCGACGCCTTCACCCGTCACCTCGACCCCCGGCTCGGGCCGCGCACGGTGCAGTGGTGCGACATCAACGGCCGCAAGTACCACGTGATCGGTGGGCGGGTGAGCCACGCCGTGGTGAACCCCACCTTCAACCCGATCGCCAAGCCCGGCGCCCTGCACGACTACTTCCGCGGCAACCCCGAGGGCAAGAGCCCGCTCGAGATGCTGTCCGAGCGTGAGCCCATCCGGCCCGAGTACCGCGACCGCGACGCCCGCATCGCCGTGCTCGACCAGTTCGACCTCGAGGCGGTGTGGCTCTTCCCCACCCTCGGCGTGCTCTACGAAGAGCTGCTCGTCGACGATCCCGAGGCCGTCGGGATCACGTTCCGGGCCTTCAACCGCTGGCTCGAGGAAGACTGGGGCTTCCACTTCCGGGACCGCATCTTCGCAGCGCCCTACATCTCGCTCGCCGACGTGCACTGGGCGGTCGAGGAGCTCGAGTGGGCGCTCGGCCAGGGCGCGCGGGTCGTCGTGATGCGCCCCGCGGCGCCGCGCACCGCGGCCGGTCGGCGGTCGCCGGGCGACGAGTGCTTCGATCCCTTCTGGGCGCGCGTGCAGGAGGCGGGCATCACCGTCGTCGTCCACGCGGGCGACAGCGGCTACACGACCCACGGCTACGCCGAAGACGGGTTCGGCGCGTCGTTCGGCAACGGCGTCTACAAGCCGTCGATCAAAACGTTCAACATCGAGCGCGCGGCCTACGACTTCCTCATCACACTGTCGTTCGACCGCCTCTACGAGCGCTTCCCCGGCCTGCGCATCGCGTCGGTGGAGAACGGGTCGGAGTTCCTCCCCGACCTCTTCAACAAGCTGCGCTCGACCGTGTACAAGATGCCCGGCTACTTCCACGAAGATCCGGTCGCGTCGTTCCGCGAGCACGTGTGGATCAACCCGTTCTGGGAGGACGACGTCACCCAGACCGTCGACCTCATGGGCGCGGACCGCGTGATCTTCGGCTCCGACTGGCCCCACATCGAGGGGATGCCCGAGCCGCTCGACTACCTGCCCGAGCTCAAGGCGTTCGACGACGACGGCCGCCGCCTCATCCTCCGCGACAACGCCCGCTTCCTCACGGAGCTGAAGCCGGCCTGAGCTCGGCCGACGAAGTGGCGGGCGCTCCCGGCGAGTCGAGATCGCCGAGGAGGGTGGTCAGACGTCGGTGAGGTAGCGGTCGATGACCGCGTGCATGTGCGTCACGTTGCTCTCCTGGCGTGGGTTGAGCCGCAGGCCGTCGAAGCCGCGCGACTTCATCCCCGTCTGCACCTCGAGCATGTTCTCGTAGTCCTGAGTGGTGATGAGACCCCAGTCGTGCTCGTGCCAGTCGGCGTAGAACTTGCGCGCCGGCATGGGCCGCTCGCGACCGGGGGCGGGCCACTCGAGCACCCACGTGTCCTTGATCGCCGAGTCGGGATCGAGACCGTTGGGGCGCACGCGGAACAAGATCGCGCTGCCCGGGTAGATCGGCCCGACCAGGTTCGGGAACCAGTACACGTCGTCGGCGCTCGTCATGAGCTCGTCGCCGAGCTCGCTCACGTCGAGCCCGCGCGCGGCGAGCAGCTCCTTGCGGCGCTTCTGGTACGCGGCGAGCAGCTCGCCCGGCGGTGTCGACGCGCGCAGCTCCTCGACCAGCGCGCGTTCCTCGCCGAGGAACGCGCCGCCGAGGCCGGCGACGAGCGCGCTCAGGATCACGCCCTCGTCGATCTCGTCGTCGCGCAGACCCAGACGGGGGCTCGGAGTGAGCCGGCGCCGGGAGTTCTCGAGCCGGCCGTAGCGCGCGTGGGTGTCGAACTGCTCGTACTCGATGCCGACGTCGTCGGTCCACGCGAGGAGCTGCGGATGCGTGCCCTGCACGTGGTAGCCCTCGTTGAACGCGTCGACGACGACCTTCCAGTTCGCGGGGAGGATCGTCGTCTGGTACGAGCGGAACCGCATCTGCTCGAGGTGGTAGCGGTCGAGGAGCCTCGGGATGGGATCGAGGAACTCGAGCAGCGGCGCAGCCCCCGCGTCGAGATTGACGAAGACGAAGCCGCCCCAACATTCGGCGCGCACGTCGGCGAGCCGCAGACCGTCGGGCAGATCCGCGAACTCGTGCCGGTCGACGATCTCGACCAGCTCGCCGTCGAGCGCGTACTGCCACGCGTGATATCGGCACCGGATCTGACCGTCGGCGAAGTTGCCGATGCCCGAGGCGAGCCGGGTGCCGCGGTGGAGGCAGTGGTTGAAGAACGCGCGGATCTCGCCGCGGTCGCCCCGCACGACGAGGATCGATTGATCGCCGATCGTGTACTCGAAGAAGTCACCCGGGGCCGCGATCTCCTCCTCGCGGCACGCGACCTGCCAGACCCGGCTCCAGAGCCGCTCCATCTCGAGGTCGACGAACGCCCTCGACGTGTAGCGCTCCTTCGGGACCACGCCGTCGGGTCTCACCAGCAGCGGCGCGAGCTCGGGTTCAGGCATAGGGCAGAATCAGAATCTACTTGGGGTGGAGTGGATGGACTTCAACTTCGCGGACTGCTTCGAGGTGGTCGCCGACACGGTGCCCGCACGGACCGCCGTCGTCGCCGGCGCGGACCGGCGCACGTACGCGGAGCTCGACGAACGCTCCACCCGGGTCGCGCACGCGCTCGCCGCGGCCGGCGTCGGGGTCGGGGAGCACGTCGGGTTGTACCTGCACAACCAGGTCGAGCACCTCGAGGCGATGCTGGGCTGCTACAAGCGCCGCGCGGTGCCGATCAACGTCAACTACCGCTACGGCCCCGAGGAGCTCGCGTACCTGTTCGACGATGCCGAGGTCGTCGCGTTGGTCTACGGCGCCCAGTACCGCGAGGCGGTCGTCGCGTTGGCACCGCGCCTGGCGAAGCTGCGGGTGCTCATCGAGGTCGCCGATGCGGACGACACCGGCGACACGGGCAGCGGCGACACCGCACCCGGCGCGCTCGACTACGAGGCCGCGCTCGCCGACGCGCCCACGACGCGCGTGT
>DAIQOP010000279.1:0-4942 GCA_036787815.1 Actinomycetota bacterium
CGCGATCGTGATGCCGTACAACATCGCGTTCAAGCTCGTGACGGTGAGCGGCTCGCTGCTCCTGCCGATCTCGGCGTACGTCTTCGCCCGCGCACTCCGGTTCCCGTGGCCCGCTCCTCCGCTGTTCGCGGTCGCGGTGCTGCGCTTCCTGTTCGAGACCCGCAACGGCGCGCTCACCAAGGGTGAGGATGCCTGGACCATCTACGGCGGCAACCTCGCGAGCACGCTCGCCGGCGAGTTCTCGTACGTGCTCGGCATCGCGCTCGGGCTCTTCTTCCTCGCCGCGCTGTCGCGGGCGCTCGAGCACCGCAGACGCCTCTGGCTCCCGGCGGTGCTCCTCGCGGCAACGGTGCTGTGCCACATCGTCATCGCCGTGTTCGCCGCGGTCGGTGGAGTGGCGGTATGGCTCACGCGCCGCCCGACGCGTACCTGGAAGCCCGCGCTCGCGATCGGTGCCGTCGGCGCACTGGTCACGTCGGTGTGGTCGGTGCCGCTCCTCGTCGACACGCCCTACACGCAGAGCATGCGCTACGAGAAGGTGCAGACCTTCTCCATCCACCTCCTCGGCTTCCGCGCCGATCAGCACAACCCGCTGATGCCGCGACCGCCCTGGATGTGGCTCCTCGTGGTCGTGGCGATCCTCGCCGCGGGTTGGTGGCGTCGCGGCTCGACCTTCGTCCTCATCGTGATGGCGGGCGCGTTCGCGTTGTTCTTCCGCGTCTGGCCCGAGCACAGCGTGTGGAACACGCGCTACCTCCCGCTCTACTACCTGACGCTCGCGCTGCTCGCCGCCGTCGGCGCCGCCGAGCTCATGCGCATCGCCGCGACGATCGCGCAACGCTCGTACGACTGGATCCGTGAAGGCGATCGTCTCGACGCGCTCGCGCAGGAGACCGGGTCGGCACCACTGGAGTCGGCACCGTTCGAGTCGGCACTGCTCGAGTCGGCACCGTTCGAGTCGGCACCGTTCGAGTCGGCACCGTTCGAGTCGGCACCGTCGGACCCGGCACCGCTCGAACCGGCACCGTTGCATCCGGCACCGTTGGACCCGGCACCGCCCGAACCGGTCGCCGCCGAGCCCGCGACCGTCGGCGTGGTCACCGTCGAGGCCGACCTGCCGCCGGCCACGTGGAGCGCGGCGCGTGGTGCGCCCCCGCTCGACGACTCCGACACCGCCCCACGGAGCCCCGCGCGCTTCTACGACGGTGTCGAGCATGCGTGGCGTCGGCGCCTCGTCGGCGTCGTGACACTGCTCGTCGCACTCGCGATGGTGACGGTGCCGACCGTGTGGTGGGTGGTCGACCACGAGGGTGTCGCTCCCGCGTGGGCGAGCTGGAACTACGAGGGCTACCAGCGCAAGGACTCGTGGACCGAGTACCACGACATCATCACGACGATGGGCAAGCTGCCGCCCGGCCGCGCGTTGTGGGAGCCGTCGGGCGACATCAACGCCTACGGCACCACGCTGGCGCTCGAGCTCCTGCCGTACTTCACCCACGGGCGCATCGGCTCGATGGAGGGGCTGTACTTCGAGTCGTCGGCCACCACCGACTTCCACTTCATGACGGTGAGCGAGCTCACGGCGTCGGGTGGTGCGTCGAACCCGGTGCGCGGGCTCGTCTACGGCAGCATCGACGACTTCGATCGCGGCGTGCGCCACCTGCGCATGCTCGGCGTGCGTTACTTCATGGCCGAATCGACCGACGCGAAGCGCCATGCCGACGACAACGCGGGCCTGAAGCTGGTCGCGAGCGTCCCCGACATCGACCACAAGCCGCCGACCGGGTGGAAGATCTACGAGATCAAGGGTTGGAACCTCGCCGAGGCGCTGAAGTACGAGCCCGTCGTGGTCTCGACGCACGGTGGCCCGTCGTCGCGGTGCTTCGGCACCGCCCCGCCGGCGAAGGGCGTGCACGATCCCGAGCTCGCGGCCTGGGAGTGCGCGGCCGCGCCGTGGTGGAGCAGCGGCGATCTCGACCGACCGTTCGCCGCGGCGGGTCCGCCGGGGTGGGCGCGAGCGTCGAGCGTCGCAGCCGCCGAGAAGGTGATCACCCGACCGTTACCGAAGGTGAAGGTCGGTTCGATCGTGGAGAAGGTCGACTCGATCTCGTTCCACGTGTCGCGCGTGGGTGTGCCGGTGGTGGTGAAGACCTCGTTCTTCCCCAACTGGAAGGCGCACGGCGCCCGCGGGCCCTGGAGGCTCGCGCCCAACCTGATGGTCGTGGTGCCGACCGCGCACGACGTGCGCCTCACCTACGGCGAGACCACGGGCGACCGCGCCGGGCGCGTGCTGACCCTCGCCGGGCTGCTCGGCATCGTGGCTCTGGCCCGGGTGCGCCCGTTCTCCGACCCGGTTCCCGAAGCGGAGACCGACCCGGTTCCCGGCCCGCCGTCCGACTCCGACCCGGACCCGGACCCGACCTCCGCGCCCCCCGACGTACCCGACGTACCCGAGACGCCCGAAATGCCTGCGGAACCCGAAATGCCTGCGCTACCCGAAATGCCCGGGCCGCCCGACGAAGAAGCCGGGCGGAGCGACGAGGTCCCGGCGCTACCATGACCCGGCCCCGCGCCCGGGGCCCCACGTCGGCGAAGGAACGGTAGCGGTGTCTCTGGACGCCATCTTCAAGGCCTACGACATCCGCGGTATCTACCCCGACGAGATCGACGAGGCCATCGCCCGCCGGATCGGGAACGCGTTCGCCCGCTTCACGGGCGCCGAGCGGGTGCTCGTCGCGCGCGACATGCGGCCGTCGTCGATCCCGCTCGCGGAGGCCTTCGCCGAGGGCGTGACCCTGGCGGGTGCCGACGTAACGTCCCTCGGGCTCGCCTCTACCGACCTCGCCTACTTCGCGTCCGGGCGCCTCGGTGCGCCCGCGGCGATGTTCACGGCCAGCCACAACCCGGCCCAGTACAACGGCATCAAGTTGTGCCGCGCCGGCGCCGCGCCGATCGGTGAAGAGACCGGGCTGCGCCAGATCCGCGCCACCGTCGAGAGCGGCGTGGTCGAGCGGGCCGAGCTCGCCGGCACCGTCGACTCGATCGATCTGCTCGAGGAGTTCGGCGCCCACGTCCGCGGCTTCGTCGACGCCTCGGTGCTCAAGCCGTTGCGGGTCGTCGCCGACACCGCCAATGGCATGGGCGGCCTCGTCGTGCCCCGCGTGTTCGAGGGCCTGCCGTTCGATCTGCGGATCCTGTACGGCGAGCTCGACGGCACGTTCCCGAACCATCCGGCCGACCCGATCCAGCCCGAGAACCTCAAGGATCTGCAGCGCGCCGTGCTCGACGCCCGCGCCGACGTCGGTCTCGCGTTCGACGGCGATGCCGATCGCGTCTTCCTCGTCGACGACCAGGGCCAGCCGGTCTCGGGTTCCACCACCACGGCCATCGTCGCCAAAGGCATCCTCGCCCGCCATCCCGGCGAGACGATCGTGCACAACCTCATCTGCTCGAAGGCGCTCCCGGAGGTCATTCGGGAGAACGGCGGCGTTCCCGTGCGCACGCGGGTCGGCCACTCGTTCATCAAGCAGGTGATGGCCGAGACCGGCGCGATCTTCGGTGGCGAGCACTCCGCGCACTACTACTTCCGCGACAACTGGCGCGCGGATTCGGGTTCGATCGCGGCCGTGATGGTGCTCGAGCAGCTCAGCCTCACCGGCGTCAAGCTCTCGGAGCTGCGGCGCCCCTTCGAGCGCTACGCGCAATCGGGAGAGATCAACACCCGCGTCGACGACCCGGCGGTCGTGATCGAACGGATCGCCGAGGCGTACGCCGGCGCCGACTCCGATCGTCTCGACGGGCTCACCGTCGATCTGGGCGACTGGTGGTTCAACCTGCGCGCGAGCAACACCGAGCCGCTGCTCCGCCTCAACCTCGAGGCCGCCGACGCCGACGCCTGCGAAGCCCGCACGGCCGAGGTGCTCGCGCTCGTCCGGGGTACCGACCCGTCCTGACGCGTTCATCCGAAAGAAGGTTCCCAGTGGCACTCGACCCGAAGTTGCTCGAGATCCTTGCGTGCCCCGACGACAAGGGGCCGTTGCTCTACTTCCCCGACGAGCAGGCGCTCTACAACCCGCGCCTGAAGCGGCGCTACGAGATCAACGACGACATCCCGAACCTGCTCATCGACGAGGCCCAGACCGTGAGCGACGCCGAGCACGAGCGCCTCGTCGCGAAGGCGCAGGCCGAGGGGATCCAGCCGACGTTCGTCGAGGCCTGATCGCCGCCGTGGCGACTCCCACCGACACCCTCCACTTCCTCGACGCGGTCGCCGGGCTCCCCGAGCAGCTCGCCGCCGCGTACGCCGCGGCCGTGCCGCAGATCCAGGCCGCGGTCGCGGCCGGGCGGCTTCCCGCGCCCGACGCCATCGACAACGTCGTGGTGCTCGGCATGGGCGGCTCGGGCATCTCCGGCGACGTGCTCGCGTCCGTCGCGAACTCGACGTTGCCGGTGCCGGTGACGATGCTCAAGCAGTACCGCGCGCCGAAGTTCGTCGGGCCGCGCACGCTCGCGTTCGCGATGTCGTACTCGGGTGGCACCGAGGAGACGGAGTCGATGGCCGAGGCGGTGGTCGCGCAGGGGGCGTCGCTCGTGGTCGTGTCGAAGGGCGGGAGGCTCGGCGCGCTCGCCGCCCGCTCGGGCGCGGTGCACGTGTCGTGCCCCGACGGGTACCTGCCGCGCGCCGCGCTCGGTACGTTGATCGCCCCGCTGTTCGCGACCCTCGAAGGCGTCGGCATGCTGCCCGACGCGAGCCGTTGGATCGCCGACGCCCACACGCAGCTCGCGTCGCGGCGCGATCGTTGCGTGCCCGACATCGTCGGGCCGGCGCTGGTCGGCGATTCCAGAGTCGATTTCATCACCTTTACCGGGTCGCCGCGCGCCGGGGCACAAATCAAGGCGGCATCGGGGTTGCGGCGGGTGGCGCTCGAACTGGGCGGCAACG
>DAIQOP010000280.1:0-4933 GCA_036787815.1 Actinomycetota bacterium
CTCGAGCCGTTGGAACGTGCGGGCGATCCCGAGACGCGCGCGCTTGTGCGGTTTGGCTTCGGTGATCTCGTGCCCGTCGAGCGTGACCCGCCCGGTGGTCGGCTGTTGGAGCCCGGTGATCACGTTGAAGAACGTGGTCTTCCCGGCCCCGTTGGGGCCGATCAGGCCGGTGATCTCGCCTTCGTCGACGGTGAGTGCGGCGTCGTCGAGCGCGAGGAGCCCGCCGAAACGGACCGAGACGCTGGTCGCGTCGAGGAGCGTCACGAGCCCTCTCCGCCGGCGGTCGGGTGCAGGAGATGAGCCTGCAGATCGTCGGTGACGCCGAGCTCGCGCTCGATCGCGATGATGTCGGCGGTGGTAAACGCTCGCGTGATCCCCAGCTCGCCGATCTCGGGCACGGCGACGCGCGCCTTGTCGACCGCCGCGCGCGCCTTGGCGTCGTGGCGCCACGGCAGGAGCGGCGCGAACGCGTCGCCGATCGGGATGACCGCGCCCGACGGGTTGCGGATGATGCCGAGCGCGGCGACGCCGGGCCCGAGGATCTCGAGCGAACGCCAGAGGGAGAGGTGCCACGTGTCCTTGATGTACACGAGCCCGAACCCGAAGAGCCCGGCGAACAGCGCGCCGGCCACCGATGCGACGCCGCCGATCACGAGCGCGAGCACCATCGGGAGTCCGGCGAGCATGGTGAAGTTGCTCGAGCTGAGGGTGCCGGCCTGTTGCGCGAGGAAGGCGCCGGCGAACCCGGCGATCCCGGCCGAGAGCATGAAGACGACGACCTTGGTCTCCAGGATGTTCACGCCGATCGTGGCCGACGCCGCTTCGGAGTCGCGCATCGCGACCAATCGTCGCCCGAACGGGCTGCGCCGCAGGGCGACGATCGCCGTCGCCGCCAGCCCGAACACCACCGTGATGAGGAAGAGGTACGCGCGGTCGCTGCGGAAGTAGATGCCGAAGATCTTCAACCGCTCGACGGCCTTCGACTGCGACCCGAGCAGCTCGGGTTGGGTGAAGATCACGTACTCGGCCATCGACGCGAACGCGAGCGTGGCCAACGCGAGGTAGAGGCCCTGGAGGCGCAGAGCGGGGATCGCCATGATCGCGCCGATGGGCACGGTGATGAGCGCTGCGAGCACGATCGCGATCACGCTGCCGTGGGTGCCGCCCCACTTCGCGTAGGCGACCGCGCCGAAGCCTGCGAACGCGAGTGGCGCGAGCGACACCTGGCCGGCCCAGCCCGTGAGCGGGACGAGCGACAGCACGATGAGCGCCGTGGCCATGCCCACATTGAGGCGGTTCACGTCGGAGCCGTGGCGCAGCAGCCAACCCACGAAGGTCATCACCCCGACGAACACGGCCATGCCGATCGCGGTGTCGCGCACGCTCGACACGCGTTCGATGCGGCGGATACCCGTCCTCCCGTACTGGAGCTTGGCCTGGGGCATCAGCAACAGCACGATGAACAACATGATCGTCGGGAGCGCGAGCGGAGCCTGGGCCCAGCGCTCGCCCAGCGTCAGGAACTGCTGCGAGAACTGCACCGACAACGCGAGGAGCAGCGCCCCCACGTAGGTCATGGGCAGGCTGCGCAGCCGGCCCACGATCGCCGCGACGAATGCGTTGATGACGATCAGCGACAAGGAACCGAAGACGGCCATGCCGGTGTCGGGTGCGATGAGGATGCCCGCGATGGCGGCGACCGAGCAGCCGAGCGCCCACGAGAAGCCCGACACGAGATCGGGTCGGGCGCCCGCCAGCGCGGCGAGCTCCCGGTTGTCGACGACGGCCCGCATCGCCACGCCGAGCCGCGTGCCGAAGAGCAGGAAGCGCAGCGAGATCGCGAGGACGAGCGCGACGACGATGATCGTCAGCCGATGCCAGGAGAGGATCACCTGCCCGATGTGGAAGCCGCCGGTCCCGAAGAACGTCGGGATCGCATGCACCGAGTTCTGGTCCCAGATCGTGGCCGCGAGGCCCATGAAGCTGAGCATCAGCCCGACGGTGACCATGAGCTGGACGACGAGGGCCTGGCCCTCGAGGCGCCGCATGATCGCCCGGTCGAGGCCGATGCCGAGCAGCGGCGCGGCGACGAACACCACCAGCACGAGCGCCAGGATCGTCGGCATGTGGTGGTGGACGCGCAGCTCCCAGTACACGTACGCCATGAACATGCCGATCGCGCCCTGCGCGAAGTTGAAGACGCCCGTGGTCGTGTAGACGACGACGAGGCCCGCGGCCGAGATCGCGTACACACCCGCGAGCGGAAGCGCGAACACGAGCAGGTTGAGCACCGCGGTGCCGTCGAGGGAGTGCCCCGCCCACGACTGGTTCACGACGAACGCGAGCGCGACGGCCGCGATGACCGTCACGGAGATGTTCGACTTCTTCATCGCCCACCTCCCCGGTCCAACCCGTCGTGCCCGCGTCGTGCTGTCAGCGGTAGAGCCTCGCGCTCGTCGATTCGGGCTAGCTCGGCTTGTACGCCTTCAGCGGGTCGAGGGTCAGCTTGGTGATCGCCGAGGGCTGGTCGCAGTCGAACGTTCCCTTCTTCACCGGGTCGACCCGCACCCAGGCCCCGTTCTGCACCTGGACGATGGCGATGCACGGGCTCGGCGTCTTCCCCGCGATGTCGGTCTTCACGAGCAGACCGCCCGCGGTGAAGTCGTGCACGGCGCGGATGCCGTCGAGGATCGCGCTGCGGGTGATGGCGTTCGGGCCGCTCTTCGCGACGATGTCGTTGACGACCTGCTGGAAGAGCAGGCCGGCCGAGAAGGCCTGCAGGCCGAAGCCCTCGGGCTTGGCGTCGTACTTCAGGAACGCGTCGAGCAATGCGTTCGAGCCCTTGTCCTCGAACGGCAGGAACTGGAGCCATGCGTACTGCTTGTCGACCGCGTCCTTGCCCTGGAGGATGAAGTTGGGGTTGTAGCACTGCAACGAGCAGGCCCACACCTTGACCGAGCTCACTCCTTGGGCGGCGGCTTCCTTGCGCATCTTGAGCGTGCCCGCGAAGTCGAGGCCGTTCATGACCCAGGTGGAGTTGTGGGCCTTGATCGCCTGCGCGATCGGCGTGTACTGCGATTGCGTGAACAGGCCGCTGGCACCGAACTGCGCGTCCTGCTTGACGCCGTCGTTCTGGATCGCCGTGAAGATCGGCGTGCTCGACGTGATGGTCGACGGCAGGTCGTTCGGCACCACGAAGACCCCGTGCAGGTCGGTGGTGACGTTCTTCTTGAACCACTCGACGGCCGGCGTCACGGCCTGGAACGCACGCACGCCCGTGCCCGAGTAGGGGCAGGCGGCGCCGTTGGGGATGACGGCGAACGAGATGGCCGAGCACTGCTCGGCGGGCTCGGTCTGCAGGACGGGCAGGTCGGGGATGCCGGTGGCTGCGCCCGCCTTGTCCTTGCAGCCCTCGACGGGGCGCATGTCGTTCAGGAAGAGGGCGCTGGTGCCGAGCAGCACGACGGAGTTGGTGCAGGCGGTGGTGACGCCGTTCTTGGCCTCGTCGGCGCTGAGGAACGCGTCGTGGGTCAAGACCTTGACCTGGCGGCAGGCGAGGCCGCCGTTGGCGTTCACGTAGGCGGCCCACGCGTTCACGCCGTCGACGGAGCCCTGGAAGAGGCCGGGTGAGAGCGGGTTGCCGGTGTCGGCCACCACCGTGACCGTGATCGTGGTCGGCGACACGCCGACCTCGCTCGACGTCAGCGTCTTGCCCTTGCACGCGTCGTTGGCCTTGGCGGCCGTGGTCGTGCTGTCGAGACCGCCTCCGCTCTTGCTGCTGCCGCCGCAGGCCGCGATGGCCATGCAGGACGCGACGGCCAGAGCCAGCCACCCGGTTCGCTTCACAGTCCCCCCTCGGCGGTGCGCCGGCCGGCGATCCGCGTCGTCTTCTCGCGAATGTGACACTCCGTCAGATTTGCCGGTGAGCCTGCCCGTTCGCACGTTCGTGCGCAAGCCCTCGGTCGTCCGGCATGAAGCATCGCGCTCCGGCGCGTGCCGCGGGCGGCGCCTTCGGGCTCGCGGCCCGGCGGCCGCTACCTTGCCCACCGACGGCCCGGAGGCATGCGTGCGGGTGGTGATCGCAGGAGCGGGGATCGCGGGATTGGCGGGTGCGCTCGCGCTCGCTCGCGACGGCCACACGGTCACGGTCGTGGAGCGCGACGCGACCCCGATGCCGGCGAGCGCGGATGCCGCCTTCTCGGAATGGGCCCGCTCGGGCGCGCCGCAGGTGCGCCATTCGCACGCCTTCCTCGCGCGCCTGCGCAACCTGCTCGCCGACCGGGCTCCCGACGTGCTCGAACGGCTCCTCGCCGCCGGCGCGACCGAGATCCGCTTCACCGAGCACCTGCCCGAGACGCTCACCGACCGCTCGCCGCGGCCGGGCGACGACCAGCTCGTCGCGCTCGCGTGCCGGCGCACCACCTTCGAGTGGGTGCTCCGGCGCTGCGTGCTCGAATGCCCGGGCGTGGCGCTGCGCGACGGTGTCGAGATCACCGGTATCGAGATCGCGCGTGATCCCGGTTCGGGCGCGGGAGCGGGTGCTCGCGTGATCGGGGCGCGGGTGCGCGGCGTGGCGGGCGAGGACGTTCTCCCGGCCGACCTCTTCGTCGACGCCACGGGCCCGCGCGGCGGGTCCGACCGCTGGCTGGCGGACGCGGGCGTCGTCGAACCGGCGGCCGAGGTGCACGAGAGCGGGATCGTCTACCTGTCGCGCTTCTACCGCCTCCGGCCCGGTGCCGAGATGCCCGTCGGCGAGGGTCCGATCGCCGGCGATCTCGGGCACCTCAAGTTCGCGGTGTTCGTCGGCGACAACCGGACCTTCTCGGTCACGCTCGCGGTGCCGGCCGACGACCGCGCGCTGCGCCGGCCGCTGGCGCGACCGGACGGTTTCGAGCTCGCGGCCGGCACGCTGATCCCGGCCCGGGAGTGGCTC
>DAIQOP010000281.1:0-4922 GCA_036787815.1 Actinomycetota bacterium
GTGGTGGGCGGCGACGCGAGGAGCACCGTCTCGACTCCCGCCGCGGCCGCCTCGTCGCCCCACCCGTCGAGCTCGTCGAGCGGGAGGTCGGGCACGATCGCCGCCGCGATGCCCGAGTCCACGAGCGCACGCGCGAAGCGCTCGTGCCCCGCGTGCGCGACGAGGTTGTAATAGGTCATCACCGCGATCGGGATGCCGATGTCGAGCTTCGCCGCGCCGGCGAGGACGTTCATCGGTGTCGCGCCGAGGTCGAGCGCGCGCTGGCTCGCTTCCTGGATCGTCTTGCCGTCCATGATCGGATCGGAGAACGGGATACCGATCTCGATGGCGTCGGCTCCCGCGTCGGCGACCGCGCGCACCACATCGCACCACGACGCGCCCAGGCCACCCGTCACGTAGGGAACGAGCAGCTTCGCGCCCGCGTCGCGCCGCTCGCGGAGCTGAAGCTCGAGCTTCATCCGAGCTCTCCGAGCATCTCCGCGACCTGCGCCGCGTCCTTGTCGCCCCGGCCCGAGAGCGTCACCAGCACGGTCGACCCCGCCGGCACCGACCGCCCGGCCTCGCGGGCCAGCCACCCGATCGCGTGCGCCGGCTCGAGCGCCGGCACGATGCCCTCGGTCGCCGAGAGCAGCTGGAAGCCGGCCAGCGCCTCGGCGTCGGTCGCGACTTCGTAGCGGGCGCGTCCGTTCGCCGCGAGCATCGCGTGCTCGGGCCCCACGCCCGGGTAGTCGAGCCCCGCGCTGATCGACGACGCCTCGAGCACCTGGCCCTCCTCGTCCTGGAGGAACAGCGACCGCATGCCGTGCACCACACCGGGCACCCCGCGATTGATCGCGGCGCCGTGATGCCCCGACTCGAGGCCCTGGCCGCCGGCTTCGACACCGACCAGCGCGGCATCCGTGTCGAGGAAGCCCGCGAACGTGCCGATCGCGTTCGATCCGCCGCCGATGCACGCGACCACGAGGTCGGGGTCGGCGCCTCCGAGCATGTCGCGGCACTGCCTCCGCGCTTCGTCGCCGACGACCCGCTGGAACTCACGGACGATCCACGGGAACGGGTGCGGGCCCATCGCGGAGCCGAGGCAGTAGTGCGTGCTCTCGACGCTCGCGACCCACTCGCGCATCGCGTCGTTGACCGCGTCCTTGAGCGTCGCGCTGCCGGAGTCGACCGGCACCACTTCGGCACCGAGCAGCCGCATCCGCCACACGTTCAGCGCCTGCCGCTCGACGTCGACCGCGCCCATGTAGACCGTGCAGTCGAGCCCGAACAACGCGGCCGCGGTGGCCGTGGCCACGCCGTGCTGGCCGGCTCCGGTCTCGGCGATCACACGGTGCTTGCCCATGCCGCGGGTGAGCAGCGCCTGGCCGAGCACGTTGTTGATCTTGTGCGATCCAGTGTGGGTGAGGTCTTCGCGCTTGAGCAGCACGCGCACCCCGAGCCGCTCGGAGAGACGGTGGCACTCGGTGACGGGCGTCGGCCGCCCGGCGTACGACCCGAGGAGCTGCGCGTACTCGTCACGGAAGTCGGTCGACGCCCAGGCCCGCCGGAATTCCGCCTCGAGCTCTTCGAGCGCCTGCACGAGCGTCTCGGGCACATAACGGCCGCCCCACTCGCCGAAGCGACCGAGACCCTCGGGCTCGGGGCCGGGCGGCTCGAGTTGCACCGGGCGGCCCCTCATCGGGACGAACGGCGACGGAACGGGCGACTCGGAGGTCAGAGCGGGCTCCTGACAGCGTTGTCGGGATCGGGCCGGGGTGGGGCCGTCATGATACGGGACGCCCTCTCCGCCGCCTACGGCCAATAACCACCGGCCCTCCGCGCACCCCGGATGCAACTGATCGAGCTCGGTGACGCGAAACGGTCACCCAGCTCGATCAGTTCCCGGGGTTTCGGGGGCTGGGGCTTCCCACCCGGAGCGACGCTCCCTGGTATTGCATCCGTGTCGTATCCGACGCCCATGTCGTACCAAGGTGCGGCACGGGGCGGTCGCCGCTGCCGGTGTCACAGGGCACCGCGGCGGTGCTCAGGCGTCGAGCATCCAGTCGAAGGGGCGGGAGCGGTCGGGGCCGACGCCGTCGTCGCGATCGGATCCGGGGTCGCCTCGGGTGAGATCGAGCTCGTCGGACGCCGCCCGCTGGTCCGCGAGTCGCTCCCCCGCGTGGCGCGCCTTCTCGACGAACAGGCGGAGCTTGGTCGGGTCCTTGCGCCCGGGCGTCGACTCGACACCACTCGACACGTCGACGCCCCACGGCCGCACCCGGGCGATCGCCTCGGCCACGTTGTCGTGGGTGAGCCCGCCGGCCAGGATCAGCTTCACGCCGCCCGGCGCGCCCTCGGCGAGCGTCCAGTCGAAGATGCGGCCGGAGCCGGGGTTGGGCGAGTCGACGAGCACCGCGTCGGCGGGGCCGTTCGCGGCCGCCGCGAGCGCGGGATCGCCGGCGGTGAACGCCTGGATGACGAAGGGCACCCGCTCACGGATCCAGCGGACCTCGCTCAGCGGCTCGTGCCCGTGGAGCTGCACCCCGTGCAGGCCGACCTTCGACACGATCGTGACGATCCGTTCGGGCCGCTCGTTGCGGAACACGCCCACGGTGGTGACGCCGTGCGGGAGCCGGCGCGCGATCTCGCGGACGTCGGCGGGCTGCACCTGGCGCACGCTCGGGGCGAACACGAACCCGAGGGCGTCGGCACCGACCGCCGTCGCCAGCAGCGCGTCGTGCGATGTCGTGATCCCACAGATCTTGACGAACACGGTGCAACCTTACGGGCTGCGCCTGTCGGACGCGACCGTAGTTGCGGCCATGGCACCCACCAGGCCAGCGGGGTCGGCCGAGCGCACCAGGGCCTCACCCACCAGCACGGCGTCGAAACCGGCCGCGGCCATGCGCTGCGCGTCCTCGACGGAACGCACCGCGCTCTCCGCCACCCGCACCACGTCGGGCGGGAGCAGAGCGCCGAGGCGCTCCGCCACCGCGAGGTCTTCGTCGAAGGTGTGGAGGCTGCGGCTGTTGACGCCGACGATCCGCGCCCCGATCGCGAGCGCCCGCTCGACCTCCTGCTCGTCGTGCGTCTCGACGAGCACCGCGAGGCCGAGATCGAGGGCCAGCGTGTGCAGCTCGGCGAGCACCCGGTCGAACGGCAACGCGGCGACGATGAGGAGCACCGCGTCGGCGCCGACGCCCCGCGACTCGAACACCTGCACCGGGTCGATCACGAAGTCCTTGCGCAACACGGGCAGCGCGGTCATGTCGCGGGCAACCTGGAGGTCGCCGACGGTGCCACCGAAGAAGGGACCGTCGGTCAGCACCGAGAGCGCCGCGGCGCCACCGGCCTCGTAGATCCGGGCCGTGCGCTCCGGGTCGAGGTCGGGCGCGAGGTCGCCCTTCGACGGCGACTTGCGCTTGATCTCCGCGATCACCGCGAGGTGACCGTCGTCGCGTCGGAGTGCCCCGGCGAAATCGCGCGTCGGCGTCGCCTCGAGCGCGGCATGCGTGATGCGATCGCGCGTCGCCGGCTGGTGCAGCACGGTGACCTCGTCGCGCTTGACCGCGAGGATCTCGTCGAGGATGGCCATCGCGACGGAGCATGGCACAGCCGCCCCGGCGCTTCCCGCCGATAGGCTCCCCGCCCGTGACGATCGACTTTCCGCACGGCTTCCTCTGGGGCACCGCCACCGCCGCGCACCAGACCGAGGGCGGCAACTGGAACAACGACTGGTGGGAGTTCGAGCACCGGGCCGGCAGCGGCTGTACCGACGTGTCGGGCGACGCCGTCGACCACTTCTGGCGCTATCCCGACGACATCCGCCTGCTGCGCGACCTTGGGTTCGGTGCCTACCGGTTCTCGCTCGAGTGGTCGCGCATCGAACCTGAGGACGGCGAGTGGTCGCGCGCCGCCCTCGACCACTACCGCCGCATGCTCGCATGCTGCCTCGAGCACGATGTCGTTCCCGTCGTGACGTTCCACCACTTCACGAACCCGCGCTGGCTCTCGGCGCGGGGTGGTTGGGCGGAGCCGGCGGTCGTCGACCACTTCGCGCGCTTCTGCGAGCGGTCGGTCGCGGCGCTCGGCGACCTCATCGGCATGGGCTGCACCATCAACGAACCCAACGTGGTGTCGGTGCTCGGATACATCTCCGCCGAGTTCCCGCCCGGCGTCCGCGACTTCGCGGCGTTCGGCCGCGTGAACGAGAACATGCTCGCCGCGCACCGCAAGTCGTACGACGTGATCAAGGCCGGGCCCGGCGACTTCCCGCTCGGGCTGACCCTGTCGATGAGCGACTGGTGGGCACCGGAGGGTTGCGAGGATCGGCTGGAGCGCACGCGCTACGGCCACGAAGGGCAGTTCTGCGAGGCCGCGCGCGGCGACGACTACTTCGGCGTGCAGGCGTACTCACGCATCCGCCTCGACGAACAGGGGATGCCGACCGGCCCCGAGCCCGGTGTCGACGTCGTCGACATGGGCTACGAGTACTGGCCGCAGGGGCTCGAGGCGTCGGTGCGGTTCGCGGCCGAGACGGCGCAGGTTCCGATCTACGTGACCGAGAACGGGATCGGCACCACCGACGACGCGCAACGGATCCGCTACACCACCGAAGCGCTCGAAGGGGTCGGCCGGTGCCTGGCCGACGGCATCGACGTGCGCGGCTACTTCCACTGGTCGCTGATGGACAACTTCGAGTGGGCCCTGGGCTACATGCCCCGCTTCGGTCTCGTCGCCGTCGACCGCGCCACCCAGTGCCGCACCGCCAAGCCCAGCGCCTCGTGGTTGGGGTCCGTCGCGCGCGCGAACCGGTTGGGGTAGCTCGGGAACTGACCTCTTCCGTCGCGCTCGGGCGTCGGAGCGCCTGGCGGTGATGCGAAGGAACTCCGGATCGTCGGTGAAGTCGACTCGATGAGATTGCGGCTGGTTTTGTTGGGTTT
>DAIQOP010000055.1:0-17813 GCA_036787815.1 Actinomycetota bacterium
AGGCCACTGCACACGGGCCGAAGACGACGACGTCGTTGCTCTCGGGCACGGGGATCCTGTTCGCAAGCCGGATCGTGGTTGCCGGGCTCGGGTGGGCGGGCTCGTTGCTCATCGTGCGCCGGCTGTCGCCCAACGACTGGGGCTCGTTCTCGTTCATCTTCAATCTGCTGGGCCTCGGCGGCCTCGTCGCCGACTTTCAGACGAGCCGCGTGGTGGTCGGCGAAGTGCTGGAGGCCGGCGACGAGCTCACCGGCCTGGTCGGGAGCTTCGTCACGTTCCGGATCGTACTCGGAGCGTTGATGTACGCCGTGTGCATCGCGTTCGTCGTGATCGGCGGCTACCCGCAGCTCGTGGTCGAGGGCGTCATCCTGGGCGGGCTCAGCTTCTTCGTCTCGACCGCGACCTGGGCGTTGTACACCGTCTGCCAGGCTCGGCTCTGGTTGCACGCGATCGCACTCTCGATGGTCGCAGCCCAGATCGTGCAGTTCGCGGTGACCGCCGTGCTCTTCGCGCGGAACTCGCAATCGATGCTGCACTACGTCGCGGCGTTCGTGCTCTTCGACGTCGTGACCCTGATCTGGATGACGGCTGCACTGTGGCGGACGGTGCGGGTGAGCCCGCGCGTCGAGCCCCGCGTCTGGTTGCACTGGTTGAAGGATGCTGCGCCGCTCGCGATCGGGAGCACGCTCGGGACGCTGTACTTCCGCATCGACGGCGTGATGCTCTCGAAGCTCGGCAGCTTGAAGGACGTCGGCGTCTATCAGATCGGGTACAAGTTCTCCGACCTGCTGGCGTTCATGGCGCCCGCGATGCTCGGTGCCGTGCTTCCGCTGATGATTCGCTCGTGGCCCGATCGCATTCCCGAGTTCCGGCAGACCTTCCGGCAGGCGTTCATCATCTTCATCGCCTTCGGGGTCTTCGCGGCGGTGACCTTCGCCGTGTTGTGTGGCCCGGCGATCGCAACCCTCTACCCCGCCCGTTACGTCAGCGCGGCGCGTCCGGCCCGCCTCCTCGTGTTGGGGCAGGCGATCAACCTGTTCACGCAACTCGCGTTCGTCACACTCGTCGCGAGTCACCGGCGGAAGCTGTACCCGATCGCGACGTTCGTCGGCGTGATCGTGAACGTCGTGCTCAACATCGTGCTGATTCCGCGCTACTCGGTGACGGGTGCGGGGATCTCGACCGTCGTCACCGAAGTCGTCGTGCTCTCGATCCTCGGTTACGCGATCCGCGACCTCCCCATCCGCCCGTTGCCGTGGCGCCCCATCGGCGTGGTCGCGGTGTCGGGCGCCGCGCTGGGTGCCGCGCTGCTCGCGTTGCGCTCGGTGGCGCCGTGGGAGGTTGCGCTCGTGGCCTCGCTCGTCGTGTACCCGGCTCTCCTGCACGTGCTGCGCATCGACGGACCGGGCGGTCTCCTCGCCTTCGCGCGCCAGTCGCGCTTCAGGGCGGAGTGACCGGATCGAGCTCAGGGCGAGCGGCGGCGCAGCACGGCGGTCATACCGGTTCGCAACGAGCCGGGGAGCGCGCGGTAGAGCGCGTTCTGGGCGATGCCCACGGCCTTCCCCCGGTTCGCGGTCCGTTGGTTCGACTCGTAGGTGTGGTCGAAGTAGCTGCCCATCACCAGCTCGACCACGTCGAGCCCCGCGTCGGTGGCGAAGGCGGTGAGCTCGCGCGGCGTGTACTCGCGGAAGTGTCGCGGGTGCATCGGATCGGGGTTGATGAGGTCGTACGGGTTTCGCCCGAGCAGGAGGCGCACGCGCCGCCCGAGGGCGGCGGCGTTCGGCGTTTGCACGAGCAGCACCCCCGACGGTGCGAGCAGATCCCGTAGCCAGGCGAGCACGATCGGCGGCGCGGTGTACAGGTGCTCGAGGACCTCGCTGAAGACGACGAGATCGTACGGGCCGATCTCGGGCCGGGGTGCTCCGGTGCCGAGGTCGTTGATGTCGAAGTGGATGTGGCGCCCACCCCCGGCACTCGACCCGTCGGGCGGGAAGCCGAGCGTGTCGACCGGTGTGTGGGTCTGTTCCGCGAGCAACTCGGTGAACGGACCGGGACCGACGTCGAGGCTCACCCGAGGATGTGGGCAGTGCCGCGCGACGACTTCGAGCGCGAACGCGAAACGTTCTGCGTGGAAGCCGACGTACTGATCGCCGGGGTAGCGCGCGGCAATGGCTCGTGCAGACGGGCTGGGGGTGAGACCCACCGCGTCGACGCTATCCGACGCCCGGAAGGGCGTTCAGGATCGCATCGGCCCACGCGACGTCGGGACGCGCGCGTCGCCGGCCGGCCAGTGAGTCGGGCACCTCGATCTCCAGCCGCACGAGCGCGCCGCCGAGGGCCTTGCCGAGATTGTCGGAGCGCAACGATCGCGGGCCGCCGCCACCGAGCGCGCCCTGCATCACGAAGTTGAGCGCACGCACGTTGTCGGCGCGATAGCGATCGACCCGGCCGGCGACCATCGATCCGAAATGCGCCTTCACGCGCTCCGCGGTCACCTCGGCGACGATGAGCGCGTACGTCTCGTCGTCGTCGGCGAAGATCGCGACGTTCGCGATGTCGCCCTTGTCGCCGGCCCGGTAGCCGCACAGCTCACGGAGCGCGAGGCGCGCCATCACGGCACCTCCTGTACGGTCACGGTGACGTGAGGGTCGACGAGCTGCTTGTCGACGAGGGTCGGCCAGAGCCCGAGGAGCTCCGTGGCGCCCGCACCGCCGCCGCGTCCCGCGCCGGTCATCCCCGCGGGCGGCGCCGACAACGTGAGCGGTATCAGCTCCCGGCCGACGTAGCCCGCGGTGCGCGCGTCGTCGCAGCGCCAGGCGACGCGGAGCACGCATTCGGGTGGTTCCGCGGTGGTCGGAGGCACCGTCGGGCCGCCGAGCGCGTCGACGCCCCACAGCTCGACGCACCATTCACTCACCGCGAGCCCGGCCATCTCGACCCGGCGGCTGAGGATCGCGGCCGTGGCCTTGGCCTTCTCGACGGCGTCGGGCCACGCGAACGCGACGCGCGCCTCACCGGCCCAACCGGCGTGGTGCGACACGAGGGTCTTGTACGTGCTCGTCGCGGGCGTGCCCCGCACGCCGGTGACGCGAACTCGGTCGTCGGGGAGGTCTTCGAAGTGGGCCGACGTGAAGTCGGCGACGACGTCGGGCGACAGGTAGGCCGCGGGATCGTGCACCTCGTAGAGGAGCTGGTGCCGGAGTGTGTCGGTGGTCACGCGACCGCCCGACCCCGCGGGCTTCGAGATCACCGCGGTGCCGTCGGCCTCCACCTCGGCGATCGGGTACGGGAGATCCCACGGATGCGGGAGGGCCCACCAGTCGCCGCTGTAGTTGCCGCCCAGGCTCTGGCCGGAGCACTCGAGGAGATGGCCGACGAGGATGCCCGCCGCGAGCCGGTCCCAGTCGTCCCACTTCCAGCGGTGCGCGTGCGCGCACGCGGCGAGGAACAGCGACGCGTCGGCGACCCGGCCGGTGATGACGATGTCGGCTCCGGCATCGAGCGCGTCGACGATCGGGCGCGCGCCGAGGTACGCGGTCGCGAGCAACGCGGTGTCGGGGAGCTCGCTCCACGGTGCACCGGTGTCGAGGTGTGTGAGCGGCAGCTCGGCCTCGAGCTCGGGCAACCGGGTCGTGAGGTCGTCGCCGAGGACGGTCGCGACGCGCAGGCCCGAGAAGCCGGCGGTGCGTGCGGTCTCGATCGCGGCGCGCGCCGCCGCCGGGGGGTTGATGCCGCCGGCGTTGGTGATGAGCTTCGTGCGACCCGACGCGATGGTCGGCAGCGCACGGGCCAGGTAGGCGGGAAGATCGCGCGTGTATCCGCGCGTCTCGTCGCGTTGACGGTCTTTCTGCAGGATCGCGAGCGTCAGCTCGGCGAGCGCTTCGAGGCAGAGATAGTCGACGCCCTCCGCGAGGAGCGCGTCGACCGCGGTCGGCGTGTCGCCGTAGAACCCTTGTCCGCCGGCGACCTTCACGATGTGCGCTCCATGATCAGACCTTCCGGAACCGACCGGCTACGCGTGGACGGTCGGGCGGCGGTCGGCCCACGGCGCGGCCACCTCGATCTGCGCGGCGACGCGGAGCAACACGTCTTCACGGCCGAACGCGGCCACGAGGTGGATGCCGATCGGGAGCCCGTCGGCGCTCGTGGCGGTCGGGAGCGAGATCGCCGGCTGGCCCGTGATGTTGAAGCTGGGCGTGAACGGCGTGAACTGCGCGGCCCGCATGAAGCCGAGGATCGGTTCGTCGGGCGTGTCGAACGTGCCGAGTGGTGCGGGCGGCTCGGCGAGCGTCGGCGTGAGGAGCAGGTCGAAGCCGTCGGCCCACCACTGCGCGACGCCACGCGTCTTCGCGGTGAGCGCCGCGATCGCGCCCACGTAGTCGGCGGTCGAGGTGGCCCGGCCCATCTGGAGGAGCCCCCAGGTGAGCGGCTCGACGTCGGCCTCGGTGATCGGCAGGCCGAGCGCGGCTTCCCACTTCGCGATGTCGGCGGACAGCCCGCCGGCCCACAGCGCGGTGAACTGGCCCACGATGCCGGGATCGTCGAGCGCCTTCGGATAGGTCTGCTCCACCGTGTGCCCGAGCGATTCGAGCAGCTTCGCGGCGGCCTCGGCGGCGGCGATGCATTCGGGCTTCGCCATGTCGCCGGTGAGCGGGTCGTGCACCAGGATGCCGATACGCAACCGACCGGGGTCGGCGCCGACTTCGTCGAGGTAGGGGCGCGTGGGGGCGGGGGCCACGACGGTGTCGCCGACCGCGGGGCCGTGTACCGCGTCGAGCAGGGCGGCGGTGTCGCGCACGGTGCGGCTCACGCACAGGTCGACGACGAGCATGGAGGAGAGCGGGTCGCTCATGGGTGCGTTCGACACCCGGCCGCGGCTCGGCTTGAGGCCCACGAGCCCGCAGCAGCTGGCCGGGATGCGGATCGAGCCACCGCCGTCGTTCGCGTGCGCGAGCGGCACCATGCCCGACGCGACCGCGGCGGCCGAACCGCCCGACGAGCCGCCCGTGGTGCGCTCGGTGTTCCACGGGTTGCGGGTGGGTCCGTACGCGTACGGCTCCGTGGTGGGCACGAGCCCCATCTCGGGGGCGTTGGTGCGCCCGATGCAGACGAACCCGGCATCGAGGTAGCGGCGCGCGAGCTCGTCGGTGTGGGTCGCGCGGTAGCCGAGGCGCTTCGCGATGGCGAGGCCCTCGTGGTACGGGTCGCCCTCGACCGCGCAGCCGAGATCCTTGAAGAGCACCGGCACACCGCGGAACGGGCCGTCGGGGAGCTTGCCGTTGGCGCGCTCGCGCGCCGATTCGAACAGCGGATGGATCACCGCGTTGAGCTGCGGGTTGACCCGCTCGACCCGCTCGATCGCCGCGTCGACGAGCTCGAGCGGCGTGGCCTCGCCCGTGCGCACCAGCTCCGCCTGCGCGGTGGCGTCGAGCCATGTGGAGTCGGTCATCGGGTCCTCCGTCGTTCGAGCGTCGGGGCGCACGGTATTACCTACCAACCCCGCAGGTCGACGGCCCGGGTGTCGAGCACCTCGGCGTCGGTCGCCGACGAGCACGCGTGGGACCATGGCCGGTCGTGAGCCCCGTCAGCGCCGAGGATCGTCCACCCGTCGAGGTCGACTTCCACACCGTCGAGCTGCCCGCCACGCCGACCCGTGACTTCCTGATTCCCGCGACTCGATGGGTCGAGGCGCCGCCGCCGTTGCTCGAGCTCGGCCGGGATCTCGGCATCGAGCTGGTCGCCTACAAGCGGCGGATCAAGCGGTTCCTGCTCTGGAGGGCCGGCCCCGCACGCCTCGCCGACGCGCGCTACATGGCGATCGCGGCCGACGACCTCTCCGAGCGCTACACCTTCCGGCTGTTCCCCGACGGCACCGGGTCAGGCATCGGCCCCGACGGCGTGGAACACGCGCGCTTCCGCTCGTGGAAAGAGGCCCTGCGCGACGGTTGACTCGACGGGTGGGTGGGGGGCGTTCGCGCTCGGCGGGGCAATCGGACACGGCCCCGGCTGCGCCGCTAGCCTGAACCTTGGGAGTGATCGCTCCCATCGTTTGGGACCGTCGACCGTTCGAGTGAGGCAGGCAGCGATGGCAGGCAGCGACACGACCCCCAGCCCGGTCGCCCAGAGCCCGGTCGCCCAGAGTCCGATCGCGCCCGGCGCCGCATGGAAGCAGGGGGAGCGGTCGTTCACCGACGTCTCCTACGAGACGGCCGAGGGCATCGCGAAGATCACCATCTGCCGCCCCGAGGTCCGCAACGCCTTCCGGCCCCAGACCCTCTTCGAGCTGCGCGACGCCTTCGAGGACGCCCGCGACGACCCGGCGATCGGCGCCATCATCCTCACCGGCCAGGGCCATGAGGCCTTCTGCTCGGGCGGCGACCAACGTGTGCGCGGCGACGACGGATACCGCGACGAGCACGGCATCGGCCGGCTCAACGTGCTCGATCTTCAGGTGCAGATCCGGCGCTGCCCGAAGCCGATCGTCGCGATGGTCGCGGGGTACGCGATCGGCGGCGGCCACGTGCTGCACATCGTCTGCGACCTCACCATCGCGGCGGACAACGCGCGCTTCGGCCAGACCGGCCCGCGCGTCGGCTCGTTCGACGGTGGTTACGGGTCCGGATTGCTCGCGCGCAGCGTCGGGCAGAAGAAGGCGCGCGAGATCTGGTTCCTGTGCCGCCAGTACGACGCGCACGAAGCGCTCGACATGGGCCTCGTGAACACCGTCGTGCCGCTCGAGCAGCTCGAGATCGAGACGGTGAGCTGGTGTCGCACGATGCTCGAGCACAGCCCGCTCGCGTTGCGCATGCTGAAGGCGTCGATGAACGCGGCCGACGACGGGCTCGCCGGCATCCAACAGCTCGCCGGCGACGCGACGCTCCTCTACTACATGAGCGAAGAGGCCCAGGAAGGCAAGAACGCCTACCTCGAACGCCGCCGCCCCGAGTTCGAGAAGTACCCCAAACGGCCGTGATCATTCGCTCACTTCTTCACGACCCGAGGCGACTTCGTCACCCGGCTCGCTCGGGCGTTCGCTGGCGAGCTCGACGCTCGCTTCGCTCCCGCCTTCGCCGCGTGGGAGCGGCATGATCACCGACGCTCGCTTCGCTCTCGCCTGCGCCACGTGGGAGAAGCCGCGCGCGTGACGACGGCGGGGGAGTGGGTGCAGGGGGCGCGGCCGAAGACGTTGGGGGCGGCGGTGGTGCCCGTGGTGGTGGCGACCGCGCTGGCGTCGACCGACCGGGGAACGATCTGGTGGCGGGCGGGAGCGGCACTGGTCGTCGCGCTCGCGCTGCAGATCGGCGTGAACTATGCGAACGACTATTCCGACGGCGTGCGCGGTACCGATACCGACCGGCGCGGGCCGATGCGCCTGACGGCCACGGGCGTCGCGACACCGCACGCGGTGCGCGCGGCCGCGATCACCGCGTTCACGGTCGCGGCGTTCGCCGGCCTGGCCCTCTCGATCGCCGTGGATCTCCGCCTGCTCCTCGTCGGCGTCGCCTCCATCGCGGCGGCGGCGCTGTACACGGGCGGGCCGCGGCCGTACGGCTACTCGGGCCTCGGCGAAGTGGCGGTGCTCGCGTTCTTCGGCGTCGTCGCCACGCTCGGCTCGGTCTACGTGCAGCTCGAACGCCTACCGGCGACCGCGTGGATCGCATCGCTCGCAGTCGGTCTCCCCGCGGTCGCGATCCTCGTCGTGAACAACCTGCGCGACATCGAGACCGACCGGGTCGCGGGGAAGCACACGCTTGCCGTGCGCATCGGCGCGGCGCGCACGCGGTTCCTGTTCGTGTCGTGTCTCGTCGGCGCGCTCGTCGCGGCCGCGGGGCTCGGTGCCGCGCATGCGTGGGCGCTCGTCGGTCTCTTGGCCGCTCCACTCGCGTTCGCGCCGGCCGCGATCGTGCTGCGTCGAGCGGATCCGCCGTCGCTCGTGCGGGCGCTCGTCGCGACCGCGCGGTTCCAGCTCGTGCTGGGTGCGTTGCTCGCGGCCGGCCTCGAGCTCACGCGATGAGCCGGTGACCTCAGTGCAGCCCCGCGAGCCAGCCGAGCACGAAGGTCGCGAGTGCCTCGGGCTGCTCGAGCGGGAGCGCATGGCCCCCGTCGAGGTGCACCCGCGCGACCGAAGCCGCGCCGGTGCAGGCGGCCTGCATCTCGTCGTTGATGCGCTCGAACTTCGCGTCCGCGCGCCCGGTGACGAGCGCGACGGGCATGTGCAGGTCGGCGAGCCGGTTCCACAGCGGCTCCTGGGTTCCGGTGCCGAGCAGGCGCAGCGTGGCCGCGAGGTCGGCCGCCGTGTGGGCGGCCGCGCGTTCGCGGAGCTGGGCCGACGAGCCGTCGAGCGTGGCGAACAGCGGCTGCGCGAGCCAGTCGCGGAGGAACGGCTCGACGCCGCGGGTCTCCACGTCGAGCGCGAGCGCTTCGTCGCTCGCGCGTCGCGCGTCCCGTTCGACCGGGTCGTCGATGCCCGGAGACGCGCTCACGAGCGCGAGCCCGGCGACGAGCTCGGGATGGTCGAGCGCGAGCCGCAGGCACAGGCGGCCTCCCATCGAGTAACCGAGGTACGCGCCGTGCCCGCCGGCGGCGCCGAGGGCTGCCGCCGTCGACACGAAGTCGAGCCCGCGAGGCACCTCGAGCGCGATCGCGTCGACGCCCGATGCCTGCAGCACGGCGGCGACCGGGCTCCATGCGGCCGCGGTCTGCGTGAAGCCGGGAACGAGCACGACACGCGCCATGTCCGCATTCTGACCCCTCGGATCGCGCGTTGACGGCTGCACCCACGCCCGCCGACCTCACCGCGGTGTTCGCGGCGACGCTCGTCGACGAATGGGCGCGTGCCGGCGTGACCGAGGCAGTGGTCGCGCCCGGGTCGCGCTCGGCTCCGCTGGCCCTCGCGCTGGCGCGCGATCCGCGCGTCCGGGTGCAGGTGGTGATCGACGAGCGCTCGGCGGCGTTCCTCGCACTCGGCATGAGCCGGGCAACGGGGCGGCCGACGGTCGTGTGTTGCACGTCGGGGAGCGCGGGCGCGCACTTCCATCCCGCGGTGATCGAGGCCGACCTCTCGGGCGTGCCGCTGCTGGTCTGCACCGCGAACCGTCCTCCCGAGCTCCTCGACACGGGCGCGGGCCAGACGATCGACCAGCATCACCTGTTCGGACGTTCGGTCCGTTGGTTCACGGCGCCCGGCCCGCCCGAAGCGATTCCCGATGCGAACGGCGTGTGGCGGTCGATCGCCGCGCGCGCCGTCGCCGAGACGATGGGGCCGCCCGCGGGCCCGGTGCACCTCGATCTCGCGTTCCGCGAGCCGCTCGTCGCGTTCGAGGCACCCGAAGTCGTTCCCGGTCGGTCCGGCGGCGCGCCCTGGACCCGCACCGATCGCCCGCAACGGCGGCTCGACGACGACACCGCCGGCGCGCTCGCGGCACAGCTGCGCGACGTCGAGCGTGGGTTGGTCGTCGCGGGCTGGGGCGCGGGGGTATCGCCGGAGACGGCGAGCGCGCTCGCGGCCGCGCTGGGCTGGCCGTTGCTCGCCGATCCGATCTCGGGGCTGCGCGAGGGGCCGCACGCGATCTCGACCTACGACGCGCTCCTGCGCGTCGACGCGTTCGCCAACAGGCAGCGTCCCGATCTCGTGCTGCGCGTCGGTGCTCCGCTGACGAGCAAGGTCGCGACTGCGTGGCTCGATGCGACGGTCGAGCAGCTCGTCGTGGATCCCGACTCGCGTTGGCTCGATCCGCACCGCGCCGCGCGTCGGCGACTCGTCGTCGACGCGCAACCCTTGCTCGCCGACCTCGTCGCGCGGTGGCAAGGACCGGACCGCGAATCCGCGTGGCTCACCGCCTGGCGCGACGCGGAGATCGCCGCGCGCCGTGCCGTCGATGCGTCGCTCGACGCCGACGACGTGCCGTTCGATGCCCGCGTCGCGCGCGACGTGTACACCGCGGTTCCCGAGGGTGGTGCGCTCCTCGTGGCTTCGAGCATGCCGGTGCGCGATCTCGAGTGGTTCGCGGCCCCGCGGTCGGGTCTGCACGTCTACGCGAACCGCGGCGCGAACGGGATCGACGGGCTCGTGTCGACGACCCTCGGTATCGCCGCGGCCCGCTCGGGTCCCGTCGTGGGCCTCCTCGGCGACATCGCCTGGCTCCACGATTCGAACGGGCTCCTCGCGGCCGCCCGCCTCGCCGGCGCGGGCGTCTCCGCGATCTTCGTGGTGCTCGACAACAACGGAGGCGGCATCTTTCACTTCCTCCCGGCCGGCCGGACGACCGAGCTCGACGAGCTCTTCGTCGCCCCCCAGACCGTCGACCCGCTCGCGCTCGCGGCCGCCCATGGGATCCAGGGCCGCCGCGTCGCCCGGGCCTCGGAGCTGGGGCCCGCGATCCGAGAGACGCTTGGCGAGGGCGGGATCCGGGTGCTCGTCGTCCCCACCGACCGCCGCACCAACGTCGAGCGCCACGAGGTGTTGTGGACTGCGGTTGAGGCGGCAATTTCTTGACTATGAGAGCCCGCGCGACTACACAGTGTGGTCGAGCTGGTGGGAGGAAACTGGCGTGAAACCGGACAGACGTCTGGCGCGAGTGCTTCCGGCGGTCCTCGTGCTCTCCGGCCTCGTCGCCACCTCGGGCATGGTCGCGACCGCCTATTCGGCGACGCCGTCGTTCGCCGCGCCCGCACCTTCCACGGGCGCAGGCGCGGTTCCGGCCCAGAGCGGCGTCATCGCGCTCAACGGGTCGCCGAAGAGCGTGTCGACCCCGACGGCGGGCGAGAACGCCACGTTCACGTTCTCGGGCAGCGTCGGCCAGGGCGTCTCCGCGCTCCTCACCGCCTCGACCTACACCGGCTGCCAGGCCGTCGTGCTCGCGTTCGTGCGGCCCGACGCCACCCAGGCCGCGAGCGTGAGCACCTGCACCGATACGGCCTTCCTCGACCAGTTCACGCTCGATCAGGCCGGTACGTGGACGGTGCTCGTGGATCCGCAGGGAACCACCACCGGAACCGCGACGCTGCAGGCCTACGACGCGACCGATCAGACCCACGCGATCACGGTCAGCGGCTCGCCGGTCAACGTGATCATCTCGGCTCCCGGCCAGAACGGCAGCTACACGTTCGCCGGCACGACCGGCCAGGAGATCTCCGCCCAGATCACGCTCTCGACGCTCACCGGCTGCCCGGCCTACAGGCTGAGCCTCGTGCGGCCCGACGGCAGCACGCTCGCCAGTCCGCTCGACGGCTGCACCGCGACCGCGTTCTTCGATGCGCAGACGCTCGACCAGACCGGCACCTGGGCGATCCGGGTCGACCCGCAGGGAACGACGACCGGCACCGCGAAGCTCAACGCCTACGACGCGACCGACCAGCTGCGCCCGATCACGCTCAACGGCGGGAGCGTCAACGTCAACGTCACCCAACCGGGCCAGAACTCGACCTTCACCTTCACGGGCTCGGTCGGCCAGGGAGTGTCGGCGCAGATCACCGCGGCCACGTTCACGGGGTGCCCCGCGTACCAGCTCTCCCTCGTGCGGCCCGACGGCACTCCGTTCGGCACCGTCGCCAGCAGCTGCACCGATTCGCTGTTCCTCGATTCGCAGACGCTCGACCAGAACGGCACGTGGAGCATCCTCGTCGACCCGCAGGGCATGTCGAAGGGCAAGGCGCAGCTGCAGGCGTTCGAGAGCGCCGACCAGGTGCTGCCCATCACGCTCAACGGCGCGGCCATCGGCGTGAACCTCGGCCCGGGGCAGCAGGGCGCGTACACGTTCACCGGCGCGATCGGGCAGCAGGTCTCGGCCCAGGTGACGAACTCCACCTGGCCCGGTTGCACGGGGTTCGTGCTCTTCCTGCGCCGGCCCGACAACTCGCAGCTCGGCAGCGGTGTCAACGGTTGCGGCGCTTCGGCGTTCCTCGACAGCCTCACGCTCGACCAAGCCGGCACGTGGGCCTTCGTCGTGATCCCACAGAGCGGTGTCGGCGGCTCCGCGAACATCCAGGGGTACACGTTCTCGGATCAGGTCGGTCCGGCCGACCTCACGGGCAAGGCCACGAAGCTGGTGCTCGCGAAGCCCGGCCAGAACGCCCGGTTCACGTTCGCCGGCGCCGTCGGCCAGCACGTCTCGGTATACGTGAGCCAATCGACGCTGACCGGCTGCCCCGCGTTCGCCGTCTCGCTCGTGCGCCCCGACGCGAGCGTGCTCACGGGTCCGGTGAGCACCTGCACCGACAACGTGTGGATCGACGCGACCACGCTCGACCAGTCCGGTACGTGGACGGTGCTCATCGATCCGCAGGCGACCGCGACGGGTCTCGCGAGCATCCAGGCCTACAACGTCGTCGATGTGGCTCCGTCGCTCAAGCCGAAGGGCCCGTTCAAGTCGTTCACCACGACCGCCCGCGGCGTGAACGCGCGCTTCCGGTTCGCGGGGAAGATCGGCGACTCCCGCACGGTGACGATCACCGGCTCCACGTTCGCCGGTTGCCCGGGGCTCGTCGTCTCGTTCGTGCGGCCCGACGGCAGCGTGCTGTCGAGCCAGTCGACGTGCAACGCGAACCTCGTGCTCGGGCCGAGCGTGCTCGATGTCACCGGCAACTGGACGATCTTCGTCGACCCTCAGGGGCCGGCGAAGGGCACGTTGATCATCAAGCTGACCTGATCAACTGCTCCGCAGCGCCACCGGTTGCCCGAGCGGTGCGACGGCACCTCTAGCCGAGGGCCATCGTCTTGTAGGTGAAGTACGCCGTCTTCTTGTGCTTGAAGTCGCGGGAGACGAGGCCGAACCAGTCGCTCTTCTTCGTGGGGTCGGTGCCGTTGTCGCGGAACGCGAAGACGAAGAACGGGCCGCCGTAGGAGAGCTGCACCCACTGCTGCATCCCGTCGACCATGATCGACGACTGGGTGGCCTCGTCGACGTGGCCGTCATCGACCTTGCCGTTCGTCGGAGCACCGAACTCCGTGGCCCAGATCGCCTTGGCCCCGTCGCCGTGGTCGATCATCATCTGGCGGACGGCGGGCGTCTTGTACCAGGGGCGGTTCTGCGAGCACGACTGCGAAGGCGTGCACGGGTACGAGTACGGGTGCCAGCTCAGTGCGTCGAAGTAGCCCTGCGCGCCCTGGGTGTACATCTGGCCGAAGAAGATGTCGCCGGCGATGCCCTGCTGGCCCTTGCGGATCGCGTTCTGCGCTCCGAGCCCACCCGTGAGCACCGTGACCGTGGGGTTCGCGGCCTTGATGGCCGGATACGCCTGGCGCATGAGCTCGGTGTAGCCGCACGCGTCCGGCACGACCCAGTTGCCCGGCAGGTTGGGCGCGTTCTCGAGCTCGATCGCGTTCACGATGCTCGTGGGATACCGGGCCGCGACCTCGGCGGCGAAGTTGGCGTAGGCGGTGAGATCGAACGACGGCTGCTGCGTGCAGGCGATGTGGGGCACCGTCGTCTCGGCCCACACGGGCGCGTTGTCGACGATCGCGTCGATCTGCATGCCCAGCGCGGCGGCGTAGTTGTAGAGGCGGTCGAGGTAGGTCCACTCCTCGTCGGCCGGGTTCGCGTCCTGCGACTGCACCTGCGCCCACGGGAAGACGGCGCGGATCCAATGCACGCCGATGTGCTTCATGAGGTTCATCTCGCGGTCGAACGCCGCGTCGGGGAGGTTGGTGATCTCCGCGCCGACCGACATGCCGAAGAAGGCGGGCGTGAAGGGTGGCTGCGCCGCGGGACGTGCGGTCGCCGCGCTCGTGGGGGCGGTGGTCGCGATGGTCGTTGCCGTGAAGGCGACCGCGAGCGCGAGGAATCCGGTGACGAACTGCCGACAAGTGCCACCGAACCTGCGACGCTGCACGCTGACTCCACCCGGGTCGGACGTCCTGGTCATCACCGGCGCGAAGCGCTGACGTGCTGCCGCCCCGGCCGTCCCAGCCGAAGCTCCCCACGGTACCGTTCGCGCTGTCCGCGCGCAATGGGTCGGAAAACCGACCCGACGACCGGCATTTGTGCGCCGGAGCGCGCGATCAGGGTCGGACGAGCGCCCGGAGCATGGGTTCCAGCTTGGCCTGGGTCTCGGCCCATTCGGCGTCGGGGTCGGATCCGGCGACGATGCCGGCCCCCGCGAGCAGCCGGGCGCGCGGGCCGTCGAGGGTGGCCCCGCGCAGGGCGACCGCGAACTCGCCGTCGCCGTTCGCGTCGACCCAGCCGACCGGGCCCGAGTAGGGGCCGCGGTCGAACCGCTCGAGCCGGGCGATCGCGGCTCGGGCCGCGGCCCGCGGCGAGCCGTTGACGGCGGGCGTCGGGTGGAGCGCGAGCGCGAGGTCGGCGGCGCTCGTGTCCATGCGGCGGAGCCGTCCCGAGATCCGGGTCGTGAGATGGGTGACCGACGTGAGTCGCTTCGGTTCGGGCTCCCCGACGATCACGTCGTCGCACCAACGCGCGAGCTCGCCCGCTACCGCATCGGCGACGAGCCGGTGCTCGCGGCTCTCCTTCACCGACGACACGAGCCGTTCGATCGACCGGTCGTCGTCTTCCGGCGACGCGGCACGCGCCACCGTGCCGGCCATGGGTTGCGATACCACCGCGGCGCCCTCGCGTCGTACGAGCAGCTCCGGGGTCGCGCCGACGAAACCACCCGCGGCGTACACGATGCAGTCGGGTTGCGTCGCGCGCAGACGCTCGATGATCGTCGCGGGTTCGAACGGCGCGTCGGCCTCGACCACGACCTCGCGCGCGAGCACGACCTTCTCCAACGTGTCGCCCTCGATCAACGCGAGCGCGGCGGTGACCATCGCGTCCCATTCGTCGAGCCCCTGGCGGGCCTCGACCGTGAAACGCCGCGCGATGCGGCCGCGCGTCGGTGCCGCCGCGACGGCATCGCGCGTCGCGGGCGTGACCACCGTCGACCAGACCTTGCCCCCGGCGTCGCGCTCGACGATCCGCGCGGGAACGACCAGCTGACCACCACCCTCGAAGGGGAGCGCTCCCGCGGCGCGCGGCCCGCGTCCGCCGGCGTCGCCCGACCGTTCGACCGATCGGAGGAACGCGACTGCGTCGGCTGGATCGACGAGAGCCGCGACGCCCGAGGTGACGAACTCCTCGCCGTCGGCGAACCAGGCGAACCCGCCGGTTCCGAGCGAGTCGAGGAGGTCGACCGGGCCGGCGATCCGGCGCGTGGTCGCGACGACGAGCCCGGGCTCCCGCGCCGCGGTCACGACGCGCTCACAGGCGTGCGCACCGACGCGCGCACCGACGCGCTCACGATGCCGTACCGCAGAGGAGCTGGGCGGCGCCGAGGCCGAGGAGCCGGCGGGTCACGTTCACGAACCCCGCCGCGGCGAGGCGGGCGGTGAGCTCTCCGGGCGGTGGGAGGTACGCGGTCGAGTCGGGGAGGTAGCGGTACGCGGCGCGGTTGGAGAGCAGCCCGCCGACGAACGGCACGACGTGACGGAAGTACACGCGATGACCGACGCGCGCGAGTGCCCACTCGGGCTCGGCCACCTCGAGGAACGCGACGCGACCGCCGGGCTTGAGCGCGCGGGCGCACTCCGCGAAGAGCGGATCGAGGGCGACGACGTTGCGGAGGGCGAAGCCACACGTGATGGCGTCGAACGCGCCGTCGCGCACCGGGAGCGCGAGGCCGTCGCCGCGCACGAGTGGCGAGTGGGCGCGCGTGGCGGCGGTGAGCATGCCCGAAGATCGGTCGAGCCCGACGGCGGTGCCGCCGGCGGCAACGATCTCGCGGCAGAAGTCTCCGGTTCCGCACGCGATGTCGAGCACCCGCGGGTGCTCGCGGCGGTCGAGGCCGAGCTCGCGGATCGCGGTACGGCGCCACGCGACGTCGAGACCCAACGTGAGGATGCGGTTGAGCCGGTCGTAACGCGGCGCGATCGTGTCGAACATCGCGTCGACCGCCGCGACCTTCTCGTCGGGGCCGGGGAGGGCCGCGTGACGCGACGCCCGGTCTCTCAGCCTTGCCACAGGCCCTCCAACCGCCGGTTCGCGGCGGCGTTCGCGGCCGCGATCTCCGACTCGTTCCCGACCGCTTCGAGGTGCTCCTGCGCGACTTCGAGGAGCACCCTGCGGAAGTGGTGCGCGACGAGCGTGGTCACCGACGGGAGGAGCACGGAGAACGCGTCGACGAGGCGGGCGGCCTTCTCGTCGTCGGGGAGGTCGGCTTCGCGCAGCGGGCGGCGGACGTGCTCGTCGAACATCGCGACGGCCTGGGTCGCGATCTCTCGTGTCGCCGCGTGGTGGGCGCGCGCCAACGCGATGAGCTGATCGAGCGGGAGGCCGGTCTCGACGAGTCGCATCCCCGACGTGACGACCGCGACGTCGGCGGCCGTGTAGCGCGGCTCACCCTCGTGGTCGCGCGGGACGAGCAACCCTTCGTTCGCGACCGTCTCGAGCAGTACGAGGGGGATGTTGCAGCGCCGGGCCAGCTCCTCGATCGAGAGGAACTCCTCGGCGTCCTCCGCGTCGGCGGCGAGCACCGCCGCGGCCAACGGTTCGTCGGTGGCGTCGAGCTCGCCGCGTACGAGCCGGCCGATGAGCGCGAGGGTGAGGCCCCGGCGGCGTAGGTCGCGGATGCGGGCGAGGCGGTCGAGGTGCTCCGGCCCGTAGAAGCCGAGGCGGCCCTCACGCCGGGGCGGGGGGAGCAATCGGCGCTTCTGGTAGAAGCGGATCGTGTCGACCGACACGTCGGCCTCCTGGGCCAGCTCCTCCACCCGCCATTCCGTCACGGGTGCATCTTAGGAGCGATTACTCCCACGGTTTCCATTCGCTTGCGCCTGCGCCTCGCGTGCGCCGCCTTCGCCGCGGCGCCCGCGAAAATCACTCGTTCGCGATCCGTTCCCTGGGACGGATCGCGATCGGCACTATTTCGCGTGGTCGCACGCGCCCGTGATCGGCTCGAGCGATCGTCGCCGCCGGAAGGATCGGCCGCAGAGGTGTTCCGCGGGACCGTGCCGAGCGCGCCGTCACCGGCCGAGTGCCACTAGCTGCTCTTCCACACGGGCTTGCGCTTCTCGGCGAATGCGGTCGCGCCCTCGATCATGTCGCCGCCGCGGAAGACCTCCATCGAGCGCTCGGTGTTGCGTTCCCATCCCTCGGCCTCGGTGAGGTCGACCGCCTCGCGCACGAGCTTGCGCGACACGCGCACCGCGACGGGCGAGTTCTCGCCGATGCGCTCGGCGAGCGCGACCGCGACGTCGAGCACCTGCTCCGCAGGGACGACCCGGTTCACGAGCCCGAGCTCGAGCGCCCGTTCGGCGGTGATCGGGTCGCCGGTCATGGTGAGCTCGAGCGCGATCGCGATGGGCACGCGCTTGGGGAGGCGGATGAGCGCGCCCGCCGCGGCCATCAGCCCCCGCTGTACCTCGGGGATCCCGAACCGCGCGGTGTCGGACGCAACGACGAGATCGCACGCGAGCACGATCTCGAACCCGCCGGCGAGTGCCGGGCCGTTGACCGCCGCGATGAGCGGCTTCGGGAAGTCGCGGTTGACGAGGCCGGCGAACCCGCCGGGCGCCGCGGCGATGTCCGCGCCGCGCCCTGCGGCGACCACCTTGAGGTCGGCCCCGGCCGAGAAGACCGGGCCCGTGCCGGTGACGACGACCGCGCGTACCCCCGGGTCGGTCGCGGCGGCGTCGAGGTACCCGGCCATCGCCGTGCTCACGTCGGGGCTGATCGCGTTGCGGGCCTCGGGTCGGTTGAACCGCAGGATCTCGACCATTCCGCGCCGCTCTTGCTCCACGATCGCCATTGCGTGCTCCCTCTCGGCCGGTCTCGTGCTCGAACCCGGGGCAACGTAGCCGCCGGTGGTCGAGCGGTGCCTAG
>DAIQOP010000282.1:0-4914 GCA_036787815.1 Actinomycetota bacterium
CTCGCGGTCGGGCACGGCTTCCTCGAGGTCGGCGACCTCGAGGTCGACCCCGAGCACGCGATCGCCGCTTACACCGTCGACACCACGGGCGGCGAGCGGTACGAGCTGCGATTCCGCGACCTCACGACCGGTCAGGACCTCGCCGACGTGGTCCCCGACGTGTACTACGGGCTCGCGTGGGCCGACGACTGCCGCACGATCTTCTACGTACGCCCCGACGAGGCCATGCGCCCGTATTCGGTATGGCGCCACACCCTCGGTACCGCCGCCGACGACGACGTCCTCGTCGTGCGCGACGACGACGAGCGCTTCGACGTGTTCCTCGCCCGCAGCCGCAGCGGCCGCTACGCGCTGATCCACTCGCTGTCGCGCACGACGGCCGAAGCGTGGTACGTGCCCACCGCGACGCCCGATGTCGCGGCCCGCACGGTCGCGACGCGACGCGACGGAGTCGAATACCTCGCCGAACACTGGACCAACGGCACCGACGACCGCTTCTACATCGTCACCAACGCCGACGGCGCCTGGAACTTCAAGCTCGTCACCGCGCTCGTCGGCGAGCCCGACCCTGATCGTTGGGTCGAGGTCGTCACGCACCGCCCGCACGTGCGTATCGAGCGGGTCGCCGCGTTCGGGAACCACCTCGTGCTCTCCGAACGCGCCGACGGTGGCCAGCGCCTGCGCGTGCGCAGCCTCCGCGACGGCGCCGAGCACACGATCGGTCAACCGGAGGAAGCGGCGAGCGTGTGGCTCGACTCGAATCCCGAGTTCGACACCACGCGCATCCGCTACGGATTCTCCTCGCTGGTCACGCCGAGCACCGACTACGACTACGACCTCGTCACCCGCGAGCGCACGCTGGTGAAGCAGCAGCCGGTGCTCGGAGGATTCGATCCGGCGCAGTACGTGTCGCGCCGGCTGTGGGCGAAGGCAACCGACGGCACCGAGATCCCGATGTCGATCGCGCACCGCCGCGACCTCGAGCTCGACGGCAACGTGCCGGTGCTCCTCTACGGATACGGCTCCTACGAGGCGTCCATCGATCCCACGTTCCGGGTGTCGAGGCTGCCCATCCTCGACCGCGGCATCGTCTTCGCGATCGCGCACGTGCGCGGCGGCGGAGAGATGGGCCGGCAGTGGTACGAGCAGGGCCGACTGGAGCACAAGGCGAACACGTTCACCGATTTCATCGCGTGCGCCGACTTCCTCGTCGAGACCCACGTCACCGCGCCCAAGCGCATCGTGGCGCGCGGCCGTTCCGCGGGTGGCCTGCTCATGGGTGCGATCACGAACATGCGGCCCGATCTCTTTGTCGGCGTGGTTGCGGAAGTGCCGTTCGTCGACGTGGTCACGACGATGCAGGACTCGTCGATCCCGCTCACGGTCCCCGAGTGGGAAGAGTGGGGCAATCCCCAGAACGAATCGCAGTACCGCGTGATGCTCTCGTACTCGCCCTACGACCACGTCGAGCCGAAGGCGTATCCGAGCCTGCTCGTGACCGCCGGCTTCAACGACCCGCGCGTGCAGTACTGGGAACCGGCGAAATGGGTCGCCAAGCTCCGCAGCACCGTCACCAGCGACCGGATCCTGCTGCGCACCGATCTCGGCGCGGGCCACGGCGGACCGTCGGGGCGTTACGACGCGTGGCACGAAGAGGCGTTCACCCTCGCGTTCGTGCTCTCGACCCTCGACATCCACGAGTAGCCGATCCGTGGCCGACGCGATCCGGCTCGAGGCCGCCGACCGGGTCGGCCTCGAAGCGCAGGTCGACGGTCCGCGTGACGGATCGACACCGCGTGCCGGAATGGTGCTGTGTCACCCGCACCCGCAGTACGGCGGCACGATGCGATCGCTGGTGATCAGCGCTCTGTTCGAAGCCCTGCCCCGGGTCGGAGTCGAGTGCCTGCGCTTCAACTTCCGCGGCGTCGAGGGCAGCGACGGCGAGTACACGGGCGGAGACGCGGAACGTCTCGACGCGCTCGCCGCCGTGGCGGAGCTCTCGGTGCGCCTGCCCGCCGGAGTGCCGCTGGTGCTGGCGGGCTGGTCGTTCGGCGCCGACGTCGCGCTCTCGTGCACCGCGGAATCGATCGCGGGCTGGCTGCTCGTCGCGTGCCCGTTGCGCTTCGCGCGGGAAGTCGGCGTGGTCGCCGGCGACGCGCGACCGAAGTGCGTGGTGCTCGCGCAGCACGACGAGTTCCGCGCCGCCGACGAGGTCGCGCGCGAGGTCTCGGATTGGCGCAACACGCAGACGCATGTGGTCGGCGGCGCGAGCCACTTCTTCGTGGGCCGAACCGACCAGGTGGTCGCGCACGCGAGCGCGTTCGTCGGCTCGCTGGCCGGCGACCCGGATCCGACGGCGGACGCTTAGCCCAGGGCGGACGGTGAGCCCAGGGCGAGCGGTGAGCCGAGGGCGCCCGTGGAGCCGAGCGCGCCCGCGGCGCCGCTCGGAGGCGCCGGCATCCCGCTGCGTTCGAGATAGAGGTGTCGCCGTTCGAGCGCGCCGTGCCAGGCGGCCAGGTCGAGCTCGAAGTGAGCTCGGTCGCCGTCTTCGTAGGCGTGCTCGAGCTCGTCGAACGCCGAGTCCTCGGCGTCGAGCAGCTCTCGGTAGCGCCGGAAGAACTGCTCGCCGTAACCGGTGGTGTCGGGCATCGCACCTCCTCGCTCGTCCGCCGTCTCGGCGGCGTCCGCACAACCTACCCGCGTGCGCGACCCCTCGCTACGAAGCGCTCGGTCGCGGCGACATGCTTGGAGACTGAGGCGTCCGGAGCGGCGAGCGAGGGCCGAAGCCCGAGAACCGCGGCTCCAGTGCCCGGCGAGCGAGCGCGACCAGAGATTACGGCCGGATGACGACGCCGCGATCCGCGAGGTACTGCTTGGCCTCGCGAATCCGGTATGTCCCGAAATGGAAGATCGACGCGGCCAGCACGGCATCGGCGCCGCCCTCGGCGACGGCCTCGTACAGGTGCTGGAGGGTGCCGACCCCTCCGCTCGCGATGACGGGAACCGGCACGGCGGTGCCGACCGCCCGGAGGAGGTCGAGGTCGTAGCCGGCGTGAGTGCCGTCGCGATCCATGGAGGTGAGCAGGATCTCACCCGCGCCGAGCCGGCAGACGTCCTGCGCCCACTCCACGGCGTCGAGCCCGGTCACGGTGCGCCCGCCGTGCGTCACGACCTCCCAGGAGTCACCGTGACGGCGAGCGTCGATGGCGACGACGATGCACTGCGCGCCGAACTCGTCCGACGTGCGCCGCACCAGCTCGGGATCGGCGACCGCCGCGGTGTTGAGCGAGACCTTGTCGGCGCCCGCCCGCAGCATCCTGCGCACGTCGTCGACGGTCCGGATGCCGCCGCCGACCGTGAACGGGATGAACACCTGCTCGGCGACCCGTTCGACGACGTGCACCATCGTGTCGCGGGCATCCGACGACGCGGTGATGTCGAGGAACACGAGCTCGTCGGCGCCCTCGGCGTCGTAGCGAGCCGCGAGCTCGACCGGATCGCCGGCGTCGCGGATCTCGACGAAGCGGACGCCCTTCACGACGCGCCCCGCGTCGACGTCGAGGCACGGGATCACGCGGGTTGCGAGCACGCGGCGATCGCCTCCTCGATGTCGAGCCGGCCTTCGTAGAGCGCACGGCCGACGATCGCGCCCGCGAGGCCCCGGCCGTCGACCTCGAGGGCGCGCAGCGCGAGGAGATCGGCGAGGCCCCCGACCCCACCGCTCGCGACGAGCGGCACGGTGGTCGCCCGGAGCACCTCGGTGAGGCCCGCGATGTCGGGTCCGGAGAACATGCCGTCGCGCGCGATCTCGGTGACGATCAGCGCGCTCGCGCCAGACTCGCCGAAACGCGCGACGAGATCGAGCAGGTCGACGCCGCTGCCCTCCATCCACCCGCGCACCGCGACGTCGCGCCCCCGCGCGTCGAGTCCGACCGCGACACGACCGGGGTGCATCGTGGCGAGCTCGTCGACGAGCTCGGGCTGCTCGACCGCCGCGGTCCCGATCACGACCCGCGCCGCACCCGCGGCGAGCCGATCACCCGCGTCGGCGACGCTCCGCACTCCCCCGCCGGTCTGTACCCGGCACTCGACCGCGGCGCAGATCGCCTCGATCACGCCGAGGTTCGCGGCCGAGCCCGACCGCGCGGCGTCGAGATCGACGACGTGGATCCAATGCGCGCCGGCGCCTTCGAACCGGCGCGCGACGGTGACGGGGTTCTCGTCGTACACCGTCTCGCGCGCGTAGTCGCCTTGTTGCAGGCGCACGCACCGGCCGTCGCGGAGATCGATGGCGGGGAACAGCTCCATCACCGGAGCTTGCTCTCGGCCGAGCAGCGCGCGACGAAGTTGGCCAGCAGGTGCAGGCCCGCGTCGCCGCTCTTCTCGGGGTGGAACTGCGTCGCCCACACGTTGCCGCGCTCGACCGCGGCGGGGAACCGGCGCCCGTAATCGCACCAGGCCGCGACCAGCGACTCGTCGGTCTCGGGCGCGTAGGAGTGCACGAAGTAGAGCCACGCGGGATCGGCAAGGCCGGCGAGCAGGGCCGAGCCGGGCACCGTCTCCAGCGTGTTCCAACCGATCTGCGGGAGCTTCACGGTGGCGGGCAGGCGGGTGACGCGACCGGGGAGCACGCCCAGGCCCGCGACCCCGGGAGCTTCGTCGCTGCCCTCGAACAACATCTGCATGCCGATACAGACGCCGAGGAACGGGCGCCCTGAGGTCGCAGCCTCGAGCGCGAGATCGGCGAGCCCCGCGGCGCGCAGCGCGGCCATGCACGCCCCGAAGTGGCCCACCCCGGGCAGCACGACACCGACGGCGTCGCGCACCACACCCGGATCGGTGGTGAGCACCACGGGCGCGCCCAGGTGCGCCAGTGCCTTCTCGGCCGAGCGTAGATTGCCGATTCCGTAGTCG
>DAIQOP010000056.1:0-17791 GCA_036787815.1 Actinomycetota bacterium
GCTCCCGCGGCACCCGAGCGGCAAGGTGCTCAAGCGGCTCCTGCGCGAGCAGGCCTGGGCCGATCGCGACCGCAAGATCGGGTAACCGCTCGCCGCCGGTCACCCCGCGCCGGGCCTGTATCCTCGTGCCCGTGAAGCACTGAGTCTCGGCCCGCCGCCCCGTTCCTCCTCCCCGCGCAGGTCTGCCATGACTCACGTCTCCTCCCATCTCGCGTCGCTCGTCGCCCGTGACGTCTCGAAGTCCTACGGGCCCAATCCCGTGCTCGATCGCGTGTCCGTCACCGTCGCGCCGGGCGACCGCATCGGCGTCGTCGCACCCAACGGCACCGGCAAGACCACGCTGCTGCGCATCCTCGCCGGGCTGGAATCGCCCGACTCCGGCGCCGTCACGTGTGTGCCGCCGAGCGCGACCGTGGGGTATCTGCCCCAGGAACCCGACCGGCGTGCCGGCGAGACGCTCCACGGCTTCCTCTCCCGACGGACGGGCGTGGCCGCGGCCGAGGCCGCGCTGGAGGCGGCCGCCGACGGGCTCGCCACCGCAGCACCCGGTGCCGACGAGATCTACGCCGACGCGCTCGATCGCTTCCTCGGCCTCGGCGGGCCCGACTTCGACGGCCGCGTCGGCGTGGTCTGCGCGGAGCTCGGCATCCCCGAACGGCTGCTCACCTCGCCGACGGGCACGCTGTCGGGTGGGGAGGCGGCGCGCGCGTCGCTCGCGGCGATCCTGCTCTCGCGCTTCGACGTGTTCCTGCTCGACGAGCCGACCAACGATCTCGACTTCGTGGGCTTGACGCGGCTCGAGGAGTTCGTCGTCGGGCTCCCCGGCGCGGCGGTGATCGTGTCGCACGATCGCGCCTTCCTCGACCGCACGATCACGTCGGTGCTCGAGCTCGACGATCACGACCACACGGCCCGGCAGTTCAACGGCGGGTGGGCCGCGTACCTCGAGGAGCGCGCCGTCGCCCGACGCCACGCCGAGGAGGCGTACGCCGACTACTCGAGCAAGCGGTCGACCTTGGAGAAGCGCGCGCAGCGGGAACGGCAGTGGTCGGTGCAGGGCGTGAGCAAGGTGAAGAAGAGCGGTGAGACCGACAAGCACATCCGCCGCTTCAAGACCAACTCGAGCGAGCACGTCGCGGCGCGCGCCCGGCTCACCGAGCGCGCGGCAGAGCGGCTCGAGGTGGTCGACAAACCTTGGGAGGGCTGGGAGCTGCGCATGGAGATCGCGACGGCACCGCGCAGCGGCAGTGTTGTCGCGCGCCTCGAGCATGCGGTCGTGCGGCTCGGCGACTTCGTGCTCGGCCCGATCGACCTCGAGATCGGATGGGCGGAGCGCGTCGCGATCCTCGGACCGAACGGGAGCGGGAAGAGCACGCTGTTGCGCGCCCTGCTCGGCGAGATCGCGCTCGACGGGGGCGAACGGCGGATGGGCCCCGGTGTGGTCGTCGGCACACTCGAGCAGGCGCGCGGCCGGTTCCTCGGGAGCGCCACGCTGCTCGACGCGTTCTGTGCCGCCAGCGGGCTGCTCGTCGCGGAGAGCCGGTCGCTCCTCGCGAAGTTCGGGCTCGCGGCCGGGCACGTCGAGCGGACGCCGGCGACCCTTTCGCCCGGCGAGCGCACCCGCGCCGAGCTCGCGCTGCTGGGCGCGACGGGCGTCAACTGCCTCGTGCTCGACGAGCCGACGAACCACCTCGACCTCCCGGCGATCGAGCAGCTCGAGCAGGCGCTGACGACCTTCGAGGGCACGCTCCTGCTCGTCACCCACGACCGCGGTCTGATCGATGCGCTGCACTTCACGCGCACCATCGAGATCGGCGACGGTCGCGTGGTCGCCGACCGCGCGGTGTAGCGGGGCGTCTCAGGCGAAGAGGAGGTCGGCCAGGCGGTCGTGGTGCCACGAGGTCGGGCCGAGCAGGTACTCCGACGCCGTGGCCCGACGGATGAAGAGATGCAGGTCGTGCTCCCACGTGTACCCGATCCCGCCGTGGATCTGGATGCCGTCCTTGAGGCACCGGCGGGCCGCGTCGCCGGCCGCGGCCTTCGCGACGTGGCAGGCGCGGGTGCGATCGGCGTCGGCGGCATCGACCGTCATCGACGCGTACTGCACGGCCGCGGTGGCGCGTTCGAGAGCGAGCGCGAGATCGGCGAGCTTGTGCTGGATCGCCTGGAACGAACCGATCGGCGTGTCGAACTGCTTGCGCTCCTTCGCGTAGGCCAGGGCCATGTCGAAGAGCCGCCGGGCGGTGCCCACCATCTCGGCGGCCAACGCGACGTGGGCTCGATCGCGCCACGCGATCCACGCGTCGAGGGAGAGTGGGAACGACTCGCCGGCGGGCTCGGCGGAGAGATCGACGCGGAAGACGCGGCGGGTGGAGTCGACGGTGGCGATCTCGCGCGGCGCCGCGGCGGCGGGAGCGGTGATCACCCGCACCGACGGACCGGGCTCGACGACCACGATCACGTTCGCGAGGTCGGCGTCGGGCACGAAGTACTTCACCGGCTCGGCGTTGGGTGCCCACTCGCCCGCGCGCCCGGCGACCGCGACCGTGCCCGTCGCTTCACCTGCGGCCATCGCGTCGAGTGCAGGGTGCCCGATCGCGTCGAGCAATGGCGCGCACAGCGCGACCGACGCGAAGAACGGGCCCGGCGCGCTCACGTATCCGGTCTGCTCGACGAAGACGCAGAGATCGGTCGCGTCGCCCGTGCCGAGCGCGGCGAAGTCGCGGAGATGGTTCCAGAGCGGGTCGGTGGCCGTGCGATCGGTCATGTGCGCGCGCAGCAGTGAGGGCGGGCACTCGTTGCCGAGCAACGCGCGCGCGGTGTCGCGCAGCAGCTCCTGATCGGGGGTGAAGGAGAAGTCCATGGCTGCTACTTCCGGGGGAGGCCGAGGACGCGCTGGGCGATGATGTTGCGTTGGATCTCCGAGCTCCCGCCCGCGATCGTGTTGGCGAAGCTCATGAAGAAGCTGTTGACCCAACGACCGGCTTCCTCGCCGAGCTCGGCGTCGGTGACCGCGCCGTACGGACCGCACAGCTCCATGCCGAGCTCGAAGACGGCCTTGCCGGCCTCGGAGGTCGCCATCTTCATGAAGGAGTGCTCGGGGGCCGACGAGCCCTGCGCGAACGACGCGAAGCCCTTGTAGCCGAGCGCCCGCAGGCTGGCGGCGTTCTCGAAGGTTGCGGCGATGCGCCGGCGCACCGTGGGATCGAGATCACGTCCGGTACGCCGGGCCAGCTCGACGAGGCCCATCACGGTCTGCTCCAGCCGGGCGACGCCCTCGACCCAGAGGCCGGCCCGTTCGTGGGCGAGCGAGCCTTGGGTGATGGCCCAACCGCCGTTGAGCGCGCCGACGAGGTTCTCGCGGGGCACCTCGACATCGGTGAAGAACACCTCGGCGAAGTCGGCCTTGCCGTTGATGTGGCGCAGCGGCCGAACGTCGATGCCCGGCGTGTCCATGTCGATGATGAGCAGCGAGATGCCGCGGTGCTTCGGCGCCGCGGGGTCGGTGCGCACGTAGCAGAAGCACTTGCTCGCGACCGTCGCGTAGCTCGTCCACACCTTCTGCCCGTTCACGACGAACTGGTCGTCGTGCACCGCGGCGCGTGTCTGCAGCCCCGCGAGGTCGGAGCCGGCATTCGGCTCGCTCATCCCGATGCACCAGATCGTGTCGCCCCGGATCGCGGCGGGAACGAGCTCCTTCTGCGCCTCGTTGCCGTACTCGAGCAGGCTCGGTGCCACGATCGCGTAGCCGGGGAAGTGCGTCGCGCGGGGAATGCGGCGGGTCGACAGCTCCTCGAGGTAGATGAGCGTCTGCACCGGCGTGCAGTTCCGCCCACCGAGCTCGGGCGGGTACGCGGGGATCATCCAGCCGTGGTCGAAGAGGGTGGCCTGCCAGTCGCGCAGCCACTGCGGGATGAGCTCGACGCCGTCGGAGGTCTCGCCGAGGAAGTCGTAGCTCCCGGCCTCGGGCGGCGTGTTCGCGTCGAGGAAGGTGTCGAGCTCGGCTCGGAAGGCCTCGTCGTCGGGGCTCCATGCGAGCTTCACGTTGCCGAACCCCTTTCGCTCCACCGTCAACCTGACACCGACGTCAGGCGGCGACCCTAATGGTGGGATCGGAGTCGCTGCTATTCCGGCTCGCGGCTTCTACGATCCGGGCATGCTGACGCCGTTCGACGACTACCCACTCCACCAGACGTCGGAGCCGGTTGCCCACACCGCTCAGAGCAGCCTGAACCACTACGACCGGTACTTCTTCAACGGCTACTCGCGCGACGGTTCGCTGTACTTCGGTGCCGCCCTCGGCCTCTACCCGAACCGCAAGGTGATGGACGCGGCGTTCGCGGTGCTGCGCGACGGCGAGGAGATCAGTCTGATCGCGTCGCGCCGGGCCCCCCTCGACCCGACGGAGACGCAGGTCGGACCCATCTCGGTGACCGTCGAGGAGCCGTTCCGCCGCTTGCGTGTGCGGGTCGAGCCGAACGACTCGGGGATCACCGCCGACCTCGTGTTCGGCGCGCGCTCGGCCGTCGTCGAGGAGCCCCGCTTCACGCTGCACGACGGCGCGACGTCCGTGTTCGACTACACGCGCCTCACGCAGTGGGGGGCCTGGGAGGGCACGCTCACGTTCGACGGTGAGTCGCACGCGATCGCGCCGTCGGAGTTCCTCGGCTGCCGCGACCGGTCGTGGGGCGTGCGGCCCGTGGGCGCGGCGCCGCCGGGCCCGGGTGGGTTCGGCACCCAGTTCTTCTGGCTCTGGGCGCCGATCAACTTCGACGACGTGTGTGTGCACTTCGACACCAACGAGCTGGCCGACGGGCGGCAGTGGCACTCCGAGGGGCTCGTGATGCCGGTGCTGAGCGGTCCGACCGACCCGGTGTTCGGGCCCGACGTGAAGATGGAGACCATGCGGTCGGTGCGGGCCGATGTGAAGTGGAAGCCCGGCACGCGCCGGTCGGAAGGTGCGACCATCCACCTCGCGCCGCACCGGGGCGAGGAGCGCATCGTCACGCTCGAGCCGCTCTCCACGTTCCACATGCGCGGGTTGGGCTACCTGCACCCGGAGCTCGGGCACGGGCACTGGAAGGGCGACCTGTCGGTGCACGCCGACCGGTGGAAGGTCGACGACGTCGAAGGTGTCGATCCGTTCTTCCTCCATGTGCAGCAGATCGTGCGCGCCACGATGGGCGAGCGCGTGGGTGTCGGTGTGTTCGAGCAGCTGGTGATCGGTCCGCACGAGCCCTCCGGCTTCACCGAGATCCTCGACGGCGCGCGCTGAGCGCCCGACCGCCGGCGAGGTCGCGTACAGTCGCCCCCGCATGGGCCACGCGACGACCGGGCCGCTCTCGCTCGTGGTCCCCGTGTTCAACGAGGTCTCCCGCCTCGATGCCGCGCTCGAGCCGTTGCTCACGTTCGTCGCGGGCCGGGGCCCGGGCAGCGAGCTGATCTTCGTCGACGACGGCTCGACCGACGAGACCCCGAGGTTGCTCGCGGCCGTCGAGGCACCTCCCGGCGCCTCCGTGCGGGTGCTGCATCGTGCGCACGTGGGCAAGGGAGCGGCCGTGCAGGCGGGAATCGAGGCGGCGAGCTGCCCGCTCGTCGCGTTCTGCGACGTCGACCTCGCGACGCCGCTCGACGAGCTCGCGCGCGTCGTCGCCGTTGCCGAGCAGGGAGTGCTCGCGGTCGGCTCGCGTGGGCTGCCCACCTCGAAGCTCGGCGTCCGGGAGCATCGCTCGCGCGAGTTGCTCGGCAAGGCGTACAACCGGGCCGCGCAGCTGCTCGTCACTCCCGGCATCGCCGACACCCAGTGCGGCGCGAAGGCCGCGCCGCGAACGCTGTGGCGGGAGATCCTCGACGGGGTGACCGAGACCGGCTTCGCATGGGACGTCGACGTGATCGCGCAGGCGCTGGCCCGCGACCGACCGGTCGTCGAGGTGCCGATCGCGTGGAACCACCAGCCCGGTTCGGCCATGCACGTCGCGCGCGACGGTGTGGGCATGTTGCGCGCGCTCCCGCGCATCGCCCGCCACGCGCGCCGCAACACGCGCCACCACCCGATTCGTTCGGTCGTGGCCGGCGCGCCGACGCGCGACGGTGTGTTCGACGACGAGAACGCCGCCGCGCTCGCCGCCGCCGATTCGCAGCATTGGTGGTTTCGCAGCCGGGCCACGTACGTCAACTGGGCGTTGGGGCGGTTCGCGCCGACCGGGGGCTGGCTCGTCGATCTCGGTGCCGGGGCCGGCGGCGTGACCGCGCGCCTCGCGTGGGACCGGCGACGGGTCGTCGCAATCGAAGGCAATGCGGCGCTCGCCGTGTGTGCACGCGAGACCCACCGCATCCTCACGCTGCAGGGTGGTGCCGCGAGCCCACCGGTGCGGCCGGGCTCGGTCGGTGTGGTGTGCCTCCTCGACGTGATCGAGCACTCGCCGGAACCGGTCACGATGTTGCGCGCCGCGGCGGCGATGCTCGCCGAGGGCGGCGTGTGCGTCGTGACCGTTCCCGGCCACGAGCGGCTCTGGTCACGGGCCGACGAAGTGCTGGGGCACCGGCGGCGCTACAACCGGGCCGCGTTGCGCGCGCAGCTCGAGGCCGCCGGTCTGCGCGTCGAGTACGTGAGCCACCTGTTCGGCTGGTTGGTGCCGCCGGTCTGGTTCCGCCGACGGGTGGCGCGACCCGATTCGCCCGAGCTGGGTCTCGAGGAGCGCGGTGGCCTGACCGACGCGGCCGCGCTCGTGCTCACCGCGTGCGAGCGGTTCCTGCTGCGGTTCGTGTCGTTGCCGGCCGGTACGTCGGTGCTGGCGATCGGGCGGCGAGTGGGAAGCGACGCGGGCCTCTGATGGCGGGCGTCGTCGACCGGCCGGTCCGCTGGTGGCGCGGGATCGGATCACCGCGGAGCCGGCGGATCCTGCTCCTCGTCCTGCTCGTGGGCGGTGGCCTGCGGGTCGCATGGGTCGCGCACGCCGGTGTGCCCCCGCGCTTCGCCGGCGATCCGGAGGCCTACCTGCTGCAGGGGGAGACCCTCGCGCGGGGCAAGGGCTACACGAACCCGCTCATCGACATCGAGAACGCGATCCGCAAGCGCGATCACCAGCCGCCGCTCGCCCGTCAGCCGTCGTCGTTCTATCCGCCCGGATACCCCGTGTTCATCGCCGGCGTGGCGTGGGTGGTCTGGCACTCGCCGATCGCCGACGGCAGCGTCGTGCGGGCGGTCGGCTACGCGCAGGCGATCCTCGGCGTGCTCACGATCCTGCTGGCCTTCGCTCTCGCCCGCCGGGTGTTCGACACGAGGGTCGGCCTGGTCGCGGCCGCGATCGTCGCCGTGTACCCGAACCTGATCACCACCACGGCCACGCTGCAGCTCGAGACCGTGTTCATCGCGTTGAGCCTCGCGACCCTGCTCGTGCTGCTCCCCGGGGCGACGGGAGCGGACCCTCGCGTACGGCGACTCGTCGCCGGTGGCGCGATGACTGGCGTGGTGGCGCTCGTGCGTCCCACGATCGCGCTCCTGTTGTTCGCGTTCCTGGCCACCCGCGTGCTCGCCCGCCGACCGTGGCGCGAGACGCTCGTCGCGTTCGCGACCGTCGCGCTGGCGATGGTCGCGGTGGTGGTGCCGTGGACCATCCGCAACGCGGTCGAGCTGCACGCGTTCGTGCCGATCTCGACCGGAATCGGCCCGGCGCTGTGCATGTCGCGCAACGTCGAGGCCACCGGCGGCCTCGACACCGGGATCCTCGAACGGCGCTGCAAACCCGCGCACCTGCCGGCGTCGACGGCCAAGGCCGACGGCGAGGTCAACACCTACGCCACGCGCCAGGCCATCCAGTGGGTCGTGCACCACCCGGTGGGGGAGCTGCGCATGTGGTTCTGGCGCACGGATCTCGCCTACCAGCGCGACACGAGCGGCCTCGACGACTTCGGTGGCTCGATGGATCCCCGGTGGCGCGGGGTGGCCGCCGCGCTCTCCGACGGCGCTGCGTACGTGGTGCTCGGCTTCGCCGCGATCGGGGTGGTGATGCTCGTCGCGCGGCGCCGACCCGAAGGCACGTTCCTCCTCGGCAGCACGGTCGCCTTTGCCGCGGTGCCGGTGATCCTCTTCGGGGACCCGCGGTATCGCGTGCCGGCCGAGCCGCTGTTCGCGATCCTCGCCGCGGCCGGCCTGTGCGTGGCGATCGGCGAAGCCCGCCGGGGCACCGAGCCTGGCTAGCGTCGCGGGCATGGCCAAGGCGCGGCGCGGACAGGTGCCGACCGAGCACCGCTGGCACGACGACGGCTACGCCGCGGAATGGGCTGCGACCGCCAACGACGCGCCGCATCGTGCCGCGATCTTCGACGCGTTCGTCGGTGAGCTCGATGCGCTCGCTCGCTCGATGGAGGGCGGGCTCAAGATCTTCGAGCTCGGTTCGGGCCCCGGGTATCTCGCCGAGCAGCTGTTCAGCCGCGTCGACGTCGCGCAGTACACGGCCGTCGACTACTCGGCGCACATGCAGGCGATGGCGGGCAACCGGCTCGCGTTCCTGTCGTCGAGCGTCGAGCTCGTGCAGGTCGACTACTGCGAGCCGGGCTGGGAGCACCTGATCGGCGACTCGTTCGACGCGGCGGTGTCGCTCCAGGCCGTCCACGAGCTCCGCCGCGCCGACCGCATTCCCGCGTTGTACCGATCGACGCTAACCCGCTTGCGCCCGGGCGGAGTCGTGTTGGTCGCCGACCTGGTCAACGTGCCCGGCGAGGAGCCGGAAGGACACCTCCTGACGGTGGACGAACACCTGCAGACGCTGAGCGATGCCGGCTTCGTCGAGGCGCGGTGCGTGCTCGACCTCGGTCGCGTCGCTCTCGTGCGCGCCGAACGCAGCCGCTGACGCGCCCGCTCCGGCCTTCTGCGACGAGTCAGCTCGGCTCGGTCGTCATCGGCTTCCCCGGTTCGCGCGTGCGGTGTCGTCGAGGATGGCGGCGATCCGGGTGAGGAACTCACGAAGGTTGTCTTCGGTCGCCTCTTCGACGGCGACCGAGATGTCGGTCCACCGCAGCCGCGCCGCGCCCGACTCGGGCACGATCTCGGTGGGGTGATCGGTGGCGAGCAGGTACCGGATGTCGGCGTGCTCGTGCGCGGGTTCGTCGCCGTGCGCGGGTACGGGAACGATCACGATCTGCACCGGTTGACGGGCGTCGGGGCGCGCGTCGGCGCGCAGGTCGGTGAGCCCCGTCTCTTCACGGGCCTCGCGTACCGCGACGAGCCACGGATCGGTCTCGTCGGCGTCGAAGTGCCCGCCCACCTGCATCCACATCGCCATTCGCGGATGCCACCGCAACAACACCGTGCGCGTCGGCGGATGCACCACGAGGGCCGACGCCGTGACGTGGAGCAGCGCGTCGCGCGAGCGAACGTCGGTCGCGGTGAGGCATGACCGGAGTCGTTGCCCGTCTGCGACCTCGGAGGCGTCGTGCGGCCGATACGAGTCCAACGCCTGCACGACGAGATCGAATTCGCCCATCGCTCGCCCTCCCGGCGCAACGGTACCGTGGCCCTCGCACGTGCTCCTCGACCTTGACCCCGCCGCTCATTGTTCGGCTCCGAGAACGCGTGAGGAGGACTCGAGGCCGATCGCCGCCTGTGAGAGGGTTTGGGGCAGAGTCCACGACGGAGGCGAATCCGTGCAACGCGAGAATGTGATGGCCGTCCTGACGGATCCGCTCGCGCAGGAGTTGCTGCGCTCTCCGCTCGTGGCGCACCTCGGGTACAGCGGCACCGATGGTGCGCCCCGGGTCGTTCCAGTCGGCTACGTCTGGGATGGATCGACGTTCGTCGTCTGTACCGCGGTACAAGCACCGAAGGTGCGAGCACTCACGCCTCACACGAAGGTGGCGCTGAGCATCGATACCGCCACCCAGCCGCCGCGCGTGCTTCTCGTCCGGGGGACCGCCACCGTCGAGATCGTCGACGGCGTCCCCGACGAGTTTCTCGAGGCGTCCGGCAAGTCGCTTCCCCCAGAGCAGCGGCCGCAGTTCGAAGCGCAGGCCCGTTCCATCTACCCGCAGATGGCCCGCATCACGATCGAGCCCGACTGGGCCAAGATCTTGGACTTCGAAACGCGTCTGCCGGTCGCGGTCGAGTGGCTCGTCACCGATAAGCCCTGACCGACCTGCCGCTCGAGCGCGGCATGTGCCGCCGAGCCGGGGCTTTGAGACAGAATTTGGACCCGGTGACCGCACATGGCCGCCGATCGGGTGCGATGTGAGCGATCCGACTCGCGGTGCTACGAATGCGGTCCTGCGGGGCCGCATTCGAACGTCGACAGCCATTCGAGCGTCAGAGACGGTATGAGGCGAGGCGCGTACGTCGTGGGTCTCGTTCTGTTGGTCGCGGCCTGCAGCCCGTCTCGGAACGCGGAGCCCCCAACGTCGTCGAGCAGGCCGACTCCAACGTCTTCGAGCGCGCCGACCTCGACGGTGCCTCGGCCGGGCGCGGCCCGAGGCGATACCGCGGTCTGGTACGTCACGCCTCCGGGCGGTTCGGCACCGGAGCTGACGAGCCGATCCACGTCGTTCACTGCGTACGTGACCCGACTTGGCTGCAGTGGCGGGGGCACGGGACCGGTCCTCGAGCCGACCGTCGACATCAGCGAGACCGCGTTCACTGTGACATTCAGCGTCAAGACACTCCCGCCCGGCGGCTACACGTGCCCCGGCAACACCGCGGTTCCGTTCACCGTCAACCTCGGCAGACCGCTCGGCAACCGGCAACTCATCGATGGTGCATGTCGTTCGGGCGGTCAAGCCTCGACGACGGCGTGGTGCGTAAACGGCTCCGTCCGCTGGCGGCCGTAGGCTCGCATCTGCTCAGTCGTTGACCGTCGTCCACGTGCAGGGCATGCGCTTGATGCCGTGGATGAACGACGACTGGAGCATGTCGGGTTCTGCGCTGATCTCGATGTCGGGGAGGCGCCGGAACAGCTCCTCGAACATCACCTTGATCTCGCGGCGGGCGAGGTTGGCGCCGAGGCAGAAGTGCGGGCCACCGCCGCCGAAGCCGACGTGCTCGTTCGGGGTGCGGGTGACGTCGAACCGGTAGGGGTCGGGGAACGCGCGCTCGTCGCGGTTCGCGGAGTTGTAGAACATCACGACCTTCTCCCCGGTCTTGATCTCCTGCCCGCCGACGACCACGTCGCGCGTGGCCGTGCGCCGGAAGTTGATGACGGGGGTGGACCAGCGCACGATCTCCTCGACCGCGGTCGGCGAGACCTTCTCGAAGTCGTCCATCCAGATCTTGCGCTGGTCGGGGCGGCGGGTGAGCTCGAGCATCCCGTGGCTGATCGCGGTGCGGGTGGTCTCGTTCCCGGCGACGACGAGGAGGAGGAAGAACGATCCCAGCTCGCTGGAGGTGAGCCGGTGCTTGCCGTTCTCGTCTTCGACCTCGGCGTGCATGAGCGCGCTCGTGATGTCGTCGCGCGGGTCCTTGAGCCGGTCCTCGGCCACGGCGAGGCCGTACTGGAACAGCTCCATGCCCGCGCCCATCAGCTCTTCGAGCGACGACACGTACTCGGGGTCGCCGACTCCGAGGATCTTGTTCGTGAGCTCGAAGATGCGGCCGGTGTCGGAGCGGGGGATGCCGAGCATGTCGCAGATGATCTGCAGCGGAAGCTGCGCGGCGATCTCGCTCACGAAGTCGCACTCGCCGAGCGACGCGACGTTGTCGACGATGTCGCGCGCCTGCGCGCGCACGGTGTCTTCGATCTGGGCGACGCGCCTCGGTGTGAAGCCCCGGTTCACGATCAGGCGCAACTTGGTGTGCCGCGGCGCGTCCATGTTGATCATGCTGCCGAGCCACTCGGCGAGCTCGGCCGGGATGTCGCCGATGGTGGTGCTCGGGGCCGAGCGGAACGTGTCGGGGTCGCGGCTCACCTGGTACACGTCGGCGTAGCGCGTCAGCGCCCAGAAGCCCGGGCCCTGCGGGATGGGAACGTCGGGGGGCGGAACCGGCTCGGCGTGGAAGGTGATCGGCGCCTCGGCGCGCAGCTTCGCGAAGATGCCTTCGCGGTCGGGACGCATCCAGACCTCGAGCTCGCCGAGCTTGATCTCGTCGAGACCGAGCGTGGTCGTCGGTGCGGGTTGGACCTCGATGGCCATTGCTGGATCTCCTGCGGGAACGGCGGCGAACGGGTGTCCCCGTCGTTCGAGCCTACGCGGATCGAGACGGTTGCCGCCGACCCGGACGGGTAGCGTGGCCGGGTCGGATCGGGGGAACGGTGCAGCTCGGCAAGCGCGAATCAGGGGCTGTCGACGTTCCGGTCTCGCTGCTCATCGTCTCGGCAACCGTCACGATCGGCTTCGGAGCGATCTTCGCGCTGCTGCCCGACTACCAACGCGAGCTGCACTTCCAGCCTTGGGGTCTGGGTGCCGCCGTCGCGGCTTCGTTCCTCGCGGGCTTCGCGTCGCAGGTCGCGCTCTCGCGCTACGCCGACCGCGGGTTCGGGCGGGCGATGCTGATCGGCGGTGTGCTGGTGTCGATCGCGGGTCTGCTGTGGCTCGCGGTCGCGCATCACCTGGTCGAGCTGGTCGGAGCGCGCGTCGTGCTCGGCCTGGGCGAAGGCGCGTTCGTTCCCGCGGCCCGGCGCGTGGTGATCGAGCGCAATCCCGACCTGATGGGCGCGGCACTCGGCCGGCTCTCGAGCTTCACCGTTGGCGGCTTCCTCCTCGGCCCGCCCGTCGGGGCCGTGCTCGCCGACGCGTTCGGCCTGCGCGCCCCGTTCTTCCTGCTCGCCGCGCTGCTCGCGTGCTCGGTGCCCACGGTGGTGCGCATGCGCGTGCCGGCGGTGACCGGTGAGTCGCCGCGTCGGGCCTTGCGCATTCTGCTGAGCCGCCGCGGCATTCGCGCCGGGCTGCTCCTCGGCGCGACGCTCTACGTCCCGATCGGCGTGTACGACTCGCTGTGGGCCCGGTTCCTCGAAGACCGCGGCGCGACCAGGCTGTTCGTCGCGCTCTCGTTGACGATCTTCGCCGCGCCCATCGCGCTCCTGGCCCCGATCGGCGGGCGCATCGCGGATCGGTACGGGCCGCTGCGGGTCGGCGCGACCTGCGCCGTGTGCACCGTGCCGTTCGTCGTCGCGTACGGCTTCGTGACGACGCCGATCTTCCTCGCCATGATCGCGTTCGTGCACTCGGTGTTCGATTCCGGGAGCACGCCGGCCGGGCAGGCCGCGGTGGCGACCGCGAGCCCACCCGAGCTCGTCGCGGCGGGCCAGGGTCTCTACGAAGCGACCGGGCTCGTGATCGCCGCCACCTCGGCCGCCGTCGCCGCGCCCCTCTACGGGCGATGGGGTGCCGCCGCGCTGTGGTGCCCGCTGGCCGCCGCGATCGGGCTCTTCGGGATCCTCGCGTACCGCAGCGGCTCGGCCGACGAGAAGATCAGAATGCGCGGAGTGCGCTGACCGCGTCGCGCTCGCGCCGGGCGAAGCCGCGCATCACCGCGAGGTCGCCGTTGCGGGCCCGCACCATCGCGAGCATGCACCCGATCACGCACGCCATCGTCAGCGCGTCGAACTCGGGCGTCTCGAGCCCGGCACTGGCCGCGAGATCGTCGGAGTGCACGACGAGCTCGATCATTCGCGTCACGAGGTACTCGTCGAGCGGCATGGTGATCCCGAGCGCCACGGTGACGGTCCGCTCGGCGGGTTCCGAAGCCAGGCGGGCGTCGAGCGCCTGGAGCGTCGCGTCGAGTCGGGCGAGCAGGGCTTCCTGACCGTCGGCGGCTTCCTCCGCGGCCCGGGCCCGGATCCCGGCGTGCATGTCGTCGGCCGACGCACCGGCGGCCGCGATCACCCGCTCGAAGTACGCGTCGGCCGTGACGAGGTCGTCGTCGGCACCCTCGCCACCCTCGCTACCCGTGTCGGCAGTGTCGGCGGTGTCGCCAGTGTCGGCGGCGTCGAGGTAGGTGGTGACGACGAACGCCGCGCGCGCGAGGTGCCCGGCCACCGCGCCGACGTCGAGCTCAGCGAGCGCGCTCGGCTCCCGCCACCTCGCCGCGACCGCGCGCTCGGCGATGAGCCCGCGCGCCTCGGCCGCGGTGGCGAGGAACGCCTCTCGAACGAGCTCGCTCGGCGTCGGCATCGGGTGTGTGCCGGGTGGCTCAGGCCTCGACGGGAGGCATGAAGACCGGCACGCCCTTGCCCGTCTTGGCGAAGAGCGCGTCGGAGATCGCGTCGATCGACTCGATGGTCCACTCGGTGTCGGCGTCGACCTGGGTGACCGGCTTCCAACCCGTGAGGAGCTGCACCTGCCCGCCCATCACCTTCACGACCTGGCCGGTCACACCCTCGGAGAGATCGGACGCGAGCCAGCACACGACGGCCGAGATGTTCTCGGGCGCGAACCGGTCGAACTCGCCTTCCTTCTTGTCCATGAAGCCGCCGGTCGCCACCGTGTCGGTGAGCCGGGTGCGGGCGGTCGGCGTGACCGCGTTCACGCGCACACCGATGCGCTCGAGCTCGCGGGCCATCACGATCGTCATCGACGCGATGCCGGCCTTCGCTGCCGCGTAGTTCGCCTGGCCGGCGTTGCCGTAGAGCCCGGACTCGGAAGCCGTGTTCACGATCTTGCCGTTCACCGGCTCGCTCGTGGCCTTCGACTGCGCCCGCCAGTAGCTCGCCGCGAACCGCGACGGCGCGAAGTGGCCCTTGAGGTGCACGTCGATGACCGCGTCCCACTCGGCCTCGTCCATGTTGAAGCTCATCTTGTCTCGGAGGATCCCCGCGTTGTTCACGAGCACGTCGAGGCGACCGTAGGTGTCGACCGCCTGCTGGATCATCTGCTCGGCGCCGCTCCACGACGACACGCTCGCCCCGTTGACGATCGCCCGGCCGCCGCCCGCGACGATCTCGTCGACCACCTGCCGGGCGGGGGTGATGTCGGCGCCGTCGCCGGTGATGTCGCCCCCGAGGTCGTTCACCACGACCGCCGCGCCCTCCGATGCGAGCATCAACGCGTGCGCGCGACCGATCCCGCGCCCGGCACCGGTGACGATCGCGACCTTGCCATCGAACAGACCCACTGGGCCCTCCTGCTCTGCGTCCTGGTGCGGGCATTCGACCAGAGCGCCCGCGAGCGCGGCAAATGGGCGACGGCTACGACAACGTGGTGACGAGCGCGACGGGGTCGGCGACGCTTACGGACAGCTCGCGGAGCCGCACGGGGAACCCGAGCACCCAGCCGCGGGCGCGGCTGTTCATGCGGATCGTGACGATCGGGCCCGACGCTCCGTTCACGAGCCAGCGGCCGCGCCAGCCGTGCACCCCCGCCGTCAGCCGGACCTTGCGTGCAGGCTCCGCCGAGGCGATCCGCCCGCGGTCGATCCGGGCGCGGAACGCCCAGCCCATCCGCACGCGCACGAGGTGGTCGTCGACCTCGACGTACGACGCACGCGGCGGGATGCCGATGCTCCGCAGGAGCAGCCCCTTGCCGGGGGAGTAGCGGATCGGGAAGCGGGTCGTCATGTGCCCGTGAAGTTCGTGGAGCGCTTCTCGCGGAACGCGCTCATGCCTTCGCGCAGATCGCCGGTGGTGGTGGCCAGCGCTTGGAAGTGGCCTTCGAGCTCGAGCGAGTGCGCGAGGTCGGTCTCGAAGCTCGCGTTGAGCAGACGCTTCGTGAGGCCGAACGCGCGCGTCGGGCCCTCGGCGAGCCGCCGCGCGAGCGCGGTGGCCTCGGCGTCGAGCGCGTCGGCCTCGACGCACTTGTACGCGAGCCCGAGGTCGACGGCCTCCTGCCCGACCGCGCCCTCGCCGAGCATCAGCATCGCCTTCGCGCGCGGGAGGCCCACGAGGCGCGGGAGCAGGTAGGCACCGCCCGCGTCGGCGACGAGCCCCCAGCGGTGGAACGACCAGAGGAACCGGGTCGTGGGGTTCACGAGCACGAAGTCGCACGCGAGCGCGAGGTGCGCGCCCGGCCCGACCGCGACACCGTTCACGGCCGCGATCGTCGGCTTGTCGAGCTCCCACAGCTCGCGGACGAAGGCCTGCACTCCCGCCCGGAGCGCCTCGGAGGTCGAGCGCACCTCGAACCCTTCGCGCCCGGCCTGCGCGACCGTCGACGCCGAGAGGTCCATGCCCGCGCAGAAGGCGTCGCCCACCCCGGTGATGAGCACCGCGCGCACTTCCGGGTCGGTCCGCGCCGAACGGACGCTCGCGACGAGCTCGTCGCGCATCTCCGCGGTGAGCGCGTTCTTGGCCTCGGGCCGGTCGAGGACGATGCGCGCGACGTGGTCGGCGCCCCGGTCGACGCGGATCATGACCGGTTCGTCAGGATGTTGACGACCGCGACGCCCGACCCGCGCCCGCCGGCGTTGTGTTGCAGCGCGAAGCCGTTGCGGGTCTCGATCTGGCGTTCACCGGCGTCGCCGCGCAGTTGCCACCAGCACTCGGTGATCTGCGCGACGCCCGTCGCGCCGATCGGGTGACCCTTCGCCAGCAGGCCGCCCGACGTGTTCACCGGGATGCGCCCGTCGAGCGCGGTCTCGCCTTCGAGGCTCGCGGGGCCGCCGCGGCCCTTCTCGACGAAGCCGAGGTCTTCGATGTCGAGGATCTCGGTGATGGTGAAGCAGTCGTGCACCTCGGCGCAGTCGATCTCCGACGGCCCCACGCCCGCCATCGCGTACGCGCGCTCGGCCGCGAGGCGGGTGGCCTTGATCTCCGTGAACGACGACTTCTCGTGGAGGTACGGATGATCGGTGGCGACACCGAACCCCGCGACCCACACGGGCCGGTCGGTGAACTCCTCCGCCCGTTCCGCCGGTACGAGCAGCACCGCGGCGGCTCCGTCGGTCTGCGGGCAACAGTCGAGGAGGTGCAGCGGGTGGCACACCGGGGCCGACGCGAGCACCTGCTCGATCGTGATCTCGTTCTGGAAGTGCGCGTACGGGTCGCGAGCACCGTTGTAGTGGTTCTTGACCGCGACGGAAGCGAGCATCTCGCGCGTCGTGCCGTACTCGGCCATGTGCCGCGTGGCGAAGGGCGCGAACAACACCGGTGCGGTCTCGCCGCGCGTGAAGATCGGGTGCCCGGCCGCCGCGCGCGAGAGCAGTCCTTCCTCGGTCGACTTGTCGCGCATCTTCTCGACACCGATCACGAGCACGACGTCGTGAACCCCGCTCGCGACCGCCATCGCTCCCACGCGGAACGCATCGGAGCCTGACGGGCACGCGTTCTCGATACGGGTGCACGGGATGCCCGAGAGCCCGATCGCGCTGGGCACGGTGTTGCCGCCGATGCCCTCCTGGCCCCAGAGCGTGCCCCGCTGGGTGGCGACGAACGCGGCGTCGACGAGATCGGGCTCGAAGCCCTTGTCGACGCTGGCGACCGCGGCGGCGAACGCGCCGGCCGCCATCTGCTCGTAGCTCTGGTCGAACAGCTCACCCATCTTGATGAGGCCGGCACCGACGACGGCTACCCGATTCCAGCTCATACCGAGCCCTCTTCCATCGCGATCGACTTCGCCTTGAACCCGTAGACGGGTACGCCGCGCTCGTACGAGTAGCGGCGGAGCACCAATCGCATCGCCCGGCCGATCGCGAGCTCCTCGCCGTCGCCCACGACCTGGAGCATGAGTCGCGCGCCGTCGTCGAGGTCGAGGACCGCGAGCGGCAACGGCGCGACGAACGGCGCGGGCATCGTGTAGTTGACGACATAGGTGTGGACGAGACCGTGGCGCGCGAGCGCCACCGGCTCGAGCTTCGGGCCCCCGCAGGCGACGCAGTGGGGGTGGATCGACGGCGGGGTGCTGATCGTGCCGCAGTCGACGCAGCGCCCGCCGA
>DAIQOP010000283.1:0-3011 GCA_036787815.1 Actinomycetota bacterium
GGCGGCGGTAGCAGCGGTCCCCGACCTCCTGCCACGGCGTCATGCCGCCAGCTTAGGGAGCCGCGCCCATCGGTCAGCCGGCCGCGTCGGGCACGGGCCGGGGCGAGAGCCAGGCCGCGAGGCAGAGCCCGACCGCGCCGGCCATCGCGACCTTCGGGCCCCAACCGAGCCGGCCGATGCCGACAAGCCTCACGAAGGCGCCGAAGGTGAGCAGCGTGATCACGAGCGCGGCGCCGGCGAGGACGCGCGACGGCCGGCTGCGGGGCCCACCGAGCCCGCAGGCGATCCAGCTCACCGAGCCGACCGCGGGCACGAGGTACCACAGGATCGTCAGCCGGCCGATCGACACGACGGCAACGTTGCGATCCAGCGCGACGACGGCGTCGACCAGCGCGTGACCGCGCAACCCGCTCCCCGCGCCGCGCGCGACCCAGCGCAGGAACGCCGAGGCGAGCAACGCGGCCCCACCCGCGAGGTAACTCGCCTCGGCGACCCGCGCGGCGTGCCGGGATCGCTCAGCCACCCGGAACCGTCGACGACGCCGACGACGAGCCCTGCGACGGCACGGTCGACGACGGGCTCGACGAGATCACCGGACCGCCGGACGACTTCGAGCAGATCGTGGCCCCGACCGAGTAGGTGCACGACCCGACGCCCCCGGAAGGGAACTGCGGGTGCTTCGCCGCTTCGGGTGCCTGTGCCGCGTCCCAGATCGTCACGGTCGCGGCGCCGCCGTACCCCTGGAAGACGAGCTTGTAGGTACCGTCGGCGGGCAGCGTCACGCTCTCCCCCTGCAGCAATCCGTTCCCGTTGTCGAGCTCGGTGCCGTCGGGGGCGAAGACGCGCGCCTCGGTCAAGAACCCGTCGGGACCCGGCGGCTTCACGGTGGCGAGACCGAGCAGCTGCTCGCCCCGGTGGCCGGCGAACGAATAGACGGAGGCACCGAAACCGGTACGCGCCAGTGTCACGGGTTGGCCGAGCGTGAGCGCGCCGTCGGGCGGCAACAGATCGGGAACGTTGAGCATCGTGTACAGCGTGCGCTGCGAGAAGCTGCCGATCGCGTGGTCGACGAGGTCGAGCACCGTGCCCACCGGGCTGACGAACCAGCGCCCGCTCTCGCGCACGACCGAGATCTGCGCGGCCGTCCCGTTCTCGGGTGCCGAGGCGGCGTACGGCAGGATCGACAGCGTGTCCAACCCGCACGTCGTGCTCGGCGCGGTCGTGCTCCCGACCACGCTCGTGGGGACGCCCAGGCCACTGCCGGTCGATTCCTTCACGGAGAACTGGTTCGGGAACTGGAAACACGCGCCGTCGACCGACCACGGGCCCGAGTCGGTCGTGCCCGAGGCCTTCAGCGTCACCTTCGCGCTGTCGCCGCTCACGGTCGAGGTGGTGTCGAGCTTGTCGACGGTGAAGCTCGGCTTCGTGTCGCCGGCCTGCTGCACGAGCGCGGCGCGGTAGTCGTAGACGGGGATCTCGTCGGGCGGCGAGAGCGAGATGAGCTTCTGCCAGTCGCCCGCAGCGAGCGCGCGCACCGCATCGCTCACCGCGGCGTCGGGCGTGGCGGCACCGAGCGTCGCGATCGCGCGCATCCCCGAACCGAAGTCGGCCGCGGGAAGGTGGTTGACCTCGCGGACGTACTCGAGCGCGGTGTACGCCGCGCTCACGTACCAGTGCCCGCCGCGCTGCACGGTCACGACGAACGTGGGCAAGTCGCTGCTGCGCGCGAGCTTCGAGAGGTCGGCGTGCGCAGAGGTGTCGTGCGAGTTGCGCAACGCGTGCTGCACGAGCGGCGAGAACTGCGAGTCATGCGTCTGCGCCGAGATGACGCCCCCGTCGACGGTGACCTTCGCGTACCCGTCGCCGAGTGATTCGCTGGAGAGCTTCAGGTTGTCGACCGACAGGTCGAGCCCGGTCAGCGGCGCGCTCGCGCTCCGCGCGAGTGCGAGTTCCTGGGCGCGCTTCGACGCCAGGTCGACGGTGCCCTTCAGCGACCGGACCTCCTCGGGCGCGAGCACGTCGGCCGCGGCGAGCGGGTCTTCGTGCGACACCGCGTCGGCCAGCTGGCGCACCGCACCCTCGGGTGAATCGGATCCACCACCGCTGCCGACGAACGACCCGATCGCGAGCACGCCGACGAGCAACGACGCGGCGACCCCACCCGCAGCCACGACACCACCGACCCGCCGAGGCCGGCGCCGCGCCCGAACCGGCTCGAGGTCGACGAGCGAGGTGATCTCGCCGGTATCGGTGGGCGACGCCGGCGCGGCATCGCCGACGGCCGTCAGCTCGCCGCGAGAATCCGCGCGCCGCCGGGCCTCGGCGAGCACGTCGTCGCCGCCGCGCATCGCGCCGCGTCGCGCCAGCTTGTCGAACCGGTCGCTCAGGTCACTCATTGCTCGCCTCCGCACTCAACTCCGCACTCAGCTCCGACCGCAGACGCCGACGGGCGCGCATGAGCGCGACCCGGGCGTTGGGTCCCGACATCTCGACGACGTCGGCGGCATCGCCGATCGGGCGTCCTTCCACCTCGACGAGGTACAGCAGCGCTCGCACCCGCGCGGGAAGGCGGAGGAGATCGTCGAGATCGCTGGGATAGCTGTCGGTGGTGCTCGCCGACGACGCCAGCTTGTGGTGGGCACTCTCGGCCCGCCGATCCCGCCGCCGCCCGTCGATCGCGAGGTTCGCGATCGTGGTGCGCAGGTACGACCCGAGATCGCGGATCTCGGCCTGCGAGCGCCTCAGCACCTTGGCGTACGCGTCCTGGACGAGGTCGTCGGGGTCGACGTCCCAGCGTCCGATCACCGCGGCGAAGCGCCGCAGCGGCTCGTACAGCGCCCGCAACTCCTGGATCCCGCTGGGATCCCACCGCTCCTCGCACCCCACTTGCGCTCCCGCCTGCAGCTGCGGCCTCATACCGGTATCGACGCCGACCGGGCCCGAAATGTGACAGTCGGCCTCGGGAACGGTCTCCTTGAACGCGAAACTCGGCCGCGCGTGGGCTCAGCGCA
>DAIQOP010000283.1:3021-4887 GCA_036787815.1 Actinomycetota bacterium
CGTTTCGACAACGGACGGGTGGGCCGATCAGCCGGACGGCCACCGGGAGCCGGTCCATGCCCCGCACCAGGGTCGAGCGCACCCAGCGGGGCTCGCCGGCGACCTCGAAATCGGGGAACCGGTCGAGGATCTCGTCGAGCAGCACCCGGGCCTCGAGCCGGGCGAGCGCGGCGCCGAGGCAGAGGTGCTCGCCGAACCCGAACGCGACATGAGAGGAGTCGACGCGGCGGGTCACGTCGAACCGGTCGGCCGTCGGGCCGAACACGCGCTCGTCTCGGTTGGCCGAGGCGTACAGCAGCACCACCCAATCGCCCTCACGGAGCGGTTGGCCGCCGAGCTCGGTGTCGCGGGTGACCGTGCGGCCGAAGGCCTGGATCGGAGTGACCCACCGCAGGCATTCCTCGACCGCGGTGTCGATGCGCGAGTGGTCGGCGGCGAGCATCGCGCGCTGCTCGGGATGCTCCGAGAGCGCGAGCGCGGCACCGGACACGAGATGCCGGGTGGTCTCGTTGCCCGCGACGAGGAGCGCGAGGCAGTAGCCGACGGCCTCCGCGGTGCTCACGCGCCGGCCGTCGATCTCGGCGTTCGCGAGCGTCGACACGATGTCGCCAACACCGCGGCCGGCGTCGTCGCGGTTGCGGCGGGCACGAACGTGGTCGATGAGGAAGCGGTAGAGCGCGGCGAGGTCGTCGAGTGCGGGAGTGTCGGTGTCGGTCGAGGAGATCGCGGCATCCGACCACCGCCGGAAGTCGTCGCGGTCGGCATCGGCGATACCGAGCAGCTCCGCGATCACGAGCACCGGGAACGGCGCCGCGATCGCATCGACGAAGTCGACGGTCTCCCCCACCGCGATCTCGCCGAGCACCGAGCGGGCGGCGGCGCGCACCGCATCCGTGAAGGTCGCGGTCGCGCGCGGCGTGAATCGGCGGCTCACCAGCTGCCGCCACGGGGCATGCACGGGAGGGTCCATGTGGAGGATCGAGCCGTGGATCTCGCCCCCGTTGCGCAGCGGATCGTTCATCAGCACACCGCGGCCGGAGCAGAACCGGGCCGGATCGCGGCTCACGTCGCGCACGTGCTCGTACGCCGCGATCGTCCACGAGCCGGGCTCGTACTCGTAGACCGGGGCCTCGCGGCGCAGGGCCGCCAGGAGCTCGTAATAGTCGGGGCGCGTGAAGAGGCCGGGAGTCTCGGGAGCGATGTCGAAGCGCGCCATCACACGAAGCGTCCCATCACACGAACGACGAGGCCCCGTCGAGGCCGACGTCCGGCCACTCCCCCACGATCGTGGTCTGGAAGTTGCACCAGCCCCGACCGCCGCCGACCGGATCGTCGACGCGCATCACCGCGTCGCGGATCTGGTGGATCCGGCGCGCGGTCTCGGGCGTCGTGCAGTCGGCGATGTGCTCGCCGTCGACGTGCAGCTTGCCCCGCCATTCACCGTGACGGTGGCCGTCCAGGCCGAAGTAGAGGCCGGCACCGAGATGGAAGCCCGTGTCGCCGATCGCCTCGACCGTGATCGGGCGTGCGCTGCCGTCGTCCATCGCGAAGTGGAGGGTTCCACCCAGCACCCGCCGGTTCACGGGATCGAACCGGAGCTCGGGCCGCAGCGTCGCGAACTGCTCGACGCGACCGTCGGGATGCTCGACGCCACCTTCCACACGCACCTCTTCGTAGCCGAACGCGCGCAGCTCCCGGTACTGGTGGTGCACCGCGTAGCAGCTGCCGTCGGGCCGCTCGAGCAGCATCGGGCTCCAAGAGAAGCGGAACGACAGCCGCGCCGCCGCGCCGGCCCCCGCGCCTTCGACATCGGCGGGCGGGATCCCCACGTCTTGGCGGACGCCCCACGAGTGATCGCGGGTCGAG
>DAIQOP010000284.1:0-4885 GCA_036787815.1 Actinomycetota bacterium
GGCCGAAGGCGACCGGGTGCAGATCGCCGCCGCGCACGGCACCCGGGAGGTCGCGCCCCCCGACGAGCTCAGGGTCGCGGCACCCGAGCCGCCGCCCGCCGATCTCCTGGTGACCGCCTACGACCTCCTCCATTCGTTCGGTGTCGACTACGGCCCCTACGTCCGCCTCTGCGAGCACTTCCGGGCCCGGATCGAGCACCGGACCCCGCCGAGTGGAGCGGTTGCGGCCACGTTCGCCGACGGTGTCGCCAACATGGCGGTGCTCGACGCGGTGCGTGCGTCGCATGCCGCGGGGGGCGCGTTCACGCCGGTCGACGTGTGACCGGAGTCGCGGTCGTCGGTACGGGTCCACACCGTCGAGATCGCCGTCCGGCGGCGACGCGCACGGCGACGCGCGGGATGCCGCGCGTCGTAGGGTGCAACCCGTGACGAACCTCCGGATCGCGGCCGCGCTGCTCTGTGTCGTCGCGTTGGGTGCGTGCTCGTCGGGTGCGAGCAATCGTTCGTCGAACGACTCCGCGACCACCTCTTCGACCACGACGGCGGGCTCTACGACAACGGTCACGACCACATCGGCCGTCGGCGCGAAACCGTGCGGCAACGGCAAGGCGCACCCCGGCCGCTACGCGTCGGTGATCGTGTTCTCGTTCGAGAACCGCACCTGGCAGAGCGTCGGAGGCACCGGCTTCGGGGCGATGCCGTACCTGCACGGGCTGGCGCGCGAGTGCGCGTTCTTCTCCGACTTCCACGAGACCGACCCGACGCAGAACAGCCTCACGCAGTACGTGGGCCAGGTGACGGGTGCGCGGCAGCCCACGACGGTCAACGACTGTGGTCCGAGCGCGACCTGCAGCACCCAAGCCGACAACCTCTTCCGCCAGGCGCGCCGCGCCGGCCTCAGCGCGATCAACTACGTGGAGGGTGCGACGGCCTCGTGCAGCGCTGCGGGGAACGCGGCGAAGCACGTGCCCGCGTTGTATCTCTGGGGCGCCGACGACCGCGCGCATTGCGACGAGCAGGTCCGGCCGCTCACCGATCTGCACGTCGACGCGCTGCCGAACTTCGCGTTCGTGACGCCCACGCTGTGCAACGACGGCCACGACTGCCCGAACCCCACCGTCGACGCGTGGGCACGCGATCACATCCAACCGGTGATCGACAGCGCGGCTTACCGCGCCGGGAAAGTCGCGGTGTTCGTCTGGTACGACGAGGATCACCCGGTGCCGAACCTCTGGATCACGCCGACCGCCACGGTGGGGGCGGTCGCGCTCGCCGGCGCCGGCGCCGCGGGCACGCTCGCCGCCTGGGAGTCGATGCTCGGTCTCCCGTGCCTGGCGCAGGCCTGCACCGCGCCCGACATGCGGGCTGCGGCGAACTCGTAGACGCGCGAGCCGCGTGCCTCAGACGGCCGGCGCGAACCGGGCCGGTGTGGTCGGCTGCGGAGGGGCTTCGGCGCGACCGCCGATGCGGGGTTCGTCGGGGTGCGGGCGCCCGAGCAGGTAGCCCTGCGCGAAGTCGCAGCCGAGCTCGGTGAGCACGCGGTACTGGTCGTCGGTCTCGACGCCCTCGGCGACGACGTGCAGGTCGATGCTGTGCGCGAGCGCGATGATGCCGCGCACGATCGACTGGTGGCGTCGCTCGCGGTCGATGCCGTCGACGAACGTGCGGTCGATCTTCACGATGCTCACGGGCAGATCCTTCACGTACGCGAGCGACGAGTAGCCGGTGCCGAAGTCGTCGACTGCGAGCGTGATGCCGAGCTCGTGCAGCTGCACGAGGCGGTTGCGTTCACGATCCTCGTTCACCGCGACGAACGTCTCGGTGAGCTCGAACGAGAGCCTGAGCTCCTCGGGGTCGATGCTCTCGTCGGCGAGCAGCCGGCGCACCTTGTCGACCAGGTTCGCCTCCGCGAGTTGGCGCGGCGAGAGGTTCACGCTGAGGCAGAGCCGATCGTCCGCGGGTCGGGAGCGGTTCCAGCGCGAGACGGTTGCACAGGCCTCGGAGAGCACCCACTCGCCGATCGGGATGATCGCACCCGTGCGTTCGGCGAGCTCGAGGAACTCGCCGGGCCCGAGGAGGCCGCGTTCGGGGTGCATCCAGCGCAGCAACGCTTCGACGCCCACCGTGCGGTCGGTCGCGATCTCGATGATCGGTTGGTAGAAGAGCCGCAACTCGCCGCGGTCGAGTGCACCGGCGAGCGCGGTCTCGGTGCGCACGCGGTTACGCGCCGCACCACGGGTCGCGTGGTCGAAGAGCTGCACCTTGCCGGTCGAGCCGTGTGCCTTGGCGAAGTACATCGCCGCGTCGGCGTCGCTGAGCAGGGCTTCGGTCGTCGTGACCGCGTCGTCGAGCAACGCGACCCCGACGCTCACCGACACCGGGAGCAGCTCGTCGCCGATCTCGAACGGCTCGTCGAAGACCGAGTGGATGCGTCTCGTGACCACGGGTACCGATTCGTGCGCCGGCAGCTCTTCGCACAGGATCACGAACTCGTCGCCCCCGAACCGCGACAGCGTGTCGGTGTCGCGGAGCACCGTGAGCAGGCGGTCGGCCACCTGCACGAGGAGCTCGTCGCCCACGCGGTGGCCGAAGGTGTCGTTCACGAGCTTGAAGCGGTCGAGGTCGAGGAACATCACGATCGGGGGTACGCCGCGGCGGCGGTCCGAGAGCGCGATCGCGTGGGTGAGCCGGTCGACGAGCAGTTGCCGGTTGGGGAGCCCGGTGAGCGGGTCGTGCAGGGCTTGGTGCGCGAGCAGCTCCTCCGCGTGCTCCTTGCGCTCGCCCGCGGCACCGGCCATCCGGATCGCGATCGCGAACACGAACGCGCCGAGCGTGCCGATCGTCTCGGCCTGCGAGCGGGTCATGAGGGTCGGGGCCCAGCCGTACCAGACGAGCATCTGGCCGACGAAGCACCCGAAGAGCGACCAACCCATCGCGGCCCGCCACGCCTTCGCGCCCGACTGCTCCATGTCGGCGAGCGCCGAGAACGTGTACGCCATGCCGAGTGCCGGGCCCCAACCACTGAGGTAGATCACCGACGTCACCGCGGCGACGTGCACGACGACACGAGCGTGGAGCCGCAGCGAACCCGGTCGGGAGTCGCGCCACTTCTCGACGATGTGGCTCACTACGCCCGATCCCACGAGCGCGGTGACGTAGGCCCACACCGGCGCCTGCGCGACGAGGCCGAAGTGGCGGAAGATCAACAGGGTGGCGAGCGCCATCGGCCCGACGGCGTACGCGAGCACGGCCGGCGCGAGCGACTTCGGCGCGCCGCCGCTGCGGTGTTCGGCGTCGGACGGCACGGGAGGGCGCCGATCGCGCGGCTCCGCGTGCCCACCGTGAATCATGTGCGTTCATCGACCCGTCACGGTGGCCTCTTGATGAGACGGGCCCCGGAAACCGCCGAATCCGACATTTTGCGCGAAGAGCACCGCCTCGCGGGGCCGGCGTCAAAGAGCGGGGCGGGATGACGGAGTTGCTCAGGCCGGCCGGGACGGCGTCGAGCTCCTGAGGATCTCCATCCGGTCGTGTGCTCCGGCCGAGGCGAGCCGGCGCCGCGCCGATTCGCGGATGTGGCGGGTGACGGGCGCGCGCTTCGACTCGTCCATCGCGTTGAGCCCCATCATCGTGGCGTCGTCCGCGGTGGGCTGAAAGGTGAGCACTGGCGTTCCCGCTCGGCGCACCTTGGCGACCTCGCGCCCGAGCGCGAAGCGCGCCAGCCGGCGCGCCGGTTGATCGGCAGTCATGCGCAGCCCGCGCCCCGCGATCGACATGGGCGAGCTCACGATCACGAGATCGAGCCCGAGCCCCGCGACCAGATCGGCATTTGTCGGCGAGTGCACGCCGCCGTCGACGTAGCGCTCGCCGTCGATCATCACGGGCGAGAAGAACGACGGGATCGCGCACGACGCGGCGACCGCGTCGGCAACGTCGGGCGCCGTCGTCGCGTCGCGACCGAAGGTGACTCTGCGGCCCGAGTCGAGGGCGACGGCGTTGATCCAGAGCGGCGCGTCGGGCCAGTCGCCGAACAGCGGCCGTAGGCCGGCAGCAACGAGCTCGGTCGTCACGCTGCCTTCGGGGAGGAAGGCCGCGGCGACCGCGCCCGGCCGCGCGTTCCACGGCTGCAGCGCGGCGCGCGCGACCGCGCCCGGTGCCGACATCGACGGGATCCGGCGCCACTCGGCGCGTTCCGGGATCGGTGGCAGGTGGGCACTGCCCGCAACGGCTCGGGCGACGAGCCGCTGCCCGTCGCTCGAGAGCGGCGATCCGGTTGCCCGCGCCGCGAGATCGGGTGCCGAGGCGCCGGCCCGCAGCAGCGCGCCGACCACGGAACCGGCCGAGGTGCCGACGATCACGTCGGCCTCGCGTGGGTCCCAGCCGGTGGCTTCGGTCAGGGCGGCGAGCACGCCGGCGTGGAACGCGTGCCCGACCACGCCTCCGGCACCCAACACGAGCCCGATTCCCGGCACGGTTCCCGTCCTTCCCCAGCTTGACATCGTCGCTTGGTTGCTAACTATATTTAGCAACGTGGCCCCCCACAACCGCCACTACCGAAGGAGCACCTCATGCCCGCGACCGATATCGCCGACGAGGTCCAGGCGCAGCTGTTGAGCGCCGTCCAGGTCGTCCAGGAGAACGTGGTCAGCGCGCTCGAGTGGGTGAGCGAGCAGGCCGAGACCCGCCTCCCCGACGCGGTCGTCCGCCTCGCGAACCACCTCCCCGAGGCGACGCACTACGTCGACAAGGGCTTCGACACCGCCGAGCAGTGGTTGCGCAACCAGCGCGACTTCGCCGCCCGGGTGACCGACGCGATGAAGCCGTCGGCCTGAGCCAAGCACCAATGTGACGGGCGATCCCTGGCAGCAACACGTCGACGCGCTCG
>DAIQOP010000057.1:0-11293 GCA_036787815.1 Actinomycetota bacterium
AGCCACCGCTTCAACCCGATCGCCTCCCGCCCTCCCCCGTAGCCGCCGATCCGTCCGCCCGCCGCGATCACCCGGTGGCACGGAACGACGAACGGAACCGGGTTCGCCGACATGATGCGACCGACGGCACGCGCGGCACGCGGCCGCCCGGCGAGCTCCGCGAGCTCGCCGTACGCGACGGTCTCGCCCCACGGCACCTCCTCCGCCAGCGTCTCGAGCACCGTGCGGGCGAAGGGCGAGAGATCGCTCGGCCACGCAACCGAGACCGAGAAGTGGTGGCGTGATCCGGAGAACCACTCGTCGAGCTCGCGCGCCACCGCTCGGTCGGGCCGCGGCGCGGCATCGCCGACGAGCTCGGCAAGGTCGAGGGCGCCGATCTCGAACCAGATGCGCTCCACACCCGCCGCGCCCGACACGACCACGATCTCGCCGACCGGCGTCTCCTGGGTCCAGAACATACGGGCGGCATTCATGGTCGCATGCTCGCTCGGCTCGGCACGGCGCTCAACGCGATCGGGTGCCGAACGCTCACCTGCTCCGGTGTCACGTGGGGGCGAGCTCGACGCGGGCGTCGTTGAAGGTCGCACCGCCGGCGAGATCGGAGAGCGTGTCGGGGACGAGCGCGTTCGCCGTGAGCCCACTCGACAACGCGCGGCACCAGAGGCCCTTCGGGATGGTGACGACCCCCGGTCGCAGGTCGGCGTCGACGCGCAGCGGCAACTCGATCTCGCCCAAGGCGTTGAAGACCCGCACGGTCGCGCCGTCGGCGAGCCCGCGCGCCGCGGCATCATCGGGGTTGACGCGCACGATCGCCTCCGGCCCGTCGAACTCGCCGAACATCGTGTTGATCGTCTTCGCCGACGCCGGCGACAGGAGCGCGAGCGGGTACGGGTCGTCGAGCGGGCGGTACGACGGAACCCCGATCTGCTCTAACCCCGAGAGGCGGGCGCGCCTCGACTCGAAGCTCGGGAACGTGTCGCGGAACTGCACCGTCGTGCCGGCATCGCGCAACGTGCGCGCGCCGGTCGTGCCGTTGCCGTCGGTGACGGCGTTCGCGAGCACGACCGCCGGGTCGTGGTCGAAGCGCTCCGCCGGGAACCCGAACCGCGCGGCGAGCGCGGATCCGACTTCGTTGTTCGTGCGGCTCTCGCCGACGCGATCGATGACCGCCGGCGTCTCCTGGAGCACGTACGCGCCGTAGGACGCGGCGACGTCGCGCGCCTCGAAATGCGTGGTGGCCGGGAGCACGACATCGGCGAACCGGGCCGTGTCGGTGAGTACCTGGTCGTGCACGATCGTGAAGAGGTCGTCGCGCACGAGCCCCGCGTGCACGGCCCGCTGGTTCGGGTTCGACGCCGCGGGGTTCGCCCCTTGCACGAACAACACCGCGATGGGCGGTTCGAGCGTCGGGTCGCACAGGTCGGCGCCGAGTCGGTTCATGTTCATGCGACGCGATCGCGGGGAATGCTTCTCGGCCGGGTCGCGCGGGCCGGCGGTGAGCGGCGTCGCGTCGCTCAGGCTCGCGTACACCCCCGACCCGACGACGCCGAACTGGCCGGTGAGCAGCGGCAGCGCGAACGCGGCCGCGCACGCCGAACCACCGTTGCGATTGCGTTCGAGCCCCCAGCCGATTCGGAAGTACGCCGGCCGGGTCGCGGCAAGCTCCTCCGCGGCTTCCACGATCTCGCCGGCGGGCACACCGCAGATCTCCGCCGCGGCTTCCGGTGTCCACCGGCGCGCCGCGTCGAGGAGCTCGTCGGCGCCCTGCGTATGCTGCCCGACGAACTCGCGGTGGACGAGGCCGGCGCGATCGAGATGCGCGGCCATCGCGAGGGCCAACACGACATCGGTGCCGGGCAGGGGCGCGAGGTGGCGATCGGCCCGGCGCGCCATCGCCGTACGCCGAGGGTCGACGACGATCACGCGCGCGCCCGCCGCGCGGGCCTCGTTCACCAACGGCGGGAAGTGCACGTTCGAGATCGTCGGGTTCGCGCCCCACACGACGACGAGGCGCGCGTGCACGACGTCGCGCGGGTCGGCCGAGAGCATCCCGCCGAACATCTCGTGCCAGGCCATCCCGTGCGTCGCCGCGCAGATCGTGTGGTCGACCTTCGACGCGCCGAACCGGTTGAAGAACCGGTTGACGACGAGGTTCTGCATCGCCGGGGCCGACGAGTTGTAGACGTACGGAACGACCGACTGCGCGCCGAACCGGTCTGCCGCCGATCGCAGTTGCCCGGCAACGAGGTCGAGCGCTTCGTCCCACGACGCGGCCCGGAACTCGCCCGCGCCCTTCGGCCCCGTGCGCACGAGCGGGGTGAGCACGCGCTCGGGCGCGTAGACGCGCCGGGCGTGGTGCTTCACCTTCTGGCAGATGTAGCCGTCGGTGAGCGGGTTGCCGGGGCCGGCGTCGACCCCTACGAGCCGGCCGTCGTCGACGGTGACCGACAGCGAGCAGGTGTCGGGGCAGTCGAGCGGGCACGCCGTATGCAGCGTTTCCGGGCTGCGATCCACCGCCATCGCCCCGAGTGTACGGCGAGGGCTACCCGAGCAGGCCGAGCTCCGCGACCGCGTCGCGTTCCTCGACGAGCTCGCCGACCGAGGCGTCGATACGGGCGCGGGAGAACGCGTCGATGTCGAGGTCGGGCACGATCGTGTACTCGCCGCCCGCCGTCGTCACGGGGAAGCCGGAGATGAGCCCCTCGGTGACGCCGTAGGAGCCGTCGGAGCACACGGCCATGCTCACCCAGTCGCCGGGCGCGGTGCCAAGCATCCAGTCGTGCACGTGGGCGATCGCCGCGTTCGCGGCCGACGCCGCCGACGACGAGCCGCGCGCCTCGATGACGGCGGCACCGCGCTGCTGCACCGTCGGGATGAAGGTGCCCTCGATCCAGGCCTGGTCGCCGACGACCTCGGCGGCATTGCGGCCACCGATGAGCGCGTGGAACGCGTCGGGGTACTGCGTCGCCGAGTGGTTGCCCCAGATCGTCATGCGGGTGACGTCGGCGACGGCCGCGCCGGCCTTCACCGCGAGCTGGGCCTTCGCCCGGTTGTGGTCGAGCCGGGTCATCGCGCTGAACCGATCACGACCGATGGTCGGTGCGTTGTTCATCGTGATGAGGCAGTTGGTGTTGGCCGGGTTGCCGACGACGAGGATGCGCACGTCGCTCGCCGCGCCCGCCGCGAGCGCCTTGCCCTGCACGGTGAAGATCGCACCGTTGGCCTCGAGCAGATCCTTGCGCTCCATGCCCTTGGTGCGCGGTCGCGAACCGACGAGGAGCGCGATGTTCACACCGTCGAACGCGCGGTGCGCGTCGTCGGTGGCGACGACGCCCGAGAGGAGCGGGAACGCGCAGTCGTCGAGCTCCATGGCCACACCCCCGAGGGCACCGAGCGCCGGCGTGATCTCGAGGAGATGGAGGATGACGGGCTGGTCGGGACCGAGCAGCGCGCCGCTCGCGATGCGAAACAGCAGGCTGTATCCGATCTGGCCCGCGGCCCCGGTGACCGCGACACGAACAGGTTCTCTCATGACGACGAAGTTAATCGCCGGCTGAAGGGACGGCCGAAGCGGCGAAGCCGAGGAGCACGTCGCGGGCTTCGGACAGCTCCGCGATCCGCTCGGCCGCCTCGGCACGGGCGCCACCGTGGTCGGGATGCGCGTCGCGTAGCAGGCGGCGGAAGCGCCGGCTGATGTCGTCGCGGTCGAGCGCCGTGCCGCCCCGCAGGCCGAGCACCTCCATCGCCCACCGCCGCTCCGACGGCACGCCGGTCCACTCGAACTCCTCCGGAGGCCGGCCCCGGTGCCACTGGGCGCCGGGCCTCGGCGGCGCCTCCTGCGGGATCCCGTATTCGAGCCGGCGCACCGAGACGCCGTCGGGGATCCGGAACCGCCCGGCCTCGACCATCCGGAACGCGTGGATCGCCGTCTCCCGGCCGAGCGGCCCCATCGTCGCGATCGCCAGCACCGCGCCGAGGATCTGGGGCACCGGGGCACCGTGCACGTCGAGCTCCACGACCACCCTCCCGTCCTCACCCAGCACCCGGTGGCGGGAGCGGTCGAGGCCGTGCCGGTCGGTCTGGAGGCGGTACCGGAGCGCAATACGGGGTACGTGGAGGCCGCGGCGGGCGTCGTCGAGCAGACGGGGCAGCAGCTCGACCTGCTCGTCGTCGAGGGCCCCGAGGTACTCCGACACCACCGCCGAGAGGAGGAGCCGGCCGTGCGCCGCGCCGGTCATCGGCAGGTAGGCATGATCGAGCGCGACCCGGCGGGTCGGCATGTGACGCCTGGTGTGGCGGACGGTCAGTTCGGCGAGCAGCACAGATGTCTCCCACCGTTCTTCGACACCGGTCATGCTGCCGTACGGTCGGCCCCGGGAGCGAAATGCGGGCGTCCGGTGCCGGGTTCAGTCTGCCTCGGCCGACCCGGGCGGAGACGACTCGTCGGCGAAGGCGAGGGCCGCTCCCAGGAACCTGTAGGTCCATTCCTGCGCCAACGCCCGCGTCTCGCAGAACACGATCGGAACGTTGGGATAGCGCACCTGCGCACCGGCGAGCAGCTCGGCGACCATCGACGGGGCGACGTGGCGAAGTCGGAACACGTCCGCCCAACGGTCCTCCACGACGATCGCGGCGCGGTCGACGGTGGCCAGCTCGCCCAGCATGATCAACAGGCTTCCGTCGACCAACCGGGCCACGAGATCCTCGAGGGTCTTGCGCTCGACGCCGGCGACCACGGCGCCGTCGAGCTCGACCGCGTAATCGCCGACCGGCAGCGCGCGCTTCCGGGTGACCGCCTGCTGGTCGGCGAACTTCCATGCGTACTTCTCGCGGCTGTCGACCAGGATCTCGAGAACCCCTCCGGCCGACCGCCGGGTCGGCACCCGCAGACCGGGTCGGGTCTTTCGCGCCGTCCGGGCGCTCTGCCAGAAGACTCCCGGCCGGCCCGTCCGCAACGTCGTGAACACGAATTGCGACCGGTTTTCGCGAGCCCTGTCGAGGACCAGATCGATCGCGACACCGCGTCGCACGCAGGAACGCACGGCGACGTCTTCGAGCAACTCGGCATCGTCAGGCCACGGGTCGGCCGGATGGCAGTACACCTTCGCGGTGCGCGGCCAGGGCTCCTTCGCCTTCAGCACCAACGGGTCACCCGCGACCGGCACCTGGATCAGGTACGGCAGCGCCGAACCTTCGTCGGGATTCCTCGCCACCCGGAACCGTCCCGGCACGGCCCCAGTCTCGCGCTCCGGGCGGCGGCTCAGCGGGCCAGCAGCACCACGACAAGGGTCACGGCGTACACGGCCACCAGCACGGCGGCCAGGACCAGCCGTACGGGCACGCCGAACGGGTCGGGGCGCCCGGGCCCACCCTCCTGCGCGAGGCCGCACGCGGAGCAGCGACCGACGCTCTCGAGCGGCGCGCCGCACAGCATGCAGACGCCCGGAGCGGGACCGACCGGCGTGGGCCCGACGGGCACCGTCACGTCGCCGCCCCGATCCGGCCCACGCGCCGCTCGGCCGCCTCGACGGCGTTGCGGAACAGCATCGCGATGGTGGTGGGGCCGACCCCACCAACACGGGGGGTGATCCAGCCGGCGACCGCCTCGCACGCCTCGTCGACGTCGGGGAGCAGGCGCCGGCCCTCGTAGCGCACTCCGCCACCGACCACGACCGACCCCGGCCTCACGTGCTCGGGTTGCAGGATGCCGGGTACGCCCGCGGCGGCGATCACGATCTCGGCGCGCAGGGTGTAGCGCGGCCAGTCGGGCACCCCGGTGTGCACCACGGTGACCGCGGCGTTCGCCGTCGGCCGCTTCTGCGAGAGCAGCAACGACAGCGGCCGACCGAGCGTGAACCCGCGCCCGAGAATCACGACCTCCCGCCCTGACACCGGGATCTCGTAGTGCGCGAGGAGCGCCTCGATGCCGGCCGGGGTACAGGGCACCGGGCCGGGAACACCGAGCGCGAGTCGGCCGAGGTTCATCGGGTGCATGCCGTCGACGTCCTTGTCGGGGTCGATCTCGGCGAGCGCGGCCTCGTAGTCGATCTGCGGCGGGGTCGGGTGCTGCACGAGCATCGCGTCGACGGTGGGGTCGTCGTTGAAGCGGCGGATCGCGGCCACGAGGTCGGCCTGGGTCGCCGTGGCGGGCAGGTGCTCGTGCGGTGACGTGAACCCGACGGCCTCGGCCTTCTCCTGCTTCATGCGGATGTACCCGGCGCTCGCGCCGTCGTCACCCACGAGGATCGTCGCGAGACCCGGCCGGTGACCGCTCGCGATGATCGCGGCGATGCGCGGCGCGAGGCCTGCGAACGTCGCGTCCGCGACCGGCGCTCCGGGCATGAGTACGGCGCTCAATGCAGGAAGTGCCGTTCGCCGGTGAACACCATCGCGATGCCCATCTCGTCGGCGACCTCGATCACCTTCGCGTCGCCCATCCCCCCACCGGGCTGCACGATCGCCGCCACTCCCGCCGCACCGGCCGCCTCGACACCGTCGGGGAACGGATAGAACGCGTCGCTCGCGCACGCGCCGCCGACGGCCCGACCCGCGGCCTTCTTCGCCGCGACCTCGGTGGAGTCGACCCGCTTCTGCTGGCCCGCACCGATGCCCACGGCCTGCCCGTCCTTCACCAGCACCACCGCGTTCGACTTCACGTGACCGCAGATACGCCACGCCAGCTGGATGTCGCGCCACTGCTCCTCGGTCGGCGCGACCTTGGTGACCACGCGCCAGTCGTCGCGACCGGTCTCGAAGTGGTGGGGTTGTTGCACCAGGAACCCACCCGAGATCTGCCGCAGGTCGAGGCGCTCCGCGCCTGGTGCCGGCGCCTCGAGGATCCGCGTGTTCTTCCGGCGCGCAATCAACGCGTCGACGGTTCCGGGTGCGTAACCGGGAGCGATCACCACGTCGGCCTGCGGGCCCGCGACCATCGCCACGATCGTCGCGTCGTCGAGAGGCCCGTTCACGGCGACGATGCCGCCGAACGCCGATTGCTCGTCGCACTCGAGCGCGCGCCGGTACGCGGTCGCGAGGTCGTCGTCGACGGCGACACCGCACGGGTTGGCGTGCTTGATGATGGCGCACGTCGGCCGCGCGTCGAGGTCGTGCACGATCTTCCACGCGGCGTCGGTGTCGTAGAAGTTGAGGTACGACAACGCGACGCCCGAGTGCTGCACCACGCCGTCCCACCAACTCGTGGTCGCGACCCGGCGGTAGCGAGCGGCTTGCTGGTGCGGGTTCTCTCCGTACCTGAGCTGCTCGTCGGTGCGCTCGAGCGCGAGCACGAGGTGCTGCGGCAGCGCGCCGTCTCCCTGCATCCACTCCACCACCGCCGCGTCGTAGGCCGCGGTGCGCGCGAAGGCCTCGATCGCGAACGCGCGGCGGGTGTCGGGGCCGACGGTGCCGCCGTTCGCGCGCAACTCCGCGATCAGCGGCTCGTACTGGTCGATCGCGGAGACGATCGTGACCCACTCGTGGTTCTTCGCCGACGCCCGCGTGAGCGCGGGCCCGCCGATGTCGATGGTCTCGATGCCGGGCCGCTCGCGGAACGGGTAGAGGTTCGACACGACGAGCTCGAACGGCGCGATCCCGTGGCGTTCGAGGTCGGCGAGGTGCTCGGGCTTGCCGAGATCGGCCAGGAGGCCACCGTGGATGCGCGGGTGCAGCGTCACGACGCGGTGATCGAGCATCTCGGGCACCTCGGTGACGGCCTCGACCGTCGTCACCGATATCCCGGCGGCTTCGATCGCCGCCGCGGTGCCGCCCGACGACACGAGCTCGACGCCGAGCTCGTGCAACTCGCGGACCAGAGGCTCGAGACCGGTCTTGTCCCACACCGACAGCAGCGCGCGGCGGATCTTGGTTCTCGAGCCGCTCACTTCCCCACCTGCTCGTCGTATTCGCGCACCACCTGGGCGATCACTTCGGGATACAACCTGCGCTCGACCTCCTTGATCCGTTCGTGCAACGTCTCGACGGTGTCACCGTCGAGCACCGGCACCGCTTCCTGCGCCAGGATCGGCCCGTCGTCGACCTCGAGGGTCGCGTAGTGCACGGTGCACCCCGTGATCTTGACCCCGGCGGCGAGCGCAGCCGGAACCGCGTGCCAACCCTTGAACGCGGGCAGCAACGCCGGGTGCGTGTTGAGGATGCGGTTCGGGAACGCGTCGTGGATCGGCTTCTCGAGGATCGTGCCGAATCCGGCCATCGCGATCAGCTCGACGCGGTGGGCGAGGAGCACGTCGACGACGCGGTGGGTGTACGCGACTCGGTCGAAGGCGGCGCCGAAGTCGTCGCGTTCGACGAGCTCGGCGGCCACACCGGCGGTGCGAGCGACATCGAGCGCCGCGCAGGGCCGGTCGGCGATCACCACGACGACGGGAACACCGCGCTCGAGGATCGCGCGCAGGTTGGTTCCGCTTCCTGAAGCCAGGACTCCGACCCGCACGTGAGCGGACCCTACGAGCTTGGGGAGCGGCTTGTCGACCACCGGAACCCCACAATCCGGCCTCAAGTGCTTGTAACCCGCGTGCCGACGTGGTCTTCTAGCGAAACGTTCACCATGGCCGCGCGACCTCGGTGCGGCTCGGAGGGGAATCCGTGGATCTCAACAAGCTGACCCAAAGCGAGAAAGTCATCGCCGGAAGCGCGATCGCCTTCCTGATCTTCTCGTTCTTTCCTTGGTACGGGAAGGGCAGCTACAGCCGAAACGGCTGGAGCTACTTCCTCTTCGGCATCATCCCGCTGCTCCTGGCCATCATCATGGTGGCGCAGATCGCGGTGAGCCGCTTCACCGAGACCAAGCTCCCCGACCTGCCGATCACCTGGGGGCAGGTTCACCTCATCGCCGGCGGTCTTGCCGCGGTCCTCGTGCTCCTGAAGCTGATCATCGGCGACAAGTACGGCCTGGGCGGATCCGTGCTCGGCGTCCACCTGCCGTCGATCTCCCTCGACCGCCAGTTCGGGATCTACCTGGCCTTCCTCGCGAGCTTGGGCCTGGCGGCGGGCGGCTTCCTCAAGAGCCGCGAACCGGCTGCCGCATCACCTCCCGCGGCGTAGCTCGCTCCCGCGCGGCGCCCCGGTCTACAGCGCCGCGACCACCTCGGCCATCAGCTCACCGGCCGCGGTGGGGTTGGTCGCGACGCGGACACCGGCCGCCTCGAGCGCGGCCATCTTCGCCTGCGCCGTGCCCTTCGAGCCGGAGATGATGGCGCCCGCGTGGCCCATCTTCTTGCCGGGGGGCGCGGTTACGCCGGCGACGTAGCTCACGACCGGCTTGGTCATGTTCGCGGCGATGAACGCGGCAGCTTCCTCTTCGGCCGAACCGCCGATCTCGCCGAACATGATCACGGCCTTGGTTGCGTCGTCGGCCTCGAACAGCTCGAGGCAGTCGATGAAGCTCGTGCCCGGAACCGGGTCGCCGCCGATGCCGACGCAGGTCGTGACGCCGATGCCCTTCTCCGCGAGCTCGTTCAGCGCCTGGTAGGTGAGGGTGCCCGAGCGGCTCACGATGCCGACGGGGCCGCCGGCCTTCGACACCTCGGCGGGGATGAAGCCGATGTTGCACTCGCCCGGCGTGAGGATGCCCGGGCAGTTCGGGCCGAGGATGCGCGTCTTCGGGAAGTCGCGCGTCACGCGGTTGAAGAACCGGGCCTCGTCGTGCATCGGGATGCCTTCGGTGAGCACGACCACCAGCTCGAGCCCGGCCTCGGCCGCCTCGTTCACCGCCGAGGCGCAGCCGGCCGCGGGCACGATGAGCATCGACACCGTGGCTCCGGTCGCCGCCACCGCGTCGTTGACGGTGTCGAACACCGGGATGCCCTCGACATCGGTGCCGGCCTTCCCCGCGCGCACACCGGCCACCACCTTGGTGCCGTAGGCGCGGTTGCGCAGTCCGTAGAACCGGCCCTGATTGCCGGTGAGGCCCTGTACGAGGACCTTGGTTTCGGCGTTGACCAGGATGCTCACTTGCGCCCCTTCGCGAACTCGACCGCCGCCCGTGCGGCTTCGACCATCGTTGCCTTGCTGACCAGGCGGTCAGACTCGTGACTCTTCAGGATCTCGCGGCCCATCTCGGCGTTCGTGCCGTCGAGGCGGATCACGATCGGCGACGAGATCGCGACCTCGCCCAACGCCTGCACGATCCCGTTGGCGACTTCCTCGCCCTTGGTGATCCCACCGAAGATGTTGATGAAGATCGACTTCACCGACGGGTCGTTGTTGATCACACCCAGCGCGTTCGCCATCACCTGCGCGCTGGCACCACCGCCGATGTCGAGGAAGTTGGCCGGGCGCCCACCGACCTCGTGCACGATGTCGCAGGTGGCCATCGCCAGCCCGGCACCGTTGGCGATCACACCGACCTCGCCGTCGAGCCCGACGTACTGGAGACCCTTCTCCGAGGCGTCGCGCTCACGCGGGTCGAGCTTCTCGAGGCCCTCGAGCTCGTCCCATTCGGGATGCCGGAACTTGGCGTTGTCGTCGAGGGTGACCTTCGCGTCGAGCGCGTGGACCTTGCCCTCCGGCGTGAGGATCAAGGGGTTGATCTCGACGAGGTCGGCATCGCCGTCCTCGTACGCCCGGTAGAGCTTCAGCAGGATGTCGACCGCGCCCTCCGTTGCCGCGGGGTCGAGCTTCGCGGCGGCGACCCACGCGCGCGCCGTGGCTTCGTCGAGGCCGTCGACGGGATCGATGTGGATGCGCGCGATCGCCTCGGGGTCCTCCTCGGCGACGGTCTCGATCTCGATGCCGCCGCTCGCCGACAGCATCCCGAGATGGCGCTTGGCCGCCCGGTCCAGCGTGAACGACGCGTAGTACTCGGCGGCGATGTCGGAGGCGTGCTCGATCCAGAGTCGGCCGACGACGTGGCCCTTGATGTCGAGACCGAGGATGTTGCCGGCGTGGGTGCGCACCTCCCCGGCGTTCTCGGCGAGCTTGATGCCACCCGCCTTGCCGCGGCCACCCACCTGCACCTGCGCCTTCACGACGACCGGATACCCGGCCGCGTCGGCCGCCGCGACGGCCTGCTCGACCGTGTCGGCCACGCCCCCCGCCGACACCGGGATGCCGTAGCGCGCGAACAGTTGCTTGCCTTGGTACTCGAACAGATCCAACTGTGAGCTCCTTGCTTATGGTCGCATCTCGCTGCCGCTCGGCGCGGGACTGCGCTGTGGTACTCGAACTTCCGCTCGCTGCTCCAGATCAGGTTGCGAGATCATCGTCCGCCGGAGGCGGGCGTCGCGCGGGTCTCGCGCGTGTCGAGCGCGAGCTCGAGCCAGTCGGTGACCTCCCG
>DAIQOP010000057.1:11393-17727 GCA_036787815.1 Actinomycetota bacterium
TCGCGCGGGTCTCGCGCGTGTCGAGCGCGAGCTCGAGCCAGTCGGTGACCTCCCGCAGGGAGGCGCCCGGGGTGAACACCTGCGCCACGCCCAGGTCGCCGAGCGGCGCCCGGTCGGGGTCGGGGATGATGCCGCCGGCGAAGACGACCACGTCGTCGAGCCCGACCGCGCGCAGCATCTCGACGACCCGCGGGATCAGCGTCATGTGCGCGCCGGAGAGCACCGAGAGACCGAGGGCGTCGGCGTCTTCCTGCACCACGGCTTCGACCACCTGCTGGGGAGTCTGGAAGAGGCCCGTGTACACGACCTCGAAGCCCGCGTCCCGCAGGGCACGAGCGATCACCTTGGCCCCGCGGTCGTGGCCGTCGAGTCCAGGCTTGGCGATGACGACGCGGTAGCGTCGCAGCAACGACTCCTCCTCCGCCCGAGGCCATGCGACCCGGTCAGCGGCGGACACCCTAGCGAGGGGCTTGCCGGCTCAGCCAAGCAGGCACGGGTCGCGGAGCGAAACCGATGACCAGCACCTCAGCCAAACAGCGGGCCGCCGACATCAAGCTGCTGGCGATCATCACCACCGTGGTGCTGCTGTGCGGGTTCTTCATCGCCGGCACGATCCTGTTCCTCACAAAGGGCGGCGCGCCCGGGCCCTGCGGCAAGGTCAACGCCGGCAGCCTCAGCGACCTCGTGCCCCGGGCGGCGACGGCGCCGAGCTTCGTCGCCTTCGGCGGCAACTGCCAGTACTGGCTCGCGCTGCGCGACGGCCGGCTCGTGGCGATCAAGACGAGGATCTCGAAGCTCGACTGCCACGTCGACTGGAAGCCCTCCGACAACCACTTCTCGTGCGGCGGGCACGAGGTCACGTACTCCCAGCTCGAGTACTACCCGACCGCGCTGGGAACCGGTGAGTTCAAGGGCTCCTGGATCGTCGACTTCGGCGACGAGCGCGCCACCACCACGACCTCCTGAGGCAACGGCCGGTCAGCCGTTGGAGTACACGCGGCGGGGAGTGACGAACACCGCGGCCCGCCGTTCTTCGGCCATCACGCGGTCGTAGGTGGGCCAGTCGTCGTGCGATCCGCCCGCGGCCACGAAGATCGCGCGCAGCAGGAGCCGGAGCGCCTCGGCGTCGATCCCGACTGCGGGATCGTCGGGACCGATGATCTCGGCCGCACCTTCGGCCGCGACCCACTCCCACCCGGCGCGTGCCACCACGGTCGTCTGGGGCCGGACACGGAGGTTCGCGAGCTTGCGGCTCGCGCCCCGGGCCACGAACGCGACGACAGGCGCACCCGACACCCGATGATCGAGCACGCCCGCGTTCACCACCGAAGCCTGCATGGTGAGGTCGGAGCGCAGCGTCGTCACGACGACGAGCCCGGAGTCGCGGAGGGCGAGCGCGGACAAGTGGGCCAGATCACTCGGTGCCATCGCGGCGACGGTACCGTCCGCCCGTCCCGGCCGGTGACCGCGTTCTTCGCAAGTTCAGACTTGCGAATATCGGGGACGGTCCCTACCCTTCCCGCCATGCTGCCGTTGCGGTTCGTCGCGTACGACGATCTCGGCGATGCACCCAACGTCGTCGTCGACGGCGCGGCCGCCGCGAGCACGCGGCTCACGCTCTCGCACTGGCCCGGCAGCCCCACACCGCCCGAGGTGCGCGACGACCTCTCGGCGCAGATCGCCTTCCGTGCGCTCGGCCACCCCGATTGGTTCGACGGCATCGACATCGTCTCCAACAACCACTTCGATCAGGACGGCTTGGCCAGCGCGTACGCGCTGGTCGATCCCCCCGCCGCGACCGCGCGGCGGGATCGCGTGATCGACGTCGCCCGCGCCGGCGACTTCGGCACGTTCGCCGATCGCGACGCCGCGCGCATCGCGATGGCGATCGCGGCCTACGAAGACCCCCACACGTCGCCGCTCGGCGCGGCGGCGCTCGGGGGCTCCTACCCGGAGATCACCGCAACGCTCTATCGCGAGTTGCTCCCACGGTTCACCGAGATGCTCGACCACCCCGATCGGCACCGCGCGCTGTGGGAACACGAAGACGCGCACCTCGGGGAGAGCATCACCGCGATCGAACGCGGCACCGTGCGCGTCGAGGAGCACGCGGCCGCCGATCTCGCGGTCGTCACGGTTCCCGACGAATGGGCGGCGCGGGCGACGCACCGCTTCACGCAGGAGTGGACCGAAGCCGTGCACCCGATGGCCGTGAACAACGCCACGGAACGCCTCCGCATCCTGCTCGTGCACGGCCATCACTACCGGCTCGAGCTGCGCTACGAGAGTTGGGTGATGTTCGTGTCGCGCGCCGTGCTCGCCCGGCCCGATCTGCGCCCGCTGGCAACCGAGCTCAGCGAGGCCGAGCCCGACGGCGCGCACTGGGAAGCCGACCCGCCGGGCGCGCTCACGCCGCAGCTGCGAATCACCGGCGGCGCCGGCAGCGGCCTCGCGCCCGAGCAGGTGACGGCGACGATCGAACGGTTCCTCGCGACGGCCCCGGCGGCCTGGGACCCGTTCGCGTCGCGCTGACCGATGCGGCGCGCCCTCAGACGCGCGTGAGGGGCGCCCACTGGAGCAGGAGCAGCTTCTCTCCCGCGTCGGGGAAGCGCACGAGGGCCTCGGCCTTGTCGCCCGAGCCCTTGATCTCGATGATCACACCCTCGCCGAACTTCTCGTGGCGCACGTCGTCGCCGACGCGCAGACCCAGTTGCTCGGCACCGCGTGCCCCGGTCTGCGCGGTCGGCGGGCTGAACGCGCCGGAACCGATCGAGGCGTCGCCGCCACCCACGAGCTCACGGCTGCGACGGATCGCGGCCGACACGACCGCGTCGCGGTGGCCGCCCGCGCCGCGCCTCCCGCGGGGTGCGCCCACGACCTCGACGAGAGACTCGGGAATCTCCTCGAGGAAACGACTCGGCGGGTGGTAGTCGGTCGAACCGAAGAGCATGCGGCTCCACGCGTGCACGAGGTAGAGCCGTTCCTGCGCGCGGGTGATGCCGACGTAGCAGAGGCGGCGTTCCTCCTCGAGCTCGTCGGGATCGCCGAGGCTGCGCACGTGCGGGAACACGCCGTCTTCGAGACCGAGCATGAACACGACCGGGTATTCGAGGCCCTTCGCCGAGTGCAGGGTCATGAGCGTGACGGCGCTCTGCTCGGGATCGTTCGCATCGAGGTCGGTGACGAGGGAGACCGCCTCGAGAAACGCCTGCGCGCGTTCCATCGCGCCGAGCGCGGCACCCGGCCCGCCGCCTGGTGAATCGGGGTCGGCGGTGGCGAGGCCGCCGATGGCGACGAGGCCGCCGAGATCGCCGGTATCGACCTGCGAGTCGAACTCCTGCGCGACACCGATGAGCTCCTGAAGGTTCTCGATGCGCCCCTCCGACTCGACGGAACGCTCGGCGCGCAGCTCGGCGAGGTACCCGGTGCGTTCGAGCACGGCTTCGATCGTGCGCCCCACACCCCCGTCGGCCTCGTCGGTGATCTCGTCGAGGAGATCGAGCAGGTCGCGGATGCCCCCGAGGGCCTTACCCGAGATCCCGGCCGCGGCGGCGGCCCGCAACGCCTCGCGGAACGTGAGGCCGCCAGCTTGCGCGTAGGCCTCAACCTTCGCGACCGAGGTGTCGCCCACACCCCGCTTGGGCGTGTTCACGATGCGCTTCCACGACACCTCGTCGTCGGGGTTGACGAGCGCGCGCAGATACGCGAGCGCGTCCTTCACCTCACGACGGTCGTAGAACTTCACGCCGCCGAACACGCGGTACGGGATGCCCGAGCGCACCAGCTGCTCCTCGACCACGCGGCTCTGCGCGTTGGTGCGGTAGAAGACCGCGATGTCGCCGAACCGGTGATCGCCGGTGTCGGTGAGCCGGCGCATCTCGCCGACGACGAACGACGCTTCGTCGTGCTCGTCCTCGGCTTCGTAGCGGATGATCGGTGCACCCTCGCCCTGCTCGGTCCACAGGTGCTTCGGACGCCGCGCCGCGTTGTTGGCGATGACTGCGTTCGCGGCGTCGAGGATGCGCTGCGTCGAGCGGTAGTTCTGATCGAGAACGATGATCGTCGCGTCGGGAAACGACTCTTCGAACTTCGCCAGGTTCCGGTAGTCGGCCCCGCGGAACTTGTATATGGAGTTGTGCGTCACGATGCCGTTGCCGACGAAGTTGTGCGTGTGCGCGACATCGAGGTCGTACACCGGAACGTCGATCGCGACCCGTTCGACCTCCGCGACCACGTCGAACTCCCCTGCGGAGTCGACCATCACCATGCCGGGACGCACCGACGACGCGGGCAGGAACGGCAGCGTGCTCGCGTTGGCGACGGCATTGTTGCGAGCCAGACGGGCGACACAGCGGACCGAGACGGGCAGCACTTCGCGGATCCGATCGGCGGTCGCCGCGAGTGTCGCCATGTCGGCGCTCACTGCCTCGTAACGCCAGCCCGCCGATCCGGCGCGCGCCGGGCGGACGCGAAGGCCGAGAGACTCGAGCGCGGATCGACCCTCGTCGTCGTAGCCGAACATCGAGATGCGGTGCATCGGACGACGCCCGCGCCGATCGCCGCACAACACGATGTCGAGCCGCCTCCGCGGCGGCCGCCCGTCGGTGAACGCGGTGAACGCCGACGGCGAGTGATGCGGGTACTGGAAGTCGAGCCCCGTGTCGGCCAGGAGGCGCAGGCCGTCCTTCTCGGTGTCGAGCTCCGCGAACAGCCGATCGAGAAGTGACTGATTCCCCACCAGGCTGCGGTCGGCGGCGCGGCCGGCGTCGCGCGCGACGAACGGCACCGTCGGGATGCCGTACCGCGCGGCCAGCATCGTCTCGTTGAATCGCGATTCGACCTCGGAGGCGGCGGTGGCCACGACCCACACCGCGTCGGCGTGCTCCTGATTGCACCGCAGCGCCGGGCCGAAGGTGGGCTTCTTCTGGCCGTCCGTGTAGACGCGGGAGGTGCCCAAGCGGAAGCCGACCCCCGCGCGCCACATCAGGTAGGTCATGAACTGCTGCGGCATCCGGCCGAGGACGTAGCCCGCGAAGTGCATGTGGTCGGAAGTCGAGACGATGCGACGGCCGCTGGCAAGGGTCACGGCGATTCCCTCGGACGCGAGGCTCTCGTGCACGCGGAGCACCGGCGCGCCGCGGAAGTCTCCGCTGCCGTAGCACGACAGGATCTCGTCGCCGGCGACCATCTGCTCGATCGGCTTCGTCGAGCCGTCGGCCATCGCGATCTGCGTGCCGGCGATCAGGCACTGATCGGCGTCTCCCACGGCCATGATGCTGCGGTGCTCCTCGGAGAGGAGACGCACGAGCTCCCACTGCGCGAGGTTCGTGTCCTGGAACTCGTCGACGAGCAGGTGTAGGAAGCGGTCGCGCCAACGCGCGAGCGCGTCGGGGTGCTCGCGGAAGAGCCGCACGGCAAGCAGGAGCAGATCGTCGAAGTCGACGGCCGACGCCTCGTTGAGCCGGCGCTGGTACTCGGTGTAGATGCGCGCGAGCCGCGTCTCGTGCGGACCGACGGCCTTGGCAGTGAGCTCGTCGGGCAACACGAGGTCGTTCTTGAAGGCCGAGATGCGCGCGTGCAACTGGCGCGGGGGGAATCGCTTCGGATCGAGATCGAGGTCGCGGCGGACCCAGTCGCAGAGGCGGACGGCATCGGCCTGGTCGTAGATGGTGAACTGCGGCCGGTACCCGAGCAGCGGCGCCTCGCGGCGCAGGATGCGGGCACACGCCGAGTGGAACGTGGAGACCCACATGCGCCGGGCGACACCGCCGACGAGGTCTGCCACCCGGTCCTTCATCTCCGCCGCGGCCTTGTTGGTGAAGGTGATGGCGAGGATCGAGAACGGAGACGCGTCGCGCTCGGCGATCAGGTAGGCGAGCCGGTGGGTGAGCACGCGCGTCTTGCCCGACCCTGCGCCAGCGATCACGAGCACCGGGCCCACGGGCAGCGTGACCGCCTCGCGCTGCGCCGGGTTGAGACCCTCGAGATCGAGGCGCGGGAAGTGGCGCGGGACGCGTTCCGGCGCGCGCACCGGATCGCTCGGCGGGCGCGACGGAACCGCAGCCGGCTCGCTCGCGGGAACGTTGAAGAGAGTGCTCGAGGGCTCGATCATGACGCCGGCCATCGTACCGGCGACCACCGACAACGGACCGCACACACGTTCGGTGTCTTCTCGCTCGCTCCTGCGACTCTCGGTGCGCCGCGGATTCGGAGACGTCACGGTAGCGAGGCTCGCTCGCTCGCCGGCGAACCTCACCGCGCTCCGTGCCGCGCTCCGTGCGTCAGTCCTTGGTACTGCATGTGCGTCGCATGCGACGCACATGCAGTACCAGGG